>CAKZON010000060.1 GCA_937136425.1 uncultured Crocinitomix sp.
TCAATGTTCAATGTTCAATGTTCAATGTTCAATGTTCAATGTTCAATGTTCAATGTTCAATGTTCAATGTTCAATTATGAAAAAAACACTTTTCCGTTTGAACATTTTTGCATTCATGTTATTTTTTCAACAAAACCCCATATTGCTAATTGCTAATTAAACACTAGGTAAGTTGAAAATCGGGTGTGCTCAACAACCTTAATATTGTTTTTGTATCCTTATTATCGTAAGCCGACTTTAAATTTGAATTTTCATTGCGAATGAGCAAATCAAAAACGGAAGCATCCTTATTTTTTTTCCAAAACACATCCCAATCCACCTCTTCAAAAAATTTCAAATCTTTACGTTTCGTTTTTTTTGAGATTTGGGCGTCTAGTTCAGGGCTAAGCTCATCCATTATATATCCTTTATTTAGAATCAATGAACCAAGCCTTAATCTCAATGCAAAGCGTGAAGCATCAATCCACCTTCTTCCTCCGGCCCAACCTGCCACGTTTGGCGGTTCAAATAAAACCTGCCCCAAATACTGCTGAATTCTTCTTACTGATTTTTCATCCGGAAATTTCAAATCAAAAGCTTTGCCAACACCTACTAAATACTCTATCGGACTTTTGACTATTCTTCCTTGAGCCTTGAAAAACCACTCGGCTTTAAACAAGCTTTTCATCATTACTGTTATGTCGTAATTAGATGAATAAAGTGCATTAGATAACTCTGCTACATGCTCTTCGTTCAATTTTTCTGCCACAAAAAAACGATATACCTTTTCCGCAATCAGCTTTGCACAATTCGGATTTTTCAAAATCATTTCCAGCACATCCTCCCCAGAAAAATTTCCTAATTCGCCAAAAATCAACTTCTCGCCATTATCATGCTGCCTATCATTTACAATATGCTTTCCATAAGCATCAGTTGTCCAACCTGTAAATGCACGCGCTATTTCAGTTACGTCTTTCTCTGTATAATCTACATCACGACCTAACGTAAACAGTTCACATAATTCTCTAGCGAAATCTTCATTAGGTTTTCCTTTTTTATTTTGGCGCAAATGCAAATAAGCAATCATTGCAGCAGATTTAGAAACAGCGTATAAAAGATCTCTAAAATTACCCAATGCATTGGTACGTAAAATATTATTCAACTCAATTGTTGCGTACGGATTCGTTTTTGTATTGCATGCAAAATGCCCATGCCAAAACAAAGTCATTTTCTCTATCAAACCATGGTTTTCGCATAACATTTGTCTAAACCATTTATAATTTAATTCATGAACTTGTCTTTGTCGAGTTCTGCGTAATTCTTTCTTTTGTTTTTGCGAAAGATTTTTATTTTTTTTAGGGTCCCATTTTGGCAAATCCAACGTTAACTCTGTTAAATTTTGTGCCTTAAATATTGCATCAACGGCTTTGTCTAAATCATCATATTTCACAATATTTTGATGACTTGCAAAAAACTCTGCCCTAGCATGCAAATGATATTTGTCGCGTGTTGTTAATTTCATGTAACTATAAATTGTAATGAGGTAAGAATGTCTCCAATCCAATTAATAAGACTGAAAAACTAACCAATAGTTTAATATTAAGGAAAAAATTATGCAGAAAAAAATTAACCCTGACCACACAACTTATATAAAAGTTGTTGCGGGAGGCGCGATCAAGGTTGTATAATTTTTTCTGTTTTAAGGATACCGTTCACGTTGAATACGGAACATATGTATATCCCTGCCATCAGTTGATTCGTTTTAATTTTATTTAGACTTTCTGTTAATTCAAATTGCATAATTAAATCACCTTGAATGGTATGAATTTGTCCATAATTCGTCACTTCATAATCACTTAATTCAAGCGAAATGCTTAACTCCTCTCTTACTAAGTTTTGCGATATTTCAATATCAGGATTTGCTTCTCCTGTTCCATTTTGAATTGGCATGTGCGGCGCCCCACCAATATCTAAAAAGCTTGTATATCGATACCAAATATTTCCAGAAATTGGCAACTCGCTTACTCCTTCTGAATCATCATCATAATAACCATCTATACCATAAAGCCAAGTTTCCATAGCTTCGTGCAAACTATGATCTTCTAACCATGGTCCCATATGATACGACCTTGAAGAAAAAATTGGCATCACTGCAGGTTTACGTTCTGATAATGCTATTGCTCGAATTCTATAAGTATGGTAATTGTAAATACTTGATCCGTCACCATAAACATGATTCGTTCTGTAATGGTGTAGTAAAATTCGATCTACCCGCTCACCCAACGCTATTGATTCTTCGTCTGAGGTATAACCCAAATAAATTTCACTGATGATTCCCATCTCATGCGCACGTTCGTCAATTAGCTCTAATTGATCTCTATAAAAATCAAAAGCACCAGCATTTGTGCACGGATACCCACCGGGTTCCAAATAATTTTCGCAATAATAACCAAAGACATCACTTAGTACATCTGTCCAAAATTCAAACTCCAGGTTTAGCACATCAATCTTTTGAAACCAGCTGTCACCAAAGAGTGTATTAAAAACCTCCACCTTATCAAATGAAGCATTTTTTTCACCCACTGCGCCCACTTGTGCAATTCCATAATCAGTTTTAGCTCGCTCAATAAAGTTAGCCAATATAATTGCTTCATCAGGATCTGTCAAATCATATTTATGCGTGTGGATATAAGACAAGTTATACAGCAATAAGTAATTAAAACCATTGTCCTGAGCAAACTCCAGCAAGCTTGTTTCTGCTATTTCATCTCCCAAAATATTTTTAAAATCATCTACATACAACCCTACCAATGGAATTCGGTCAAAATAAGCAATTGGCTCAGGGACATACTCATACGCTCCTGCATCTGGAGCACCTGCTAAATTTCTATGCTCATTAATATGATCTTGAGTTAAATCACTTTCTAAACCATAGTTTATAGCAACCGATTCATGCGTTAAACGATAATCACTTGCTGCTGCATCCACAAAACTTTGCTCATCAGTTGTTACACTGTAAAGATTATTATTTACGGTAAACAAATCTGAAGGCGTAAAGAATATATAGGGGGCATATTCGGACAAATCGGGCTCAATAACATAGGCATCAACAAAAATATTGTTCTCAATCTTACTTTCCTCCGAGGCGTGCTCAGTATTCTCAATCGTTAGATTATATGTCTCAGAATTAACTAGTGTATTGTGCTTAAAAGTTAATTTATTATGACCTATTGCTCCTTCGACGGTAAAAAACTCAACCCAAACTGCACCTGTTCCAATCGTTCCATTATTATAAAATACATTATTATAAAATTCGAAAAAGCCTCCCTTTTCAGCCTTAACGCCATAATGATCGGTGTTAAAAACCCTATTCTTTTCAACTACCACATTCGACTCCATGGAAAGAACAATACCTGAAGTTCCTGTTTCACTAATTGAATTGCTACGAATAATTGCGTTCGAACCGTACAATGAAATACCTGCACTTAGTACATTTGATATATTACAATTCTCAATCAATAAATCATTAATTCCATAAGGGAAAAGCAAACCACATTCAGGATCTACCATTCCATATCGAAAACTTGGATGCCCTACTTCTATACCACCGCCGCAATTTGAAATCATCAAATTTGAAATATGACAACCATCCAATTCAAACATACCCTCATTGGCTGTTAAATCGCACCTTGGATTGTCCCTTGAACAAAACGCAGCACTTCCCGTATTTTCAATCTGAATATGATCGACTTTAAAGTGATTAGATAAATCAGAAAAATAAACACCATATCGATCAGGACCACTAACATGAATCCCATTTATTTCGTCATCTTCCCCAGTTCCTGTTAACTCAACATAATCGCAAGCCAGAAATTCAATCCCCACACTTGCTCCAGTTGCTTCTACATTAACAAGTCCCCCACAATTTTTTATTTGAATTGGATTGACGTCAGATCCTTCTAAATTTACAAACCTCAACTTCCCCCTATCACCACTTTCCAAACAAATGACCTCTCCTGGTAAAACAGAAGTTCCATCAAAAAATTCATCCAAAGACGGTACAAAATAATCACATCCGCAATCTTGTGCAAGGCTAATAAATGAAGAACTAATAAATACAATGAGTAACGCAAATAATTTCATCATTTCAATTGGTTTTAGGTAGGGGTTACAGCATAGAAGAACACCCACAGAATGCGGCTAATTACTTAAGAATAGTTGGTCTGAAGCTATCTTTTGTCCTTCTTTTTTAATGTATGAATTAATTAAACTTGGCGCAAACTTTTTTTTAGAATTAACACTCTTTTTTCGACGAACAGGTACATTTAAATCGACTGACTTAAATAATCAAGCGAGCGCTTTATAACAACCTTAATCAAAATCCAATTTATTTTGAATCAATTAACTTTATTCAAATTTCTTTGCAATTAAAAAGATTAGACTTAACTTTGTACCAGTTCTTAATTTATTAATGTACTTATAAAGAAAGGTGGAGGGACCGGCCCTTTGAAACCTTGGCAACCGAACTCATGTAAATGAGGATAAGGTGCCAATTCCAGTTTGACACAATTGTGTTAGAACACTATAAGATTTCAGCATTCGCTATTAAACGAATTTCCGGTCAAACTACTTTTCATTCAGATTATGAATGAAATTAGAGAAATATTAAAAAAACGTGTCTTAGTACTAGATGGTGCTATGGGCACCATGATACAACGTTATAAGCTAGAGGAGGAAGATTTCCGCAAGAATTGGTTTGAAGATCATCCCGATTCGTTAAAAGGAAATAATGACTTATTAGTATTAACGCGCCCAGATGTTATTAAAGCAATACATGCAGAATACCTAGAAGCGGGTGCTGACATTATTGAAACCAATACATTTAGCGGAACCACAATTGCGCAAGCAGATTATAATTTAGAAAAAGCCGCGTACGACATTAACTACTACGGAGCAAAAATCGCTAAAGAAGTTTGTGAGGAATTTACGGCAAAAAACCCTAATAAACCCCGATTTGTTGCAGGCTCAATTGGACCAACGAATGTTACCTTATCCATTTCACCTGATGTAAATGACCCAGGTTTTAGAAACACTTCTTTTAACAAGATGGTTGAGGCCTATTCGGAGCAGGTGAAAGGATTAATCAAAGGAGGTTCTGACTTGTTATTAGTTGAAACAATTTTTGACACGCTAAATGCCAAAGCCGCACTCTTTGCTATAGAAGATGTTCAAACTGAACTTGGCACTGATTTGCCTATAATGGTTTCAGGAACAATTACAGATGCAAGTGGTAGAACCTTATCTGGACAAACTACTGAGGCCTTTTTAATTTCTGTACAACACGCCAATTTATTGAGCATAGGACTTAACTGTGCGCTTGGTGCAAGTGCCCTTCGTCCCTACTTGCAAATATTAAAAAACAAAGCTCCCTTTTTCACAAGTGCACACCCTAATGCTGGATTACCAAATGAGATGGGAGAATATGACGAAACTCCAGAAATAATGGCTGACCAGATTAAAACATTCTTAGATGAAGGCCTAGTTAATATAGTTGGTGGATGTTGCGGAACAACACCAGGTCATATCAAAGCCATGGCTGATTTAGCCGCCAATTATTCCGTTTAAAATCAGAATTACTAAATATTCATTATAAATAAATAAAAAATGCCAAAATTGTTTAAAGAGATTGACAAGTCAATTCTTGTTGCTTTACCAAATCCAACCAAAGAAGCTTACGAAATTAAAATCAAGATTCCAGAATTCACTTTTTTAGGTGTTCAAGAACAACCTGATTTTGCTGCCATTTACATTACGTTTTATCCAAAAGACAAGATAATGGAACTAAAATCATTGAAGCAATATTCTTATCACTTACGTGACATTGTTGTTTCTTATGAAAGACTGATTAATATTTTTTATGATCACCTAATGGAAACTTTTGATCCGGAAAGATTAAGACTCATGATGATTTGCAATCCGCGTGGAGGAATTAGTTCAAAATTAACTATTGACTCTGATTGGGCTGCGCGTGGCGGAAAAGAAAGATTCAAAGATTGGGCTAGCCAAGGTGGAGATGACAACTGGAGCGTATTAATGTAATATTTGCGTAACACAACAAATTATAGATTGCTTTTACTCAAAGGCAGTTGATCTTGTAGCATACAATACACACTTTGAGTTGATCATTAATTCCATATTGAAAATTAAAAAGAATGAGTTTACATCCTGAATATAGCGGCACATATGCTTACAAATGGGAACATCTTCCAAACATGAAGCTGAGCGGACTAGAACCTTTAGAGGTTACTGCCGCATCCAATTTCGTGAATATTGGTGAGCGTACAAATGTTGCAGGATCTCGAAAATTTCTTCGTCTAATTAAAGATGAAGAGTTTGACGAAGCCCTTTCTATTGCGAGAGACCAAGTTGAAGGTGGTGCTCAAATCATAGACATCAATATGGATGATGGATTGATTGATGGTAAAGAAGCAATGGTTAAATTCTTGAATTTAATCGCATCTGAACCTGACATTTCCCGTGTTCCAATCATGATTGATTCTTCGAAATGGGACATTGTTGAAGCTGGATTGCAATGCGTACAAGGAAAATGTGTTGTAAACTCCATTAGTTTAAAAGAAGGAAAAGAGAAGTTTGTTGCTGAAGCAAAAAAGATTCGTCAATATGGAGCTGCTGTTGTAGTAATGGCGTTTGATGAATTGGGACAAGCAGACACTTATCAACGTAGGGTCCAAATATGTGAAGAATCATACCGCATTCTGGTAGATGAAGTAAAGTTTCCTCCTCAAGATATTATTTTTGACCCTAATGTTTTTCCTGTTGCAACAGGAATGGAAGAACACCGAAAAAATGCTATGGATTTTTTCCAAGCCACTCGGTGGATTAGAGAAAACTTGCCGGGCGCTCATGTTAGCGGAGGAATTAGTAATGTTTCTTTTTCTTTTAGGGGAAATAATATTGTTAGAGAAGCCATGCACTCTGCATTCTTATATCATGCTATCAATGAAGGCTTAGACATGGGAATTGTAAACCCAGCTATGTTGGAAGTTTATGATGATATTCCGAAAGACCTTTTAACTCACGTTGAAGACGTATTACTTGACAGAAGAGATGATGCCACTGAACGTTTGCTAGAGTTTGCTGAAACTGTAACAGGAACTGGCAAAGTAAGAGTGGTAAATTTAGAATGGCGTGAAGGCAATTTGCAAGACAAGTTAACACACTCATTAGTAAAAGGAATTGCTGATTTTATAGAGGAAGATGTAGAAGAAGCGCGACAGGTTGTAGATGAGCCTATTGAAGTTATTGAAGGCTTTTTGATGAATGGAATGAATGTGGTTGGAGATCTTTTTGGAGCAGGTAAAATGTTCTTGCCCCAAGTAGTAAAATCAGCCCGAGTAATGAAAAAGGCAGTTGCTTATTTATTGCCGTATATCGAAGCCTCGAAAACTGAAAACCGTTCGAAAGGGAAAGTGTTAATGGCAACTGTTAAAGGAGATGTTCATGACATTGGAAAAAACATTGTTTCTGTAGTACTTGGCTGCAATAATTATGACATTATAGATTTAGGAGTGATGGTACCGGCAAATAAAATATTAGCTGCCGCACAAGAGCACCAAGTTGACGTCATTGGATTAAGTGGTTTAATTACTCCATCATTAGATGAAATGGTACACGTTGCTAAGGAAATGGAATACTTAGATATGGATTTACCTTTATTAATTGGAGGAGCAACTACTTCTAAAGTTCACACGGCAGTAAAAATTGATCAACATTATACTAAGGGGCAAACCATTTATGTATTGGATGCATCTAGATCCGTTACCGTAGTGAGCGATTTACTTAGCGATAAAAAAGATGGATTTATTGAAAACATCAAACAGGAATATGAAACTGTTCGGACAAATTATGCTAAGAAAAAAGGATTCAAAAAGTTTTTACCACTTGCAGAAGCTAGACAAAACAAATTCAATATTGAATGGAAAGCAGAGGACGTTGCAACACCAAAACTAATTGGAATTGAGCAGTTAAGTGACTATGACCTAAATGAATTGCGTGAATATATTGATTGGACACCATTTTTTCACACTTGGGAATTACGAGGTAAATATCCGGCCATTTTAGAGCACGAAACTATGGGTGAAGAAGCCAGCAAATTGTTTCGTGATGCCAATATAATGTTGGACAAAATAATTTCCGAAAAATGGTTAACAGCAAAAGCAAGTGTTGGTATTTGGCCTGCAAACTCGATCAATGATGACGATATTGAAATTTATGCTGACGATAATCGAGATACAGTTTTGCATACGCAATTTGGCATGCGTCAACAATTAAAAAAAGCAAAAGCAGCCAGTAATGTTTGCGTTGCCGATTTTATTGCGCCAAAAGAAAGTGGCATAAAAGATTATATTGGAGGATTTGTTGTAACAACAGGTTTAGGTATTGAAAAAAAGGTAGCGGAATTTGAAGCCGATCATGATGATTATAACTCTATTTTACTAAAAGCACTGGCCGATAGACTGGCAGAGGCTTTTGCAGAGCGGCTACACGAATTAGTGCGTCAGTCCTACTGGGGATATGAATCAGAGCCGCTTGACAAAGCTGATTTAATTAAAGAAAAATATCGCGGAATTAGACCTGCACCTGGTTATCCGGCCAACCCTGACCATACAGAGAAACCAGGTCTGTTTGAACTATTAAACGCCGAAGAATTAACAGGCGTTTCTCTAACCGAATCAATGGCTATGATGCCTGCAGCATCAGTAAGTGGATGGTATTTTGCACACCCTGACGCTCACTATTTTGGAGTAGGAAAGGTTAAAACTGATCAGGTTGAACGTTTGGCTGAAGCCAAGGGAATAGAGTTGAAACGCATGAAACAATGGTTGAGCAGCAATTTGGCAGATGAATAGTTTGATTAAATTATCACATATTCTCTCCTAACGGTCTCCTTACTCCTAAGGATTTTAACTTTTCAATTAAATTAGTAGTTTCCAAGTTGGTCCAATTACCATACTGATACTGACTAATAATCCTATTATTTTTCTCAAACAAGGCAAGTTCTTCGAATTTTACCCAACGATTTTTTAGGTATAGACCATAAGTTAAATCCTCTAAATTAATAGAGACCGTCTTGGCTGAATTAAAATCTTGATAATCGACACAAATGCTACTTTGATTAAGTTCAATCTTAGTTATGAATTTTCTTGAAACGAATGCAGAAATCACAAAATCAACAAAAAAAAGCCCAATGATAATTACGAGTCCATGGATAAAGAAGTATTTCCAATAATAATCTTGCACATTAAAAAGCATTATAACAAAGAATACAAGTAACGCTAGACGAATAAGGAAAACATTAATCGAAAGACATTTTTTCCAACGTTTAAAATAGGACATTTCTTCAACTATAACTTCCATTGACATCATTCTTTGTCAATATAACTTCTTTCATTGAATCTAATACTATTTTGATTCTTAATGAATCAACACGCACAGGTCCAAGTTAAAAGGTAATATCCTTTCTCATCCATTTTTATATAATAATGGCATCCTTCAAGTTCAGTTTTGGGTTCATATAAAGTGGAATCATTTTTCCATACATACTCACTTCCCCATTCACTTAATTTTTGACTACTTCTTTCAATTACTTTACTAATTACAGAAAAAAAGGCATCCTTGTCTCGGCATTTAGTATGTAATTCACCTCCAAAACCTACTTCAACAAATATTAAAGCTTTAAAAAGCACACCATTTTTAAATTGTTGCTCCCATTTTGTTGGTCCCCAAAAATCATCCGTTTCTAAAATAGTTCGCTCCGCTAATGAATCCAAATGGCTAATCAAATATTCATACACACCTACATTGTTACTACCTTCCTTTTTTAAAGCCGTGAATTTTTCATTAACATCTGGCAAACAAACGGATTTTAGCTTGTCCAAAGATTCCCTTACAACTTCTTTTGGGACTATTAATTCAGATCGATATTCCATTATCACTCCTTGCTCTTGAATGGGTTCAGGATTTGATTTAGCACATGCGGCAAGTACAACAAGAGGAATTATCCATTTTAACATATTCAAAAATAGAGCAGCAGAAGTAATGAATTCAGCATTCCATCACTTAATACAGTTCACAATTATTATTCGCAGAATTAATCATTAAAAACGCAAATAATAATCAAACTATTAGAACAATTAGCCACTATATTTGTTAACTAATCAAATGGAAAAAACAACTTTTTTTTGGTTAAGAAGAGACTTGAGACTGAATGACAACACAGGACTTAAAGCTGCATTGCAAAACAACACGAATGTACAAGTCGTTTTTATTTTTGACACCACAATTTTAGACAAACTATCAAAAGATGATGCTAGAGTATCATTCATTTGGCAAGCTTTAAAAAAACTCAACATATCACTTAAGTCCCATAATTCAAGTCTACTCGTTGAACATGGTGACCCTATTGAAATTTGGACTGAATTATTGAAGAAATTCGAAATTCAAAGCATATATACCAATCGAGATTACGAGCCAATGGCAATTGAGCGAGATAAAAAGGTTCAATTTTTATTGGAATCAAATGGTGTTAGTTATTATGATTTTAAAGATCATGTTTTCTTTGAAAAAGATGAAATTTTAAAAGCAGACGGGACACCTTACACTATTTATACACCTTACAAAAGAAAATGGTTAGAGAAGTTTGCAAAAACAAACGTTGTTATTCCTAAAAAGCAAGATGAATTGAATCGTAAATACGCAAAAAGCAATTTTGCCTTTCCATCTCTCCATTCAATTGGGTTTTCTGAAAGCAAATCAAATTCTTTCGCTTATGATTTAAAAGGCGTTGAAAATTATGACGAACATAGAGACTTTCCTTTTATTGACAAAACTACCCGCCTAGGACATCATTTACGTTTTGGAACAATCAGTTTAAGGAGTTTAGTAGCGTATGCAACACCAAAAAATGACACTTTTATATCTGAACTTATTTGGCGAGATTTTTTCTCACAAATACTAGCACATTTCCCATACGTTATAGACGCTCCATTCAAGAAAAAATATGCAAATATTGAATGGCGGAATAATGAAGTCGATTTTAAATTATGGTGCGAAGGCAAAACGGGATATCCAATTGTTGACGCCGGTATGCGACAATTGAATGAGACAGGTTTTATGCACAACAGAGTAAGAATGATTGTGGCCAGTTTTTTAATTAAGCATTTATTAATTGATTGGCGCTGGGGAGAGGCATATTTTGCGGAGAAATTATTAGACTTTGATTTAGCATCAAACAATGGCAACTGGCAATGGGCAGCAGGAACAGGGTGTGATTCTGCCCCATACTTTAGGGTCTTCAATCCTACTTTACAGCAAGAGAGATTTGACAAAAACCTTGACTATATCAAACGTTGGATTCCTGATTTTGAGCCAAACAATTATATTACACCAATAGTTGAACATAAAATGGCACGTGCTAGAGCAATTGCAACATACAAGACTGCTCTTGAGAATTTTGGAGGTTAACGTTATTGATTTGTTAAAATAAATTTTTACGCATAAATTATCAGTTACTTTAAAATATGGAATCAGTTTTAATTACAGGCGGAAGTGGTTTAATTGGGCAAGCATTATCCAAATTACTTGTTGAAAATGAATATGCTGTTAGGCATTTATCACGATCAGTTAGCGGAAATGAAAAGCACCCTACTTTTAAATGGAATTTAAACAATCAAGAACTAGATATTAAAGCAGTTGAAGGTGTTGATCATATTATTCATTTGGCAGGAGAAAATGTTGGTGAAGGCAGGTGGACAACAGAACGTAAAAAGCGAATTTTATCCAGTAGAGTTGGCACCTTAACTCTTCTTCAAAAACATTTGCAAAAAGGACAATTAAAATCGTTTATATCCGCATCAGGAATCAGTTATTACGGCACTAAAACCACCCCAAATATATTTAATGAAAATGACCCAAAAGGGACAGATTTTTTAGCAGACATAAGCGTGCAATGGGAGAAAAAGGCCTTTGAAATGGAATCCGTTGCCAACCGCGTTGTAGCGTTACGCACTGGTGTTGTTTTAAGTAATAGCGGTGGTGCGTTAGAAAAATTAATAAAGCCTATTAAAATGGGAATTGGTTCTGCTTTAGGTTCAGGAAAACAATATATGCCTTGGATTCATATTAATGATTTGTGTGCGATTTATTTACATGCCTTGCAAAACACAAACTTCAGTGGTAGCTATAATGCAGTCTCATCACAACACACCACCAATTTAGAAATGACGCAAGCCGTTGCCAAAGCATTGGATAAAAAATTATGGGTCCCAAAAGTTCCAGCGTTCATGCTCAAGCTCTTATTTGGCGAAATGGCTCAAATAATTTTAGAAGGAAGTAGAATTGACAATTCTAAGCTTAAAGCCACCGGGTTCAACTTAGAGTTTGACGATTTGGATACTGCTTTAACTAACTTGTTAAAACAAGCTTAGCTTTTATCTCTCCGAAACTTCATTAAATAGCTCTTCACGCAACTCCCATTGGTCAAAAATAGATTCAGGTTCCCATTCATCAGACTCTGTTTCACCATGACCTAATGAATTATAATCAACAATTTCGTTTTCTTTAATAAAGTATTCACAATTCCATGAAGTGATATCCTCTCCGGATATATACTCTACCCATTCAATTGCATATATGAGTGAACTGTTCAATAAAATATATTCTTCAGAATAGAATTTTTTATGTTTAGAATAAGTAATCACAACGATTTCAAGCGAATCATTAACCTTATTATAAGTCCATTTTTCATTGCTAAATTGTCTCTCAACAGGAGCTTTATTATGTTCTGATTCTGCAGAGTCGATAAAAACAAATACAGAATCAACATAAGACATCTCAGGCTCATAGATTAACTCATCATCTATTGTCTTATCAAGGGTTTGAACAATTTCAGACTCATTTGATAATTCGAATACATCCGTTGCTTGTTCAGGTTTATCACCTGAACAATTTGCGAATAAGAAAATTCCAGAAAATAAGACTAATAATTTCATTAATTGGATTAACTACTTGTTTCTCCAATTAAAATTAGCGTTAATTTATTGCTTCACCAACTTTTGCGAAATTCCAAGCTCAGGAAAAACCACCAAATAAAGACCTGTTTCCCAATCAGAAACTTCTATTTCAGAGTTTGAATATATTCGTCCTTGGTAAATTAACTGACCTCTAACGTCATAAATTTGGATTTGCTCTTGCTCATCCGAATTGAAATAAATATTAACGGAAGACTCTGTTGGGTTTGGGTAAAGCAAAACATCCAATTCAACCTCTTCCTCTTCAATGGAAAGAGCTGTATAACTATTGGAAGCAGCAAAAGTTGGAAACATTCGCATAAAAGGACCATCCCCATTCGGATACCTGCCGTAAGTTGTACCAGAACTCATTTCTGGAAACTTTACTTTATTAATTTCAAATCCGTCAGTATCTAGCAAAACAACAGTTTCTCCTGATGACGATAGTTTAAAATTGGCATGTAAGCCCTCCTCATCTGTATCCTCGTCTGCCCAAATAATAAGATATCCATTTGCATCAATCGTTGTTCCTTCAGGAATTTGATATTTAGTCGGATCTGCTGTTGGTTGATCAGACAAATAGTAACCTGACAAATCGATACTTGCATCTGTGTTATTATACAATTCAATCCAATCATCATAGTCTCCAGAAGGATCAGTAACACTTACATTATTTTGTGGCATCATTTCATTGATAACGACATCAGCTTCAATTACAATTGAATAAAATTCATGCTCTGCACGAACCGGAGAAAACTTACCCGCATCATCATTATCTGCATAAATATAGTATTGAATATCTTTTGAAGTAAGTGAAATTTGCACCCCATAAACACCATCTCCTGCTCCGCCGTCACCATGTGCTCCATCATCAAACATTTCAACCTTTTCAAATGCATCCTCCCAATCATTTCGATACCCTACATAAGCATAGGTAGCATCTTCAATTGTTGCAGAAATTGTCACCGTCATATAAGCTGTGATCGTAGCAGGGCTCGTTTCAATATCAGAAATTGTTGGAGCAATATAACCCCACTCTGTCAAGCCTTCAAAATATTCTACTCGCGGATCCATTACTTCAGAAATTCCAAAAACACCTGCTCCACCTGGACCACCGCCTCCACCACCTTCAGTTTCATAAAGATTTGAAGTAAATTGTGTTGTTGTATAAAACCCGTGTGGTTCTGCCGCAACCTCTTCTGCAATTACATCTTGCATTTCCTCAGCACGCGTATAATATGATCCATCTGCAAAGTTTTCCTCTACCATAGTTTTAACGTGTGCTACATACATTTTGCGATAGCGCGGAATAGACAATAACTGATAAATTAAAGGAAAGTCAGCTTCGCTCTCTCTTAAAAACAAATCCATTTCAATTAAATCATCAATATCTGATGGGCCACCAGGACCACCTCCACTCTCAATCATAGAAAAACTTCCCAACGATTGGTTAAGATCCCAAATGATTGGTAAAAACCTTTCATTGTCATCCTTAATCATATAATAATTCTGCTTAAATGGTCCTGAATAAGAATCAAGGTTAACCAAAACATTATTAAACGCCAACATCCATATGGCACGATCAACATCTAAAAACTCCTCAATTGTTGCCAAATTATTCTCTAAATCAAACGTAAAATCTTTAATATCATTCCACCCATAATCCGACTTCAATTCATAAAAGTCAAAATAGTCACTAGAGTCTGTTCCTAAATATTCTAATGATGATCCTCCATCAAGAACAGATACTGGATTACATTTGATTCTTGTATTATCATCATCACAATATAAACGGCGTTCTTGGTAGTTTCCATCAATCGATTCGGCACTTGAAAACAAACCATAATAATCTCCATTAATAGTTACTTTAGCATAATTAGCCAAAGGCATGTCCATATAATTTCGGCCTATTTCATAAGATAAAACTTCACGTACAAAGGATGGATCTTTAGCACCATTAGACAGTTTTAATGTAGTATAACCTTGAAAACGCTGCTCTAAAACGTAGTTCAATTTTATGTTCAAAGGATTTTTCTCATTACTTGCATTGTAAGTACTATTTCCTTTAAATGCAACACCAACACTGTCATAAAAATTTCCATTTACGGTGCAGGTTCCTATCAATCTCTCTCCAAGGTCATTTTCATAATAATTATCCATTAACTCATCCCAATTGGACTCTTCAAATACAATGTCAACTTCTGTAATTGAACCTACGTCATAAAGACTTTGTGCTGTAACTTGAAAGAACGCCAAAAGGCCGAGAATTGTTCCTGTAATTTTTTTCATGTATGTGGTTTTAGGTACAATAATTACTATTTTTTTTAGCATGGGGGAATTGTACTTTCAATAGGACTAAAATAATTTAAAAAGGTTTAACGCCCCTCTTTTTTTATTCTCGACCTAAGTCAAACTTACTGAAATTCACTGATTTGGAATTTCGCATTTCTTTGTCTAGATTTGATTTTTAACCACTATTTTAAATTATGAAAAAATTAATATTCATTCTATTATTTGCACTCACAAGTTGGTCTGCTACTGCACAATCTGTTAAATTATTTGACTCTTATTTAAGGGTTGGTGATTTAGAAACAAGATATGTTGTTGTATTGTCAGATAATAGTATATGGTGGTTTGCGCCTGGATATGATTGGAAAAAATCGTCAAAAGCTGGGCTACCTGACAAATCAATAAAATTAATTTCTTGTTATTCGCATACAGATGCATCTACCCGTTATGTTGTAGTATTAGATGACAATAGCATTTGGTGGTTTGCACCAGGAAGTGAATGGAAAAAATCTTCTACCAGCGGACTTCCTTCTGGCTATAGCATTGCTCATTTCAAAGCTTATACCAAGACTGACGGAACAAGATATACAGCAGTTTTGAATGATGGTTCTATTTGGTGGTTTGCACCAGGTAGTTCTTGGAAAAAGTCTTCCATGTCGGGGCTACCGAACTAAGGAAATGTTAAAGAAACCACTATTTTTTTGCTCTTATTCTACTCAATGTCTCTGGAGTCATCCCTAACATTGAAGCAATATATTGCAAAGGTACTTGATTGAACAAACCTGGATTCAATTGAAACAGCATATCATAACGCTGTTGAGCACTTGCAGACAGGAAACTAAAAACACGCTCCTCAATCGTTATAAAACAGTTTGATAAAAAACGCTTTTCAAGTTCTGCCCAATTTTGAACTTTAGCGCCAATTGCATTATAATTTTCTTTGTTGATACTATATATCTTTACATCTGTTAAAGCTTGCATATTCCATTTTGAAGGCTCATCAAAAACGAGGCTACGCAAATCCGTTAAAAAGTAACCTGGAGTAGCCAACCACTGTGTTATTTCTTTCTCTCCGAAATTTGCAAATATGCGCACAATTCCTTCTTGAATGAAAGCTAATTCGTTGCAATAGTGCCCTGTTTTCACAAAAAACTCTCCCTTTTTAATTTCTTTCTCTACAAAAAGCTCAGAGATGAGTTTCTGCTCTTGCTCTGACACGAAAAAATAGGTTCTAAGATATTGTGCTAATTCAGGCATCATTATTGTTGGTTTATTGTTTTAGTATTTAATTGAAAACGAGAGACAAACATTTTATCTTTCTTATTTAAGTTGGAAATTAATACTAAAAAATTGTACATTGATAAAGTTACATATAGTCTAAAAAATGAAGTTCATGTTCTCGATAATAATTGCCCTTTTTATGGTTGGCTGCGAAGTAGAACCAGTTACACCAGTTGGCGGAGGTCCAGGAGGGTATTCCAATTCTACTAAAATGAAAACCAGTTTTTCTGAAGACTGGGACAATTGGGAATTTGAAATTGAAGACGCAACGGTTGACGTAGAAACCAGTTTTTCTGAGGATTGGGACAATTGGGATTTTTCATTTGGATCGATAAATGGTGATATAGAGACTAATTTTTCTGAAGATTGGGACAATTGGACATTAGAAAGTGATGACTATACCATTAAAATGCGCACCAATTTTTCAGATGATTGGGACAATTGGGATATTGATGACAACGCGAATGGATGGCATGCAGATGTTTCCACTGGTTTTTCAGAGGATTGGGATGATTGGGATGTTTCTTTTGACGGACAAAGTATAGATGTTCGCACGGCTTTTTCAGACGACTGGGACAGTTGGGAGACTTTTGGCGACTTTCCAGCGGATTACCCACTTGAATATAAAATCGCCGTGTTATTCGTTCCGGTCATCACTAATGTTATGATCCAAAACGGATTGATTACTCCTTAATATTCCCTGTCAACAGTTGAAAATTTTCCACTGCTATTTTCGCATAGGCAAAGATCTAAACTTACTATAAACAGGTTTGAAAAATCCAATGCTTGCAATTCCAAACAGGACGCACATCAAGTAAATAAAATCCTCTACATCAAATCCCATTACATGATCATTCCAATAGTAACGATCATAGCTATTATAACCTAAAGTTCTAATCATAGCATATAAGAAGAGTGGTAAAATAGGAACCCAAAATTGGAAATACATGCTTAGCACATAAGCTGTTTGATTTAATTTATCTTGCTTATAACCCAGTGTAAATATAATTCCAACAATGACATAAGCCATTATTATGAGCACCAGGAATGTATCCTCTATTCCTCTTGAATTATATGAGCTATAAAATAGCCCCCAAATTATTGCTCCTATAATTGCCCCCACAATTGGTGTTAAACAAATTGCTATAAACCCAAAAACAAAGTGACGTAAATTCATTTGCTTAAAAATCCATACTAACAAGGCTAACCAGCCGATAAAGGCTAATGAAATTTTCCAAAACCATTCATCATTCCAAACTGAAAATCCTGTTCCTTCATGCAAGCTTTTAATTTTTGAAACTTTGCCTGAAACTCCCCAAGACCCACTATAATAGTCGTAATAATCATAGTCGTAGTATTGTACATTGTTATTGATTCTGTCATCCAAAATCATTTCGGGTGAGCGCGTTATCATATCATGTGTATACTTATTATACGAAGCTAAATAGTTTTCAATACGCTCTAAAGCCTCTCTTCTCGTTAATACAACATTAGCATCACCTGAGTTATAATCCTCATCTTCATAATAATAGTAGTCGTAATAATCTGTAACGAAATTACTTTCAGTGATGGTATACGTATCATCATAATTCACTTCAAAAGACCCTTCATCATTCACTAATGAATTTCCATCATTTAAGTATTTATAGTCTTGCAGTACCTCTTCATATCCTACTGAAAAAGTTACTTTTTGATCATTTGAATATGGAATTACTAAAATGAGTCCGTACGCCACAATAAAAACGAACGAATAGAGAATAAAATTCAAATACTCTTCTAAAATGGTAAGTTTCCCTCCACTTTTAGTCACATTATATCTTGACTGAAAAATGAACCAATACACCAAATAAACCAATACAGGTATAACCATCATCAAAATGGACAATTCAGATTCTGGAAAATCTCCTTTCGGATTCCAACCAAAGGTGACATTCCCTAAGTAAATAATCAAAATTATACCTATACCAATTGGTAAAAAAGAATGCACACGTGTAACCCAAATAGATGGCAAATAGTGCAATAAATAATCGTCTATTTTTTTAAAAAACTTCACGTATAATGGTTTTAATCGTTAAACAATCTTCTTGTTGATGAACTAATATTTCTGAAATACATCACTTTCCCTCCCTTTTGCAATACTTGCTCTAAAAAGGACTCAGCACTTAAGTTTAGCTGAACTTTTATGTGTGCTGTCTTGCCAATTTCTTTTATCTCTCCTCCAACTGCGGCAATTTCTTTTAAAACACTTAAATCTAAATCTGTCTGAATTTCAAATTCATTAAACTCACGGGTTTCTCCAATTTTATCAACCTCCCCGGAGTATATCATTTTTCCTTTTTTCAGGAAAACGATTGAATCAGAAACATTTTCAATTTCATGCAATTGCTGTGAGCTTAAAATCACACTTACATTTCGGCCAGGTTCAGTTACTATATTTCTTAAATCTGCCAGAAATTTTTCTTGCGCATTAATATCTAAATTGGCAATTGGCTCATCTAGCACCAATAGCTCAGGACCACCAATTAGCATTTTTGCTAATTGAAAACGCAAACGATACCCTGTCGAAATTTCCTTCCACTTTAGATTGGCATATTCTTGCAGCCCCAATTTTTCAAGCAGTTCATCTACCATAAAATCTGCCTCTGCACCAACAATACCTCTAATACTTGCCTGGAAAACAAGGTTTGATTTTAACAAACCATGCCATTTAGGAATTCGCTGTGAAATATATGCTACTCTTGAACGAATATTTTCCCAGGTTAATACTTCAACGTCGTTTTCGCCAAAATATGAAATGGAGCCTGTGTCATGCGAGAGTTCTCCCGCAATTATTCTTAATAGTGTGGTTTTACCGTTACCGTTTTCACCCACAACTCCAGTAATTTTTCCAGATTCAAGTCCCAATGATATATCTGTAAGTGTAAATGCACCGTTAGGATACTGTTTGGTTAAATCTGTACATGAAAATAACTTCATAAAAATGATTCAGTTAGTAATAAGCAATTCTTCGCTTTCTGTACGGAAAAATACGTTTTTTATTTTCAGCGCGAGTTGGATGGAGTGATTAATTTATTATTTGAGCTAGTTCCTGTGATATTTGGCTTTTATATTCAAATAAAAAGGATGCTTATTTGATAAGCATCCTTTTCGCGATAATATAAATCTATAATAATTTTGGGACTAGTGTTAATTGATCTCCGGTTCAAAGGTACAGTCAAATGCTTCAAGTTTACTGAAAAAAAACTTAATCGGTCGTTTTTATAGAGTGTGTTGTTGTTATTAACCATTTAACAACTATTTACGCTCTTTTAACTGACGTTTAAACTTTCTTGGAAAATCATTTTCGCGACTATAAAGCAACCGTTTTATTTTTTCTCGGCGCATCATATTTGTACTGTGATTAATTTTATTCAGCAAGATAAAATAAACATTCTCAGTCCATTCTTTATATGCAACTAATAAACGCAGTTCCCGCTCAAAAGTTGTGGCTTGACTTCCTAGATTATTAGCAACTGTTTCCAGTTCTAAGGCTGTTAATTCTACCTCATTTCCCCACCTACTTAAAATGCACTTCTTCACTTCTGCGTTACCTGATTTTGAATATGTACTCACCAGTAATTCGCGAGATTGAACAAGTTCAAACTCCGGTATAAATGCTATACATTTTGCTGTTAATTGGTTATCAGTAGAATCAATAATAGGAGCTAAAACATCTCTAACAGCCATGTTCTCATGTTGCTCTAGTAAATAATTTAGTGCTAGCTCCTGCCCTCCAAGCTGTGGAGTTGCCAATACATGATGAAAAAATTGCGAATGAAAAATCTGTTTTGTTGTAAACTCCTCTAGCTGTAATTTTGGTTTTCGTGCCAAGTGCCACAATGTATAACTCGTATATAATGCATCTGGAACAAAAGCACCTTGTAGTTCGGGTCGTGTTGCACCAGTTATTCCATCAACTTTTGACTCTGCATCAGTAGTTAATTCATAAATAGTAAAATTTGCTAAAGCAGATTTGTTATTTGCTATCACTCTGTGCAATAATCCGTAATCAAAATCACTAAAAGGCAGGTGTTCTACTTTAGTTAAAATCTCATTATAATCAAGGTTATATTTTAAGTAATTCCCTCCTAAATCCCAATACAAATTAATTTTTATTGGATAACAGGTTCCATCAACACAAACGGGAGTAAAAACAGGACTAAAATAAGCTATTGGTCTGCTTTCTTCAGTCGTCAAATAAAATATTTCATTCTCTAAACTGTCAATTATTATGTTCGTTCTAATAGTATCTTGACTAAGCCCCGAATGAGCCTTAACCAAGACAAAAAACAAAAGAATTAGTGTTTGATTTACCAACTTCATTTTACTGATTTTTAAACGGAATAATTTGCAAAGAAAAGAAAAAAAGCAGCCCTTATTTAGAATCATTCTAAAATACCAGATTGATGGTATTGTGACAATTTTAAACATCACATAGCTTTGTAAAAAAATTTAAAGTAAACAAAAATGAAAATCTCAACATTACTTATATCACTCTCATTGCTATCCAGTTATAGCTACTCTCAAGAGAACAAAAAACAAGACATTGACGCCATAAAATCTCTTTGTGGTTGTTATGAAATTGATTTTGACTATACCGAAACATTCGCACCAGACACTAATTATGCCTTTCATGATGACTATAGAACACATGCTAATGCTGAAATCGCATTTATCATTGAAGAGAATGAAAACTTCATTTCAATTCAGCACCTATTAGTTGTTGGAGAAGACATGATTATTAAACATTGGCGAGAAGATTGGATTTATGAAAACCAAGACCTACTCGATTTCAAGACAGACATGAATTGGGGATACAAAAAACTTAGCGAATCAGAAGCTAAAGGAACTTGGACTCAAAAGGTTTTTCAGGTAGATGACAGTCCTAGATACGAAGGTTATGCAACATGGGTACACGTAGATGGCCGCCATTTTTGGCACAGTAAAACCAACGCTCCTTTGCCAAGAAGAGAATATTCTCACAGATCTGACTACAACGTATTACAAAGAAATAATAGAATTGAACTAACGGAATATGGTTGGGTACATGAACAGGACAATACAAAAATTATTAGAAGTGCAGAGGGAGATCAAGTTTTAGCACAAGAAAAAGGCTTTAACACTTATAAAATTCAAGACGATTCAAAATGTGATGCTGCTGTTAAATGGTGGTCAGAAAACAAAAATTATTGGGCATTGGTGCGCGAGCAATGGAAAAAAATCTATGATCAAAACCAAGGTATTAACTTGACAATTAAGATTGAAGATCAAACCTTATGGCAAATGCTATTTGCATTAGGAAGCGAGAATTCTGCAGATAAGATGGGGAAAGCAAAAGCGGTTAAAAACTCTATTTCAAGCGCTATAGAAAAGTACAGAATATAAATCAAGTATAAAATACCAGTTCATTAATAACGAACTGAAAAAGAACAGTTTCAAAAACGAAAACGAAGCTGTAAAGGAAACATACATCCTAAAAATTAAACAAAATGAAAAAAAATATTTTTACAATTGGATTAGTCATTTTAGGGACTTCCCTAAATGCACAAGTTACTGATTCTGTCGCTTTAGGTGCAGGATATGCAAACGAATCATACTACAATATGGCAGATGGTGAAGTAGCAAATGTTATTAATAACAACTGGGATTTGGCTTTTGACATGAGCAATTTTGGAGCTACCATTCGCGTTAACAGATTAGATGAAGTATACCTTTACCCAGGCGGAATTGCTGATTGGGAAACATTAGATACGGCAGGAATAGCTGATTGGACGCGCTATTATAATAGTGACGCCAGTTGGTCTCTTGGAGCATTAAACGCACCTGCTAACCCAGATGAAGATGTTGACTTAGGTTGGGGAGAATACAACACTACAACACATTACACTGAAGGAACTCGCATATTTGTTATAAAACTGCAAAGTGATGATTACAAAAAACTATTAGTTGAAGAATTAGGAGCAGGTAAATACACTTTCAAATTTGACTACTTAGACAATTCAGATTTAACAACTGATGAAATTACTAAGGCAGATTTTGACGTGCAAAATTTCATTCATTACTCACTAGAAACTAAAACAACTATTTCTAGAGAACCAAATGCTTCTGATTGGGATATTGTATTTACAAATTATCATTCTGAGGTTGCTCCAGGATATTACTACGGTGTAACTGGTGCACTTGCAAACAATTGGGTTGAAGTGCAGGAGGTAAATGATGTACCATCAGAAGATGCAATTTTTGAAGGCCCTTTTGATACAGAAGCAAACATTATTGGATATGATTGGAAATCTTTCAATCTAGACACTTATACTTATGACATTGCTGATTCACTTACGTATTTTGTGCTTGCACAATCAGGTGATGTTTGGAAATTAATCTTCACTGGATTCAATGGATCTTCTGACGGAAAAATCTATTTTACAAAAGAGATGGTTTCAGCAGCAGGAATTGAGGAGACAAACAGCATTGAAATTTCTACGTATCCAAATCCTGCAATTAACACGCTAAATGTTAGCACGGCGGAACCTCTTAAAAGAATCAATTTATACAGTACTAATGGACAATTAGTGTTCTCTAATTCTAATATTTCGGATTCATTAATTCAATTAGATGTTACGGAATTTGAAAATGGGCTATACATTTTAGAAGCCGTAACAACAGAAGGAACATCTACCATTCAAAAAATATTAATTGCTGATTAAGTTTCATTGTTTCCGCTAGTTTTCGGGATAAAAAAATCAGTAATAAAAACCACTGCCTTGGGGGCAGTGGTTTTCCAAAATCTATACATAATGAGCTCAAATTGTAAATATAAAGTACTCCACAAATGCAATATTGGTAAAATAAGCCTTTGTAATTCGTGTGGAAATCTCCGTGTTGAAATTGGACATTTATTGTCTCTCATATCTCCAGAACCATTTCAAATGATATTGGAAGATTTTAAAGAAAGGTTGGCCTTTTATAAAGATAATCCAGATGTTGAACAGCCTTCGGAACCTATTTTAATTTGCTTAAATAATAACAACCTTTATTTGAAGCTAACAAATGCAGAGTTTAATGAGGTATTACATTTATTTGAAATGGCCAATCATATGTTATACGTCAATCAAATAATGACACCTCATTAATGCGCTTAGTTCTATTACTCTTATTATTTAATGCTTTCAATGCATTTACGCAGTTATCCATTCAATTGGTGAACAGCGAAAGCAACGACCTAATTATTGGCGCTAAAATGAGGTTGTACTTTCAAGAAGTGGAGGAATTTCACCTTTCAGATGAAGAAGGGAAAATCTACGTTTCTGAAACCATTAAAAATGAGTTTAAATTTGAAATAACGGCCATTGGATTTGACACCTTAAAAGGAAGTGTTGATCCCAATAAGCAATCAAGCACTAGTCCACTAAAACTTGCATTAATACCCAACCGTTTATTTGATGCAGTTGTGGTTACAGCACAATATGAGCCCACCATTGTAAACAACGCCATTCAAAAGGTAACCATTATTGCAAAAGAACAAATTGAGCAATCAGGCGCGGTGAATTTAAGAGACATACTCACCTACCAAACTGGCATTCGATTAACTCAAGACAATATTTTAGGAAGCTCTATGAGTTTGGGAGGATTGTCGGGACAAAACGTTAAAATATTAATTGATGGAATTCCGGTTATTGGTAGGCAAGATGGAAATATTGATTTAAGCCAAATTAACCTTTCAAATATTGAGCGTATTGAAATTATTGAAGGCCCACTCTCTGTTAATTTTGGTACAAATGCACTAGCAGGAACCATTAACCTAATTACTAAAAAAGAAAAACAAAAAGGTATTTCTTTTTCATTAAACCCCTACTATGAATCTATTGGAAACTTTAACATAACGGGAACAATTGGGTTAAAAATAAAAAAGCACAACTTTGCATTTTCTGGTGGACGAAATTTCTTTGATGGTTGGTCGGCTACGGATGATTTTTTTCAGTTTCCTAAATCAAGATTGGCAGACACAAATCGCTTTAAAACATGGAAACCCAAGGAGCAATATTTTTTAGAAGGGCGTTATACAACACAATTAAATAAATGGTCAATTTCTCCATTTTTTCGACACTTCAATGAGGTTATACTTAACAGGAGTTTACCAATTCCACCCTACAACCAAATTGGGTTAGATGATTATTACCATACTAAAAGAACAGACATTGGAGCACACTTTAAACGAGACTTCAACAAATCAAAATTTACAACCATATTAGCTTTTAATCAATTTGAGCGAATCAAAAACACATATATTAAAGACCTTACAACACTCAACCAAACACTTTCTGAAGCTTTTGGATCGCAAGACACCGCCATGTTTACACTGGCGAATATCAGATCTGTTTTTGTGCATCAATTCAACAAAAAAATAACGGTAGAAGGCGGCGTAGACCTAAACTATGAAAAAGCATTTGGCAGACGGATTGATGGATTAGAAAAAGACCAAGGTGATTATGCCGCGTATCTAACCACAGAATGGAAACCTTTTAAAAACATCCAGATTAAACCAGGTTTGCGCTATGCGTACAACACGAATTATAAAGCTCCATTAACGCCTTCTTTAAATGTGCTTTACAAAACAAAAAAATTGCGTATTAGAGGTGCTTTTGCTCGTGGATTTAGAGCTCCTACTTTAAAAGAACTCTATTTTGATTTTGTAGACATTAATCATAACATTCAAGGAAACACAGCCTTATTATCAGAATATTCATATAATTATTCAGGCGGAATTACTTGGGTTAAGAATGTGGACAATAGCCAATTATTACAGTTTGATTATTCTGTATTTTACAATGATATCGAGAACTTAATCACTTTAGGTGCTCTTCCTGATGGGTCATTCACTTATATTAATTTAGGCGAATTTAAATCGGTTGGAAATCAAGTTAAATTCAATTTCAAATCTAAGCGTCAAACAACTACAATTGCCGCCAGTTATATTGGTCGACACAATAGATTAAGTGCAGAAACTATTGAGGTTGCCCCTTTCTCCTTTTCTCCCGAATTAAGTGTCAATTATTCTTATAGCATAATTAAAGATTTTTTAAAAATTAATGCTTTTTATAAGTACAACGGTGCATTAAAATCTTTTAGCTTGATTGATGATGAAATTCGTGAAAACAAGCAACAAGATTACTCTATACTTGATGCAAGTATAAGCATGCAATTTTTAAAGAAGAAAATTCAATTAACTGCAGGCGCAAAAAACATTTTAAATGTAAAAACAGTCAGTGTTATTGGCACAACTGGTGGTGCGCACTCCAGCGGAGGAAATTTAAATGCAGCCAGAGGCACCTCTGTTTTCTTGTCTCTTAAATATCAATTTAATCATGATTTTAATAAAAAATAAAACACGCATCATTTCTCTCATATTTGGCCTTGCATTATTACCAGCTTGCATGAAAGAGGAAATTGCTGTACCAAAACATGTGTCTGGCGATACCCAAGTCAATGAAATTGAAATGACTCAAGATTATCGCAATCAACTTTATTTTGATTTGAGTACGAACCAAGTGGTTCAATCAAACCTAAAAACGGCATGGGACCTTGCATTTGAATCTGTAGGAAACCATATTGTGTTAAACACAAGCAAAGGAATGGCTGTACATAAATCTGCAGCCAGCTTTGCGGCCATAAATTCAGCAGAAGATTTGGAGGATTGGAATTGGGATGTTCATTCAGGCAATTTAGATTCTACGGCTATTGGCAATTGGGTTGAAAATGACTTTACATATGTTATTGATAGAGGTTATAATTGGAGTGGAGACCATCAAGGGTATTACAAAATGAGGATTACAACTGTTAATGACGAACAATTTGAAATTAGTTATGCTGAAATTTCAGATGACACCCCGGCTTATTATGCAATTGTAAAAAGCAGCACAGCGCAATTCACCTATTTTAGTTTTGAAACTGGAACAATTTCTATTGCTCCGGCAGATACAGAATATGATTTAATATTTACGCAGTACACGCATTTATTTACAGACCCAACTACTCCTTACGTAGTAACAGGTGTTTTATCAAATCGGGCGCATACTTCTATTGCATCTTTAGATGCAATACCCTTTGCTGAAATTGAATTACAAGATGTAGAATTACTTGAATTTAGTTACGATATTGATGTAATTGGTTATGACTGGAAGCATTACAGCTTAGAAGATGGAATTTTCACTACAGACGCAGATCGTAATTACATTATTCGAACACAAACCGGGTTATTTTATAAGTTTCGTATTGTAGGTTTCTACAATATTGAAGGATTAAAAGGATATCCTAACATTGAATTTCAGGCACTTTAATCACTTGCAATTAAAACAAGATTAGATTTTTTGCGAATCATTCCTAAAATTCATACGAAATCAACACCACCAATTTTCATTAGTCGTGTTAATTTCGTTATTTATGAATACGATTATTAATGCTCTTCGCAATGCAATGTCACAGTTGTATCTCCAACAGTGTATCCATTTTCCTCTGCGTTTTTAAGTTCATCTCCACAAAGTTCTCCAAGCTCAACCTCATTTCCACTAGCATCATCATAATGACAGTGTTCACATTTTTTGCATGATGCAAAACTTATCGTTCCTAATACAGCAATTGCTATTACTACTTTTTTCATTTTATATATATTAATTATTAAACTTATACTTAATTGAGAAATATGCGTTTATCCCTGGGTTAGGAATACCTAATGGCTTGATTTGCGATAAATGATCTATAAATTTTGTGTTTAAAATATTTCTAACTCCAACAGATATTAGTAGAGGATTTTCAGAATCATACACCATGTTAATTCCAAAATTTAACAGATCAAAATCTGCTGTTTCGCTTTCAAAAATCCCTAACCTGTTTTGCTTAAAGAAATATTGATGTTGGAGCACGGCCTCTTCTATCCTAAACTTTGAGTCCATGTTGAAATTAAAGATGAGTTTAGTACTAAGTCTAGTTTGCGGAATTAATGGTAACGGATTTCTATTTTCATCTTCTGCAAAGACATTTGACAAAGAACTTTCAATATGGAGCCAATGCGCTCTGTGCGGGTGATAATGCACCCCAAAATCTAATCCATATAACTGAGCAAAATTGGCTTGTGAGTATTCATAAACCGGATAACCATTTATGATTGTATCTCCTTGTTCAATATAGATATAGTCTTGAATTCTGTTATAAAAAGGATTAATAATTAGTTCTAAATCATCATAATGAAGTGCATAGCTTGCATCAATTTGCACGGCTTTTTCCGTTTTTAGTCCAGCATTACCTAACTCATAACGAAACGCACCATGATGCACTCCGTTTGACAATAATTCAGAAGTATTTGGAGCTCTAAATCCACTTGAAACATTAAACCTAAATGTTGAATTTTTTCCTAACCTTGAAAAACCAGCCGAATAATTAAATCCTTGATAGTTTTCACTTAACAAATCCTCAGTTGTTTCAATTTGCCTGGTATCATAACGCAGACCAACCAATACATTTAATTTTTTAAACTTATATTTTGCTAATGCATACAGTCCCAGATCTAAAGTTCTTGCGTTTGGAATTAATGTCTCCACTGCCGCCTCTCCATTTTCATTAATTTGGAACATACCTTGCGAGCCAACAATGGTTTCAAAGTTTTTATTGATTTTAGAGCGCCATTTAAAATTATACAAGCTATTGTTAAGGTTCATTATTATATCTGGAAAGAAGAATTTTTCCTCATGCTCTTTTAGGTTGTTATTCGTATTACCTAAGGTGAAATACAACTCCTGCTTACCTAGAAAAAATTTATTTTCTAAGGAGAAAAAGTGATTATTGATTACTTGTGCAGGGACATTTCTACCTCTGTTTTGATTTGACGTTAGAAAGGAAGAAAGGTCGGGAACAGAGTCATGAGTATGCCCTGGCAAACCAATCCTTCCATGATAAAAATTGTACCTAAAATCTACCACCCATCTTTTTTTGGAATAACCCATTGAGAGTTTTGCAGAGCTTTGATTGAATCGTGAATTTAAAACTTGCCCTCCTTCAGGAGCAGAATAATCGGCATAATTATCATACCCTCCGTAAAGGTTAAAACGGAAGTTTTCTTTAGCAAACTTTATTCCTGCCTGATTGGATGTTCCTAAATTATTAGATTCAAATCGGGAAGATACAAATCCAGAAATTTTATTCTTTTCTTCATACGGTTCATCAACAAAATAAAGAACACCACCCAATGCATCTGCCCCATAAAGTAAAGAGGCTGGTCCTTTTATTACCTCAACACTTCCAATTCCAATAGAAGTTATAGGTAATCCATGATCGTTTCCCCATTGTTGATTTTGAATTCTTAATCCATTAACATAAGTAATTACGCTACTTCCTGATCGTCCTCTTATAACAGGTTTGCTGATACCAGTTCCTATACTTGATTGGTAGACTCCTGGAATTTCAGCAATGCTTTGCCCCAATGTTGTATGCTCAATTTTATTAATATCTGACAAGCGCAGAGATTCAACATTTGTAATACTCTCGCGGTGTAAATAACCGTTGTTACTTACAATTACTTTATCTAATTCATAATGCAAAGGTTCTAGGACAATTGTCAAAGAAGAATCTGGATGCAGATATAAATTCTCGTGCACTGTTTTGAAACCTGTAGCTTTTATTATTACATGATTTTCACCAACAGGCAAATTAGAGGCTATCCAATTTCCTATTGAGTCAGCCAAAATAATTGTGCCATGATCTATAAAATTCAGTTTAGCAAAAGGAATTCCTTGGCTATTTTCGGCACTAATAACTTCCCCCTCTATTTGCTGTGAATAGCAAAAAGAGAAATTAAATAATAAGATGACGATTAAAACGCGTTTCAACATATTAAATGCAATAATGTTGCAATACTAAGAATTATTTTGCAATAGTGTTGCATTTTCAGCTTTTTTTTGACAACTTTGAATATATGGAAGCATTATTCAAGGAGAAAAAAGTAAGAGTTACTGCATTTCGAAGAACGGTTTATGAAATTTTCGAAAAGTACAAGTCTGCCATAAGCGTGAATTTTATTGAGAGTGAATTGAAAGATTTCGATCGAATTACGTTGTACAGAACCCTAAAAATGTTTAAAGAAAAGGGGATTATACATGAAATTACTTTTCCTTATAAAGAGAAGAAATTAGCCCTTTGCAAAGAAGATTGTAAGGATAATACTGAAACACACAATCACGATCACATTCACTTTCATTGCAACCAATGTAAGGAAGTTTATTGTGTTGACATTCCTAATTTCCCTCACTTAAATTTAACCAATTATCAAGTAGATAAAATTGAAATTCAAGCTATGGGAACTTGTGCTAAATGTGCATAAGCACCCAACCTTCTTTGCTAGCGCATTCTTCTAAATTTTAATATTCAATTTTCTAAGTTCTCCGTCAGGTGTTAAAAAGAAATACTCATTATTAGGTTTTTGAGCCTGTGTTTTAGCCTGCTGTTTCATTCGCTTATACTCATCCCGATTAATTACAACTTTAACCTCATACATTACCTGTATAACTGGTTCAAAAATGGTAGGGTTCAAAACAAAATCATAATCCTTCTCTACAATCGGTTGATAATATAGCGTGGTTGATTTTCCTGCTTTATTCACATTAGCTGATTTTTTAATATTTAATGAAGTACTTGTATATGCCTGGTATGATTTGTACATCTCTACTGGGTAAACAACACGGTAATCATCAATTATCGTCTTCTCAATTGAATCAAAATCTACAGATAGGATGTCTTGATAATTCTTTAGTTTCGTTTGCAAGGTTGTTTTGGCTTTACTCATTAAATCGCTCTTTACCTGATCCAATTTATTGGAAAAATAATCTACCCGTACCAAGTCATAAATTTCAGTTGAGGCAAGGGCAGCAATTATACTATTAAGAAGTCCAGGATCGGTATATTTAATGTGGATATTCTTTTTCAGCTCAAAACCAATTGGAATTTCGTTGTATGTTTTTTTGCTGAAGATTTTTCGTTCTACGGCATACTCATACATGGGAACAAAAGAAACCATATCAATATACGTTTCTACATCAGATTTTGATTTTATTACCTCCAATGCGGGCTCAATTCTAGCATCAATTAGTTGATTAACTTCCTTGGCGGTTTTTCCCATTTGTGTCACATTGAAAATAGCGACGTAAGCATCCGCTTTTACATTTGCAAGGCCTTTAACTGAGATGTAAATATTTGAACTTGACGGATAATTAATGTTTATATCGTCTACCCTAGCCTGCGCCCCGTTTAGTTGATTAATATAATTGACGTTTCCTGAATGTTGTGCGAAAATTACATTTGAGAAAATAAAGATGATTAACAGTTTTATTGCATTTTTCATAGTACCTATTTTTAAGTTTTGGGCAATACTATGATTATGTTGCGTTTTGGGCATTGAATAGCCACTGCATTGGCTTTGCAAAACATTTTGCAAATTGCAAACAAATCTAAATCAGGATGTTTAGCAAGTGGTTATTAATTGATCTCGATTTCTCCTTTAACAATTTGGACAAAATCTTTAGTTCCTTCATACCCTACAGAACTACCACCTAACGTCATTTTATTAGACCATACTGGATTAAAATAAAACACACTTAAGGAGCGCCAACAAACACTATCTTTCTTCAAAATCATTAATCGATAGAGCAACTCTTTATTGGAATTAAATTCTGTTTTTGCTATTTGCAGCTTAACTGCAACTGAATCCGTTAATTCTAAAACATTGGTCTCGAATTTTATTTTTTTACTAAAATCTAAATTAACATCAAACAATTTTTCGCCTATTCGTATTTGATCAATTTTTAAATGAATTTGATATTTTTTCTTGAATTTATTCACATAATACTTCGGCACTGCATAATTCGTTGGAGTTTCTTGCGTTCCATCTACACAAGGTCCGTTCCATATACCAGATTGCGCATTTGCAATTGAAGAAAAGATGACTAAAGCCATTAAGGTTATTACTATTTTCATATGCTATTATTAGAATTTGGTGAAAATAAATTTCAAAACAATTAGTACTTTCAAACTAAATTATTCAGAATTTTAGTCTTTATCACAATTATATTTTTTCGCCCTTTATGAGTAATGTTGATTTAACTGACGCTGTTTTTAAATGAATATAATCTAACCTGCTATCATCTTTCATGAATTCATCAAAATCCTGCTGAGAAGCGAATGATATTATATGAATTTCATAGGGAGTCTCGCCATTAACATCAACAAAACTCTCTTCTGTGGGTCTTACCCTATAAATTATCTTCCCATTATATTTTTCCATTAATGGAATTGCAAAGCGCTCAAATTCTAAGAATATATCCTCTTTTCCCTCTTTCACAAAAATCAGCTGAGTTAAGTATATCATATATCTTTAGTTTAATTCAGAAATCACTGCTAAACAATTACTTGTTTGCCTAAAACTCTTTTATCGTTTATCAAATTCGACTTTTGCCTTCTCTCTTACTTGCTCAATAAAATCTGCACCATATTCCTTTTCAATTTCAGCAATCATTGCTTCAGCATAGCATTCATCTAACATGGTTGGAACGCAATTCGCCTTCATGCTTATATTATAGTTTTGCTGCATGTAGTTTGAATAGAACATCTCAAACTCCGTGCTTTCCACCAATCCTAATACGGTATATTCTCTAACTCCATTTTCATAGTCTGTTTTAGCCTTTTCACTAATCGAATCACATTCTCCAATAAGATTAATGAGTTCTGGCCTTGGTGGAATAGCTTGTGCATTTTTCCAAAGGTTAGAAAATAGATTTGCATTGGACAAAACATAAGTCCAATCACTGTCCTCCTTCATGAAATTTCCTGACGTCCTAAACAGTCGAATTGAATCATTTTTAAGATGGACTCGAACCCAAAATTCAGGAATCATCTTGTTCATTCCTTCAAGCTCTGCAGCATTCCATTCATCAACTAAAGTCCGAGTTTCATCACCTGTTAAAAAATAGATTGAATCTGTTGCATATAATTCTTTTTTGATTGAAACAAATTCAACTGAATCATAGTCGATTATGGACTTATGATCGTTTTCTTGCTTGAACAATGAACATCCAACTAATAATGCAATAAATATTAGGTTATAAAATTTCATTCAACTCATCAATTGTTTATTCTTTATTGTTTAATTATTTCTCTTAATTCTTGAATTGTCAAAACAGGATTTGCTTTATGCAGCATTGCATGGCAATTTGGACAAACTGGACGTAAATCTTTTATTGGATCAACCTGATACGAATGACCAATTTCAGAAATTGGAACTAAATGATGAACGTGAATAAACCCAAGTCCCAGATTTCCATATTTCTTTTCGAAATCAAAATCGCAAACAGCACAAATTGACTTCCAATATTCAACACATTTTGCCCTTGCTATAGAGTTCCGTTCAAATGAATTAACCAAAATTGATTTTTTCATTCCTTCAGATAAACTCTGTTGTTCATCAATTGGGATTTCTTCAGGATATTGTAAATCTCCTGTTAATTCAGTTTCGATCAAAGCCTCTTTAAGCTCTTGCCGCAATTGCCATATAAAAAACGGTCCTTCATGCCGACCATTGAAAAACAAATCCCAATACTTAAACTTACCAGTTGAAAGCTCATTAAAATTAACCTCATAAACTTTAGCAATTCTTTTTGCATACCTTCCTATTTCTAAATTCAATGGGCTAGAAGTATTTTTGCCTGTATACCCCAATAAAAGTCCAATTTGACTTGCAGGTGCCTCATGTCTATTAAAAGAAAATAGTCCTTGAAATATTGCAACATCCAAGTCATTTGTAACATTCTTGTCCAGAAGAATTTCTATCCATTGAGTTCTTGATAATTCAGTCACCATAGATATTTAGCTAAAAGTTAATTCCATTTATCAACATGTATCTATTTTCAAACTCCAAACTCATCTTCCCACCAAATACTCAAATAAATTCTTGGCATCCCACAATAAACAGCAAGTTCGGGTTTGTCCATTTGTTTTTCAAGTTCTACACTATTGTAAGTTGCCACATTCACTTCTTTTAAACTAGACAAAGTATTTAAAACACGAGCATCTGTAACCGCCGTATAATACAAATCAAGCAATTCTAACTTTTTCAGCGGTTCTAAATGTGATATATCACTTATGTCCGTTTCACTAAGTGATAATTCTTTCAAGTTTGGAAACTTATGCATCCCCTCTAAACTTAACTCACAGTACATGTGTGATAAGTCTAATTTCTCAAGGTTTGGCAATTCTTCAATTTTCAATAAACTACTGACTTTAGAATTTGTTAAGTCTAGCACTTTCAATTTTTCATGCCTTTGTATTTTTATTTTCTCCGCTCCTTTTATTCTTAAATACTCGAGATTGGGAAATTGCTGAATACCTTTTAATTTACATTCATAATTTGTCACGTTTAAGCGCTTCAAATGTTTCATTTCAGGTAAGCTATTGATATCTACATTTGGTGAAGACATATCCTCTCCAATTCTTAATGACTTAAGTTTTTTAAGATATTCAAAGCCAACAAATTTCATATCTGTATCTAATATCAAATACTCTAAGTTTTTGAGTTTTTCAAGATTTAGTGCTCCTTTTTTATAATTTGTTGACAAGGATAATCTTTTCAAGTTTTTGAGCGTTAAAATATACTCGGCGGTTTTAACAGGAATTGAATAACCAACTTTTAAAGATTCTAATGATTTAAAGTCCGCCATCAAATGTCCGTCTTTGATTTTTTCAAAGTCACAAATATCCAAAACCTTCAATTGATTTTTTAACGGATAGATCTTTTTATAAGATCTTAAATTCCGTCCGTCGTCACCATGATTATTAATTTCTAATTTTCTTAACTTTTTAAAATGTTTAAACGCACTGTATTTCTTGACTTTTACATTTCTAAATGAAATGGTTTTAATCTGACCTGCAATTGGCAGAAAAGCATCTATATACACATCTGAATCTTCAAAAGAAAGTTGCTTTACTTTTTTAAACTCTCCAATAAAATCAATTGATTTTCCTTTAAAATTTGTAAATCCCAGATCGTTAATATGATTCTTAAGCGGTACTATCATTTCAAGATTTACCGCTCGTTTCGCTTGATTGATTTCGCAATATATTTTTTGATTATTCTTATTTTCAAGTACTGTTTTATCCTTAATTCTGGTATCAGAATCAATACTAAAACTTCTAAGTTTTGGAAGTTCAGCCAAACCATTAAGACTACCTATTTTGCAATTCTCAAATTCAAGATTTCCCAATGATTTTTTAAACGGCAAAAAGGAAAGATCCTTTAGTTTTGAATTATAAATACTTAAACGCCGCGTTTTCTTTTTACTCGATTTTTTTGGTTTGTAGGTGTACGTTATCCAATCTAAAATTAAAAGCGATATGGGCTCAATATCATCAAGGTATTGAATATTGTCAATGTGACAATTTTTAAACTCAACTTGAACAAAACCCAAGATATTTGTTTTTTTGAAACACCTTAAACTTGCCGCATCTAATTTCATATTAAAAAACTGAAGGTGCCCCGGAATCTTACCTGTTATATCACAATTATTATTCTTAAAAATGACATTATCTAAATCCAAATTATAACAACTTAAATTCAGCAATACAGAAAAGTTTGGAATGGTGGAATTTACAAGTTCAAAAGAATGTAAATCACTGAGATATGGCAACAATTTTGAAAAATCATCTATTACCACATCATCCAAGCGCAAACTTTCAATTTTTTCTTTCCTTATTGAATAGGTGTTTTTTTGATTTCTATCGTAAGAGTCTCCGTACAATTTTTTTTCAAGTTTAATTCCTAGTAGTTTTTCTATTTTTTGGAGTGCTTCCATGTTTTAGGTAAGTGTTGTTTGTAGTTGAGTAAATGTAGTTTGTGTGAAGTTATAATAATTTCATTTTCAATTAGACAAACTTGAATTTTGATCAGAGAAATATGCAATGATTTCGGGCTCTAATTTATCCATTGCCCTTTTCATGATTTGCACTAAAGAAGGATCTTCAATCCTCGTTTTAGTTGGCCCTACAAAACAAAAATCTTCTTTAGCTTTAATATTTGTCATTAAATGATAATACTTTAAATCATTATTGTAAGAATCATAATCTGCATTTAGTTTTTTATTCAATTTTTTTAATCGCATTTTAAAATACGAAACATGAGATCCGCCTTCGGTAAGGTTTAAAAAACTATAATAGGTTTTTTCAATAGTGCCTTCATACAATGAAGGAACAAAAACTAATTCTAATGATAACTCTGGTTCATTAATCTTCACATGGAAATTAGGAGCGTTTGGATACACTCTATAAGCATCAGGGTAGATAGCATCATGCTGCTCTATCTTATTATTAAAAAGCTGAACAAGCTCTCCCTCCATTGTAAACCTTTCCTGATAATTACATCCATCTCTACTGTCCAACAATTCTAATTGCACATTACTACATAATGCAGCAAGCTTTTCGCATTCTGTCCTAAGGATTGCTTTACTAAAACTTGTAGTCTCTAAAATTTCATCATCCAATTTAAAATCAATATTAAACCAACTTCCTTGTTCAACATTAGTAGCGGTAAAATCGAATTCACCATCATTTAGCACAGCAATATCTCCATTGCTAGCTCCTACCTTCAAATATGATGACAAATGAAATAAAGTCACAACCCAGAAAGAATCGTTCGTCCCATTAATTTTGGTTCCAAAACCTGTCAATCCATTTAGTGTCTTTACCGTATCTGACTCAAGTAATTGATTTAACGCGGTTCCTTTAAATTTGAGTGTTGTGATTTCATTTGAAAGGTTAATTACTATTTCAGAGTTAGGTCTATTTTCTTCGCAAAGAAACCTCATAACACCAATTAACAAATTGTGCATCCCATCTTTCCCCGTCGACCCAATATACATGCCAGGTCTTAACCTTACATGATCTCGAGCATTTATAGATTTAACTTGTCCTTCTTTCATCATTTACGTACCTTTATAACTATGGAAAACCCCAACAAAATTGGTTCAATAAATATACAAAATAATGACCTAGGATATGCCATAATCAACAAGGAATCTCTAGAAATAAACACCTCTAAAATCAAGGCCTTAATTTCGCAATCAGACTATGTTAAAAGCTTCCTTAACACACCGTTTCACAGTATTGTATGTTTGTTTTCTATCATCCCCGAAATCAAGAAATTCATATTACCAAAAATCCTTCCAATTCTAAATCAAAAAGGAGCTAATTACAGGTGTATTAATTCCATCTATTATGACAAGCCTCCAGGTTCGAAATGGGACTTAGGGTTTCATCAAGATATAATGATCAATTTAAAGCACAAGCTTGATGATAATGACTTTGACACTTGGGTCCAAAAAAAAGATTTTTACCGCGTAAAGCCTCCTCTAGAAGTTTTAGAAAATATAATTACAATAAGAATTCATTTAGACAATTGTACTCTTGAGAACGGCGCATTAAGGCTAATTCCTAAATCTCATAAATTGGGCTTTATTGATGTAGCTAATTATAAAATTGAGAATACAGTAGATATTGAAACCAATGAAGGTGACGTTTTAATCATGAATCCTTTGCTATTACATGCTTCTGGAAATAACTGCACACAAGAGAAAAGAAGAATCATTCATTTAGAGTTTTCAAACATTGATTTACCTTGGCATGAAGCCTATACATGAAACTATTCTATAAACCGCTAACCTTTATTTCAGGAGAAACAAACCCTTCCGTAAACCCTTCAAAATATTTAGCAATGTCTAACAACTTTCTATCCGTCCATTTTCGAGAATGAATTTGAACACCAACAGGCATTCCATTTTCTTTTTTACCAATTGGAATAACAACAATTGGATGCCCTGAAAAACCTGTTGTAAATACAAATGATGCTAAGGCTTTAGTATAGGGTACTTTTTTTCCATTTATTATAAATGGTTTTCCTGCTTTTTGGTGTTTATACGCCTCCATTGAACAAACAGGTGTTATCCAGATGTCATATGTCGTTAGAAAAGCATCATATATTTGAGAAAATTGATCTTTATAATCTATCGTTTCTGCATATTTAGTATTTGATAACCTTACTCCTAAAGCCATTCCTTTTGCCCATAAATGATCTTTATATTTTAATCTAAAAAAAGAATACAGAAGGGTACTTAATAATGGTGCTTTCGGGAAATTGACTCCAACTTCAAAACCTATCAGTTTATTACACTCGAGGTATGCTTTCTCTTCATCATATATAGGGTGATCTATTTTAAAACTATGCGGTTCGTTTTTTATTTTTGATATGAAATTATTAAACAACCCTAAATATTCATTATTGACTTCAGTTTCGTTTATGGTGGTTGAATAGGCAATATTTAAAGGTTGTTTATCCCATTTTGAATGTTTGAAATCAATATTAGGAAGTTCAGGAAGACGGTATTTAGCATTATCCCCAAGTACTTCCATCATTAAGATTAAGTCACTTACATTTTTAGCGAAAGGACCAGGCGTTATAATATGCCTTCTTCCCTGGGGCTTTTTTGGCGCTTTTACATGACCTCTGTTAGAAAGATAATTCTCGGTAGGTCTTAACCCACAAATTCCATTAAAATGTGCAGGAACTCTTACAGAACCACCAGCATCTGCACCTAAATCTAAAGCACTTAATTGAGATGAAACGGCTACAGCTGAACCGCCAGAACTTCCACCAGCAACTCGCTCTACATTGTAAGGATTATTGGTTTGTCCATTCCAAGAATTGGTGCTTTGCCAATCCAAACAATATAGTGCCGTATTGGTTTTTCCAATTATAATTGCCCCCTCATTTTTCAGTCTCTTAACTAACTCAGCATCTTCCGTCGCAACATAGTTTTTTGATAATGGATCTCCATTTGAATTTTTTAATCCTTTTACTTCAATGCTATCTTTAATCGTAATTGGAACACCAAATAGCAAACCAGAAATTTTTCCTTTTTGAATTAAGCCATCTTTTTCGCGAGCTTCATTAAGAATATCTTCTTTTTCTCGTAATTCGCAAATTGCATTAACAATTGGGTTTATTTGTTCTATTCGTTTCAAAAAAGCATTCACAGTTTGAAGAACTGAAATTTCTTTGTTCTTTATTTTTAAAGCTATTTCTGTTGCAGATAATTGGATTATTTCTTTGCTCATTTTATAGTGTTTGTGCAAAGTACGGTGCTATAAAATGAAATCTATTTGACAAATGTCAAATAATGAAATTAAACCTGTGTTCTAATTCTACTCAGTGTTTCTTGCGTAATGCCAATATAGGATGCAATATGTTTTAGATTGACTCTTTGAAGCAAATTGGGCGTACTTTCTACTAATTTGTCGTAGCGTTCCTTGGCGGTGTGAAACAATAAATCTTCTATGCGTTCAGCCAAGTCAATATATATTTGCTCTAAAAAAATTCGAATATACTTTTCGTACTGCGGTTTTTCTTGCAATAAATCGTGCATGTCTTGGTGCGAAATTGAAATAATCTCTGAATCCTCTAAAAGCTCAATATTATAGCGACTGTTTTTTCTTTGAATGAAACTATCAATAGCGGTTATTGTTCCATTTTCAATCGCAAAATGAGCTGTTATATCTTTTCCATCTTTATAATAAAAGGAACGAGCAATTCCTTTTTCAATTAAAAATAAATGATTGCAAACTGTCCCTTCTTTATGCAATAGCTCTTTTTTAGAAAAAGACTCCCTTTTCATTATTTTTTGAAAATCGGTTAATAACTCAGCTAAATCAGACTCGTTAACGTCTTTTAATTTTTCAAATATCATTATACTATTTTATCCGATTTTAACTCAAATCACGTTTCTTCATTAGCTCCTCCAGCTCTTTTTCATCAGGTGTGTTATTCGCTAATTTATAAATAAAAAACAGAGGAATTAGTGTAAAAAATCCCCAAGTACTTTTAACAACACTCCAAATTATAATCCCAACCAATACACCAATTAACGTTGCGTTTATAATTTTAGCTTGCTTTAATTTTTTGTCTTCTGCCAGTAGCTCTTCGTCTGTCAGTTCGCTTAATATTCTTTTTGCCATTTGAGTTTTCTTTAGGATTGGTTAGTTCAGTTATTATTTCTAATTACTATTGCCGTCATATCATCTTTAGCCGACCAATCATAATTACTAAAAGTCTCGTTAAAAGCTTCATCTAATTTAGGAGCACATGCCAACGCTTGCATATCTATTGAAAATGAGCTTTTCTTCGCACCATAAAATCCATCTGAAGCCAAAACGAAAGTTGTGTCCTTTTTAAAATCAATTTTTTTGACCTCTATCTTTGGTGTTAAGCTTCCTAAAGTATTAGTTAATTTAGATGTTTCAACGACACGCCTACCAATCTGAGTATGGATTGTTTTAGTTCCTACAATTGATTCATCTTTAGTAATCAAGTCCAATTTTTCATTTTCACACCTGTAAATCCTTGAGTCTCCAATATTCGAGATATAGCATTCGTTAGTGTCGTATTTCCACACCAATAAACTCATAGTGGTTCTCATATCGTTACACTCCCCTTCTGTTGAGGATATTACTCGATTTACTTTCTCAATAGTTATGTGAACTCTAGTTTTTAAATCTAATATAACTTCATGCTTAAACAACTCAAGAAATTTACTACATAATATTTCTGACGCCAACCAATCACAAGGCTGATTACTCACACCGTCAGCAACAATTGCAATTACAATTTTATCAGCCTCAATTTCACCAAAATAAAAGTTATCGCCATTTCTTTCTTTTTCAAAATACTTAAGGCTATTCCCTGTTATTTCATACATAAGTTCTGGGTATAGTTTTCTTTGCTATTTTAGTTTATACAGGAGTACAATTTCTAATCTCTTACAAAAGCTTTTATCACAAACTCGCTTTTATTCTTTCCGTTATTTGATCAATTGTTCCTAATCCATCAAAAGTCAATACTTTAATTTTAGTCTTCATGTACTCAATTCCTGGTCTTGTAGAATTTTCGAAAACGTCAATCCTTTTTGCATGAATTTTCGAATCTTTATCATCTTTTCTGTCAGATGTTTCTGCTCTCTTTTTAGCTCTAATTAATAATTCGGCTTTTGGAACATCAATATTTAGAACTTTCCCTATTTTCATTCCTTTTGAACCTACCAACTCAAGTAAATCATCCACTTGCGGAATTGTTCTTGGGTAACCATCTAAAATGATTCCTTTGTTCGACTTGTTTTCGTCTAGAATTTTACTAAAAAGGTCTTTCATAATAGCATCAGGCACCAAGTCCCCTTTCTCCTCATATTCAGACATTATTTTGCCAATTTCTGTTCCTTTTTCTTTTTCAAATCGGCATCTATCTCCAGTTGAGATGTGTTTAAAATCCAATTGTTCATTCAAGATTTCACATTGTGTACCTTTTCCGGAGTAAGGTGGTCCAGTAATTATTAATATTTCCATTTGTTTTTTGCTTAGCTAAGTAATAACGTCTAAATGAACGCCTATTTTACAACATTTATTTCTTATTCAGACTGTTTTTTCAAACTCTAATAATTCAATCTTATTTCCATTTCCAATTGCTAGCCTTTGGTTTCCTTTATCAAAAGCTAATGGCACAAGATTATCACTTTTTATTGATGAAGTTTGGTTGCCAGAATTAATATCCTCAAAGCGCTGTTTAACTTCACCCGTGTTTAAATCAATTAATTTTGGATGCTCATATAAATCGATCACATAATTTTCGTCTATAGGCACTAGTGTACCTAATTGAAATCCAACATCTACCTTTTTGATAAACTTATCCATTTCAATTGAGAAGAGTCCAACTTCATGTTTTGGTTTTTTTGAATTTTTAAACAGTGATATTACAATTAAATCGTTACTTAAAAATTCGGCAGAACAAACATCCACCATATTCACCTCAGCAATTGATGTAGGATTGTCAAACAAATCATTATCGTTTAAAGACATCTTAAGGTCAAATAGCTCAATAATATCCATTGGATGCCATACCCAACCTGTGTTTAACAATTTAGTATTTGCGTCATTAACTCTAAACCTTGAATGAAAATAATCAGCTGGCTCTTTCCGATTTGAAGTATTAGTGATTCTCACTCCAGTCTCAACATTGTCAACCTCAATTATATTATATTCGTCCGGACAATGAACTATTGCATACTCCTCTTCAATTTTTATAAACGCAATTGGATATTCATATACATCTGCTAAATAATAGGATCTATTTATCTCTCTTAAAACCTCTCCATTTTTAAGCAACACACCTTTAGTTCCAAATTTCTCATAAACGACTGTATAAACCTCATTGTCTGATTGAATGGCAGCATCAAATTTATATTGCCTCCCATGACTAACTCCTTCTATTTCACCATTAAGATTAAAAACTCGGCCGTTACCAACCCAATCTTTTAAATCATTCCCCTTCCAGATTAAAGATAATGGGGTGATTTTATATTCAATTGTTCTTCTTAGAATCATTCTCACTTAATAATTTAATGTCATCCGTTTAATAACTTCCTCACTTTGTTATTGATTTGGTTGCTTACTTAAAACTTCTAAAATATACAGCGCATTTGAAGCACTTTCAGCCAAAGATTTATCTAAGCTTTCATAATGAAAAAATCCTTTTTCAATCAGTCCTGATTTTAGATTAATCCACATTTTAAATTCATTTAATTGCTTCTTGTTCCATTCTTTAAATTCTTCTGCGCCATACGTTAGGTTAGAAAAATGAAACTCAATAAACTCGATCAAATTTACAAACCCAATACTTTCAACAGCCGTTTCCCAACAATCTAGCATCTTGGTGAAATCATTTAACTTTTTAGCAATTTCTACAAATAGAAATAAATCAAATCCAGATTTATTGTTTATCTGAAAACACCACCAATGTAACAAAAGCTCTCTAATTGATTCTTGTTCATTCACAGGCCAATCATTCCATTTGCCATAGTCGAGTTTCCCCAGCACGATAAATTCATCCACATCTAACTCGTCATTGACTGAAAGTTCCAAAATTCTTGGAAGGAAATGTTTAAAATCATCTACACCACCAAAAGTAGACATAGCCTTAAATGAAAACCGCGATAAATCTTCACTATTAAGCTCTTTTAATGGTTTTGAATGTAAGTTAGATTTATCTGAATTAGAAACACAACATGGACATCCTTCAATATTTCCTTTTAAAGGGTATATGGAGAAGGTTTGATATAAATCCTTTATTATTCTTTCTAATTTTTTGTTCATTTCACTCCATTGCATCCTCAAAAAACTTGTCGATTCTCCAATCAGAAACTTTTCTAATTCTTGCAATTCTATCAGCTAGCTCCGCATTAAAAGTGCAACGATCTTCTTGAAAACCAATCCAGTTTGGAAAGTACCTTTTTGCAAGAGCATACATTCGCTCACTCAATTCATTAGGTTCACCTTGACCTGTTAACAGAGAGGTTCTATAATGAATCACAGACCTGAAAGGATTCTCTAAATTCAACTCATCCTTATTATCGATCCCTTCATCTTCCCAAAAAACAGCATCTGCCATTACATGGTATTCCATTTTTGGGCTATCGATAGTTGACACTTTTGGGAGCTTATCTTTATGAGCATTGAATAGTTCCTCATAATCCTTTATTACTTCATCAATTGTCATTTCTATATTGGGATAAGTTTTTATTTGTCTTGTAGTCCGTTTTTATTTCCAATTTATTCCACTTTTCCTTCCATCTTTTCTTTTCCATTCTCTCCTTATAAATGGTCAAATCAAATTTAGGTGTAGGTATCACTAATAAGTTAAATAAATCCCCTAATCCGTATGGTGCAATATATTCAATTTGGTTTTCAGAATTCATTCTTATTGCAATTGCAGTTGCCGTTTCAGGCCAAAAGGAAATTGCATCATTACAATCGATATATTGTTCATGCCCATTTCTCACATTCATTCTTGATTGATTTTTCACAGACCAATTCAAATTTGGATTAATGATTCTTAATTTATCTTCAATACCCAAATCATGTTCTCTAGCGGTGTTCAACTTATCAAAGTATATAACGTCAATATCATTTAGTTCAGTTCTATTTTTTTTGTGAATTACATCCCAAACTTTATTTCTGACAAAGCCAGCACCAATCCAACTGTCATTCAACTTTAAATCTCTAACGTTTTTCAATACATCCATCATCCATAAATCATTTTGAATAATTTCTATCAATCTATTTTCTAAGTCTTGATTCATTTCATGTAATAGACTACTGGTTTTGAATAAAAATAAGTTTTTTTTGATGTGTTCTTCGCTTTTGAACTTAAACCCTTTTTTTAGAATTATTCAAGGATTTATCTTCAACCTTACTTTCTGTATTTCTTAAATTCAGTTTTATGTTTTTCGAATAAGCTTTTTAAATAAGGAGAATCTCTTGCAAACATAACTGTACCGACAATACCAATTTTGACATTTGAACATTCGAAACAGATTTCATAAATGCCGGTAACCTTTCCTTTTTTGTTGTAAAAAATAACTGCATGTCTTGGATTATAGCACATGTCCATGATTTGGTTTTCTGCTCCATTAAACATTTCATTTATTGCTGTTCTTCTTTCTAGGCTATCTAAAAACAATTCTGATTCAATAAATTCTTTATCAACTCCTCTGAATCTATTTTCAAAAACAATAGAATCAAAATGCACCATTTTGTATCGCTTTCCTTCAACAATAATTGACCCCTCGTAAGATTTCTTTTTAATCCACTTTTTACGACTCTGATAAAACTTTTTGTTTTTCAAAAAATGATAATAATCACCGTGATTATATTTCTTTTTAAGATTTACAATTGAAATTTTTTCAACCTCATTATTTAGAAATTTCTCATAAACTTTTTGAAGAGTATCAGAGAGTTTTGACGCTATAGTTAAGTCATATTTTTCTACCCTTATTTGCGCATTTGAATGGAGGGTTACTGTAAGCAATAAAAATAAAAGAATGTTTTTGATAGTATCCACAGTGTTGTTTTTTTATTCTCTTAGTTACTGATTTGACAATTAGTGTAATATCATGGTTCTAAAAATCGACTCCATTTAATCATCCATATGCTATTTCTCTAAGCAATTTATTGTTTGAATAAATATAAACAATAATAGCGGTTCAAAATTATGCTTGAACCGCTATTGCATTTTTTTACATTAAAATCGTTTCGCTTTACTTTTTATACATTTTGTTCTTCTAGCCATTTTAAAATTAATTGATTCGTTTCTTGAGGAAGCTCTTGCTGAATCCAATGCCCACAATCTAAACTAGCTACGTTCACATTAGGCACAAATTCTGATAATTTTTCAGACTTAGGAATCATATCATAATTGCCATAAACCATGAGTGCAGGGTGTTTGATAATTGGGTTAACATCTGCCAATAATTGCCAATTACGATCAAGGTTTCTGTACCAATTTATGCCTCCAGTAAACCCTGATTTTTTAAAGGCAGAAATGAAAACTGCCAACTCACTGTCGCTCATGATAGGTTCACCAAGTGGTTTTTCTGCTCTTGCAAGATTAATCATTAACATTCCAGGTTCAGGAGGAGCTAACGGCACATTTTTACGAAACATATTGCGGAGAAACTGCGCAGTATTCTCATCCATTACTGCATCTGCAACTCCAGGTTGCCGATTGAAATGGACAAAATAGAAGTCCTTGCCAAATATTTCTTCCATAAATTCAATCCAAGGTTTTTCTCCTCTCTCTTGATAAGGCAAAGCCAAATTTATCACCTTATTCACACGACTAGGATGCAATTGCGAGAGTCTCCAAACTACATTCGCACCCCAATCATGCCCCATAAAAATGGCATCTTCGTATCCATAGTGGTCTAGAAGTGCAACTAAATCTCCTGTCAAATGTTCAATATCATATTCAGTAACATCCTTTGGACAAGATGAGTTACCAAATCCTCGTTGGTTTGGAACAATTACATGGTATCCTGCCGCGACAAGAACTGGTACTTGATGACGCCAAGAAAATGCGTGCTCTGGAAAGCCGTGACAAAGTACAATAGGTTTTCCTACATTTTCTTTTCCAGCTTCAAACACTTCTAGTTCGACACCATTAACTGAAATCATTATTGGTTCTGGAAAATTGGCTAGATTAAAACCTGTGTTAATTACGTTTTTCATTCTTTTTATTATTTAATAAATTAATATGAAACAAACGTAAATCTGGCCGGTGACACCCCTTTGTCAAGGGTCAAAAAAAGAATTAATGATATTTGTCAAAATACTCCTGCAATGTCATATTATGAGGTTCAAAATATTCCAATAAAATTTCTACTCCTTGAATTCTGTCCAATCGAAAAAATCGAAAACCTTTACGTAAACGACAAAAGGCAATCAAATACCAATTTTCAGAACTTAATAATGCAAATGGTTCGATCAACCTATTTGTTGCGATTCCCTCCTTATTAATATATTCAATCTTAACCAAATTATAATTGGTAAGTGCATTTTGCAAATCTGACAAATTACTACTATTTCTTTCTTGATTTAGAACGTTATTATATTGAGTTCTATCAGCCAATAAATTTGCTTTGTCTTTGACTGAATATCTTAAAATTGACTTTATTTTATCAATTGCTTCCGAATAATCCTTTACAAATGATGCGTCCTTATTTTTCAACACTAACTGTTCTGCAAGTATTAAGGCGTTTGCTTGTTTTTCTGTAAACATTACTGGTGGAATTTTGTATCCATCCATTAATGCATACCCTTTCCCCTCTACCGTTAGTACAGGAACTCCTGATCGTTCTAAAGCTTTAATATCTCTATAAATGGTTCTTTTACTAACATCAAATTTACTTGCCAATTCCGAGGCTGTCAAAATTCGTTTAGTCTGCAATTGAATTAGAATGGCGGTTAATCGAGATAGTCTGTTTACTTCAGAATATTCCATATTACTATGTAGTTAGGTAGGCGTTGACATTAATGTGCTGCAACAACTCAATAAAAGTAGCCATTATAATAGACTACGTTGAAAGCCTATTTTAAATTATTAAAGAAATGAGTTATTCACACTTTTTTATTGCCTATAAATGTCTTCATAATAAAAAGCATTTATGCTGTTTGAGATAGGGCTGAAACTTTCTTGTTTTTGGCAGCTAGTTTTCAAACCAAGAAAATATACTTTAATTAAGGTTCGTTCTAACACGCTCTACTCATTCCATATAAATATTTAATCTAATTCAATCACTTCAAAAACCCCATCAACGATTTGTCTTTTGGTTCTTTTTTCATTTTCATGAACATACAGTGAATCTGCTAAATTATTAAGTAGATCATTTTCCGTATCCTGTGTAACAATTAAGCGAATCGTCTTTACAGTTTTCTGTTGATTTTGGATTTCCTTTGCATATGAACCTAACAAATCCATCTTCCATCCTTCTTCCATTTCCTGGATCTCCTCCATAATTATCAAAACGTTATTTTCCAAAATCCAATCTCTGTGAAAATCTAGTAATTGATTACTTCCAAATTTCCCATTTTTATCATACCAGGCGCGGTACAAATTCTCTTTTCTTACAAAAGAAACATATTCATCAATTGTTTTCATACCAATTGGAAAACGAAAAAAATCTAGATTTGCCTTACTAATTAGGATATCAATTTGTCTCTGTCTTTGAGGTTTGGTTCCTCCAATAATTAGCAAGTGTTTTCTGGCCAATTTTTTTAAAGCTAAATCAATCATCTTATTTACTTGTTAATAGAAATTAGATGAATTATGGTCAATAAGAAACTACAATTTACTATACTCACTTGTAGCTATTTTTCTTTTCAAAACTTCTGCCAACTCATATTTCAACTCATCAGAAAACCCTGAAAGCCCGGGAATATCATTATACTCTACAATATTTAATTTCCCATTTTCTTCTTCAAGAATATCAATTGCTAAAATATCTGCTTGTATTTTGTTTTGCAGCTTTATTAGTTTAGATGACAATTCCTCCAGTGGTTCAAATTCAGTAAAATCTGTTGTTTCAACATTTGCTTTCCAATACTTCCCTCTTCTTGACATAGCCCAAACCTTATTATTAATTACAATATACCTAATGTCTCTTTTGTAATTAATATAGGGTTCAACGGTAATGTAGTCTTCTGTCACAAAAAGTAAATCCTTAATGTCTTGCCATTTTTTTTCATCTTCAACCAAAACCTTTCCAAATCCGCCATGATAATTGCCCACTTTAACAACAAAAGGAAAATCAGTTTTAATGTTTTTAAGATGAGTTGATTTAGTCACAACATTGAAATCAATAATCGGTAATCCTTGATTTTTAATTGTTGCTAGCATTGATAATCTATCGAAACCTATTTTCAACGTCTCCGCAGAGTTAACACATGGAATTCCGGATAATTCAATTAGGTTTAATGCAGTAGTTTGAATTGCAGTTGGCTTGATTGCTCCAACACGCCAGAGTATTGCGTCAGGTTCAATAACTCCATCCGAATCAGCAACAAATAGTTTTCCATTTTTTAAGATCCAAGAAGTATCTTGAATCTTCTTCTGGGTTACATCAAAATCTGACAATATATCTTGCCAATAATTTTCTCCGTTAATTATTAATACTTTTTTCATTTATGTTTTATTCAATTGGCTACAAAGTAAAATTAGCCATTTATAGTAGACTGTGTTAACCGTGAATATTAATTATGCCCTGATTTTAAAGAATATTAACGCCAACACAATTAATAAAATTGTCACTCCAACTACGATATTATGTAATGCATGCAATCGAGCAATGCTTCTAATTTTTGATTCATAGTTTGCTTTTTCTAAATGAGTAGATATTTCCTCACTAAAAATTTCTCTCATCCTTTGTTCTGCAATTTTTGAACTTTTAAAGACTCGATCTTTAAATGGTGTTCCTTCAGGAATCAACTTACCAATCATCAATTTTAACGAACTAGGTTGGTCTGGAAACTCTTTTTTAATTTCTTTTCTTAGTCCGTAAAAATTCCAAATGATCAATACCCGAATTACAAATACAATGGTTACTGCAAGTAGAATTATTACTAATGAAACGATTAAAAAGTAATTCAAAGTTTATTTGATTATATATTATTTTTGAATATGCGTAAGTGATTATTCTATAACTAAGAATTGTTCCAATATGTTCTACTGATTTCATATAAATCTTCAGGTGGAATATTTATTTGACCTTGATTTCGAACTAATATAGACTTAGCTTTAATCCATAATTCTCCGCCCACATCCCCCCAATTATCATCATACTTATGGCATGATATTTTTACTGTATTGTCTTCAACTTTTGAATATGCGATTTCCAATTCAGGGCTCAAAATATCCGATAATTCCTTTATAACCTGCCCCTCCCATGGATGAAACTCTAACAATTCAATTTCTCCAAGCGTTACGAAAAAGTACTCATATTCTTGATCAATCATTTGAGCAAGATAGATACAATCAATCTTCAGGTTTAATTTTTCAAAACCTCCCTCCCAAGATTCAATTCCCCCGTCATGAAACGTGGCAAATATATCTGCTATCTCTTGAATCATCTTTCAATTTGAGTTAATTACGCACTATTTATTGGCATCTTTTTCAGACTTCTGGTGAGCGATATAGTTATTCAGCAGGCTTTTAATTTGTTCTGCGGCCACAGGGTTTGCAGAGTGCACATAAAAATCTAATTCAGTCAGATCGAAGTTGGTTTCATATACCAACCATTTAACACAAGCGTATCCGTCTTTTGCAACATTTCCTGCTGAGTCTAATCCAAGATCATTATCAAAACTAATGTATTTAGGTAACCCGTTTGATTTGACATAGGTTACAAATGCATCATAAGTTCTTACAATATCAAATTCTTCCTCACGAGATTTATCGTAAACCATGTCAATTGTCCGTATGTCATCAAGGAATAATTTTTTCATAATGTAATTGTGATTAGTTAAATATAAGCATTTACGCTACTGGCACGGAGTCCCAATGTTTACTCCGTGCTGCAAGTCGTTTTCCTGTCAACCTAAAATTAAAGAATAGATTATAACAAATCGCAATTCTGTGATCTATAAATAGTGCTTAATTTCTTCAATAATCTCTAACCTTTCTAAATCATTGAGATCACTAAAAACTCGAATAGTACTCCCCAAATAATTAAACTGAAATTCACCTACCGTAAAGAACAGAAACACTCTATTTTGCTCCTTTATTAATAAATAGTTTTCTGCAAACTTCTTGGGCATACTTAAAAAAGTATCGGTTTCAAATTTGCTCTTCAACTTCCTTATCTTACTCAACTTATATACTCTCTTCTTAGTCCAAAAAGTTCCAATTTTTTCTATTGATAACACCCCATCACCAATCCTGAGAATTTCTTTTCCGTTAATCATCCAAAGAAATTTCCTTAATCCAAGAATTCCTAATAATGGAGCCACAACAAATCCCATAACTATCGATTCTGCAGTCATTTTCTCTCCAGAAAAAACCATTAATAATCCAGCAAAAATGCAAATGGAGAGCATTCCATAAAATAGTAAGGAAAATAAGCTATTTCTAGATGTATTTTCAGCAATAAAAGCAGAATTCTTTTTTTCGTAGCGAAAAACCTTACGATCAATTCCGAATCCCATTATTTTAATCAAAGCTCTTTGAAGATCTAAAAACATATCAAACGATTTAATAACCTTCTCCAATTTTTCCAATTGTAACTTCTGTCACATGCTGATTAAAAAAAAGAGAATCATGATTAAGGGAATCTTCATCACAGATTCCTTCCATTACATTAACTGAAAATTGGATCCCTACTTCGTCATACTCAGCCTCCAGTTCCTCGCAATCTCCTGTGTACGACCATTCAGGACTGCCATAAACAGCTATAACATCTTTTATTTGAAGCTCTTTTGAAATATTTAAGCCTTTTTCAGTTTTGCCATTCCACTTTTTTGGGTTCACGGATATTGAAAAAATTCTATGTAAGGAGTCCTTTTGTTTTACCCATAGTGACAGACCTAACTTTTTGTATCGATACTCATAGGAATACTCCACCCATTTGATTTTTTCATATTTACTTTTTAGAATTTGATTCGCTTCTTCGAATTTCATTTCCAATAGCAAATTACCAACGCTCTGGCCTTCATATATTCTTGACTCACCCTTACGTGTCATAAAGGCGGTTAGCAAAAATAAAATTGACCCGAAAAAAATTAGATTCTTCATACTAAATAGATGCTAAAGCTTTAGTTATTTCACAAATACTAATAGCGTTTGAATAAATATAAGCAATTACGCCTTCCGCACACAGCATTAACATTTACTTTTTGTCAACTACATTATGGGAATAATAGTATCCGCCTTACTAAGTGTATAATTCATTTCTGGATAACTAAAATCCAAACTTCTATTTTCTTCTCCTCGTAACTTATAGTATGCTGATTTTTGCTCGTCATTCGCTAATTCTAACAAATTGCCATTAGAAAAATAAGGTAAATTGATTTTGAAATTAATGAATGTTTTAGATTCTCTGAATGTTATTCCAAGCCATCTGTTTTCAGATTTCAAAGGTTTTTGTTTTGGAGTTTGTTCTAAAACAATTTTGTGAAAAAACTTCGAATTAGTGGACAATGAAAATAAAACAAAGGAATTGTGATTTAACGAAATTTCAAACTCTTCAGCCGTTACCTTGTCTTTAATTTTTAGTTTTCTTATGCTTTGCTCTGTTAACTCATTAGGGTTTTCATAGCATGAAAAAAGACCTATATATGAATTAGCGGCTAAGTCTAAACATTGGTCCGAATGGTATTTCATTTTTGTATAACTCGAATCATAAATTTCTATTAATGCATTGTTGAAATTAATAGAAGGAGAATTCTCTAGTTCATCATGTGCACGCTCTATAATTTCATTATGGATGGAAGAAAAATGATGTGCAGGAATATTATATTGTGTTGTCGTTCTAACAATAGGAACGCCTTCATCATCAACTTTAACGAGGTGATTTCCTAGCCTTCCTTTTCCAACATTTTCAAAATTAATTTGTGTAGAAAGATCACCGAAAAGATTTTGTTCAAACGGTAGCGTTATTTTAATAAATCCACTGTTATTCATTTGTTAACGCTTAATATATTGGCTTTTTGTAATCTCCAGAATTCATACTAAAATGAACTTTTCCGTAATCTATATTTTGCACTGTTTTATTTTCTTTGTAATAAGAATCTCTTAAATCATCCATATTCTCATTATTCATTTGTTCTAACCTTATTAAATTCCCATTTTCTTTTATAAAAGTCTTATTATCTTCATAAACAGCCTCTAGATTTGAACACCGAATGACATATCCCATTCTAGTAGGAATTTTATCAATATCTAGTACTGAAGGTCTTATTTCATGCGTATAAAGTCTATTTGTGGAAAGTGGAATTGAAAAAACTGAATTTGGATATAAAGTCACGCTAAACTCCTTCACTAAAGATTCATCAGTAACGGTATTTTTCAACTTAAAAAGAAGCCTAGTTAACCCACTAGATTTTTTATAAACCCAATCAAATCTATCTGTTTTTGAAGGTGATAGTTTTTCAAAGTTTTTTTTATCGTAGAAGGTGCAAAATGTAAGCAATCCTTCTTTGACCATGTCTTTTGTTTTATCTGAGTGTGCACTAATTTTAGCTTTGACTTCTTTTGAATTCAATTCATTTTTTTTGTTCAAATATATTTGTGCTAAGACATGATTTAATTCTGTCTCTTTCTCAAAATCAAATTTAATGGCTTCATTCAAAGAATCTATAATTTGATTATCAGCCGCTCTAAAGTTATCAGTTGGGCCAGTTAAATTGCTTGAACACCTTAACAAACGAAAGTGTAGCGATTCCTTTTCCCCTTTTGTCTGTTTAATAACTTTACTTAAATAAATCCCTTTTCTCAAAGCCATAGACTGCTTGTTTGACTCTGTTAATCCTTGAAATTCATGTTCTGATTTTATCTGGGTGAAGAAATCATCTTTATTGAAATACTCTCTATAAAAAACTCCAGCATTATGAATGTTTATTGGAACTTGTCCAAGTCCAACTTTTGAAAAATTCTCTGCAGTCAAACCTTCATAATTTGAGGCTAATTCTCTGACTATAAAAATTGTCCTCGTTTCGTTTTCTAATTGTCTAATATCTCCAACTGCATATAGTCTTATTTCGTGTTGTACATTTTGAATTTCTGAAACATCACTTACAATTGTTCCACAAAAATTATCTACTAAATATTGTAAATCTTCAGTCTCATCTGTTTCAAGAGATAAATCAATTAAATAATTTTTGTTTTTCGATATGCTGTTTTCAAAATCAAACTTATTCATCATGTTTCGAGTATACTTGTTTTTTATTGTGGGCGAAGTTTGAAAGTAACTTCTATTACTCTTCTCCGGCAAACCATCCAAGAACATCATTTACTTTATATTCGTCCTCTCCTTCTACTACAAATAACACACCTCCATTTACACCCGCCTTTTGAACCCCATTAACAACAGGAAAATTGGCTTCAGCTATAAGCAAGGCATCCTTTTGGTTTTTACAAAAGATCAGGATCAAAGAAATATTTGATGATTTGGTGTGAAATTCATACCCCTTTTGAATGAGTTTTTGATGTACTAAAACATCCCAACTTTCGTTCGATTCAATAAACTCTTCAGCATAATTATTGAGAAACCATTCCATAGTTTCTTTATTTGGATGTTCATCACTTAATCCGTTCAATTCGATTTTTATTTTTTCTCCTTTTCCAGCTGATGTGTTTATTTGGGCTAGAAAAGAGAAGGAAAAAAATCCTATCAAAATGATTATGAGAATTGAATTTTTCATTTATTTTTTTTCTTCCCGCAAAATTTTCTCCATTTTACGACCTTTTGCCAATTCATCAATCAGCTTTTCCATTTGCCTGCTTTGTCTATACACTTCAAATTCATCTTGTATTTCTTCAATTCTATAACCACAAACTACTCCTTTAATAAGGTGTGCGTTTGGATGAATCTTTGCTCTTTCAAAAAATGTTTTATAGGTCACTTTCTCTTCGATAAGTGATTGTAATTTATCTTCGTCAAACCCAGTAAACCATTCTAAAACTTGATGAAACTCTTCTTTAGTTCTACCATTCTTCTCCAATCTATTCCAGTAAAGAGGATAAATAGATGCAAAGATCAAATTTCCCATTTTCTCGTTTTTTTCAGCTGTAACCTTCATTTTTAATGATTTTGAATTGGTACTAAGGTTTAAGTAAATATAAGCATTTATGTTATCGACGAGCAACACTGATATTTACTTCTTACTGTTAGTAGTTTTCACCTATCAAAATCATGATTTGATGAGTATTACAATTAAAACGATTGCCAAGGAATCACGCTAATCTGCTTCCACAGCGGCCACTAACTTTGTTAACCCTTGTTCTCTTGCTTGTTCAATTGCCGTTAGCTCTGTCCCCATATAACCTCCGGTATAAACGCCGTCTGGATTGGAACCTGTTTCAAAGAACTTTAACCCCACTATTTCTTTTTCCTCTTTTGACAGTTCTGAAACCGCAAGAAATTGTGCCAAGAATTCTCCTTCTTCCCCCTCTGCACCTACACCTGCATCAATAAATAGAATTAATACATCCTTTGAACCTATATCTAAAGCATAACTAAAATCTCCTTTCATATTTTCTTCAGCATTCGGATGTTCTAGTAATAAGCTTAAGATTTCCACATGATCTAACTTAATACACTCCCAAACCGAACGATCAAAATCTCTTTCCTCTACTCCTTCTTTGAGCTCTTCTTTAACAGCTTCTATATCATTACTGCGTGATGCATAATGCAATGGACCAGCATATTCAATATTATAATACACGGCATAAAATCCAAATACCAAAGCAAGTGTAATCACAATAGGCGCTGCCCATTTTAACCAAGGATAAGTTTGAAATTTTTTCCTAATCCACCTATTTGTCATGATGGCTGAGATACCTAACGTTATCGCACTTATTACTGCTAATGCAATAACCGCCATCCATTCGGTAGGAAGCTCCGTGCTGGAACCATACACTCTAATAGCCAAATCAAGATCGAATGCTACGTTAAAAACACTTACAACGGTGATTAGTCCGCATAAACCTCCGAACAAATTCAATCCTCCTGAAATACATCCACCTTTTGGTTCTTCTTCTTGTTCTGTCATATCATTTATATCTATAGTGTCAATATTAAGAAAATTAATATGAAATGTACATTGATATTGAAACTTCTTAGCGACTTTAAATGTGACGAACTAACCCTAAAATTACAAACGGTTTAAGGTTATACTATGATATTAATGACCTATTCTTTTAAATCATTAAATCTACCGATTCTTTCCTTCCACAACATATTCTCATAAACGTTATCATGAATAAAGATATATGAGATTAAAAGAATTAACAGAAGTAAACTTGAAATTATTTTATTCAATTTCTTAGTCTCTATTCTAAATATCATAACCGTTGTACAGACACCAAAAATCAAGAAAAAAACCAATTGTTTTAAATTGAAAAAACCTAGATGGTCGAAGTAAATAAAAGGATGAATAAAAAGAAAATATATACTAATACATATTAATAATATTATCGTTCTGTTTATTAATCTTTGATCCATTTTCAAGCCACAATTTTATTTTTAAAGCTAAATCAACAATTTCGTGTCGATTGTAAAGGGCACAAACTTTTCGGTTTGTCTTTCTAATTGCTAAAAATTAAATGATTTTATAAGAACTATTTTCGTTCACAATGCATTTCAAGCAAAGTTGATTCTCCTAGAGCAAAGTCAGTAATTACCACCGCCTCACAACTCTCTATTCTAAAACCATATTCATGACCTCCAAAAACCAATTTATCAGAGCCTTTTGAATAGTTATATGTTGTTTCTCCATCACCACCCATTTCTTCAGGATTTTTTAACGCTAAAACACCTTTTTCCTGAAAGTTGAATTCGACTCTTTCAAATAATTTGGTAGTTTCTAAATACTCGTCATAATCCACCCCTTCTTCTTGACAAAACTTTTCCATTAATCCTTCTTGATCAATGAATTCTACAGTTTTCACATCCCATTCTCCAATGATGTCAAAATCATCATTACTGCAATTACTACCGCAACTAAAGGTTGATAAGGCAATTAATATTGTTACAGTTTTCAAACTATTCTTCATACTTATTTAATTAATCTTAATTTCCTGTGCTGGTGTTGTATACCTCACAGAATACTACGCACTATATACATTGTTATATGCCGACTTTTCTTGTTGAATCATATCGTTAATTGAATCCCAGAGACCAATTCTCTTTTCTAGTGCTTGTTTTGCTACTTCTAACGTTTCAATCCACTTCTGATCATCATTGCCACAAAGTTCAGCAATCATTTTAAGCGATAGAGGCCCGTGTTCATCTCCGTCCAACTCTATATGTCTTTCAAGATAATACCTCAGCTTATTGAACAACTTGTTTTGAGCATCAGAATTTCTCAAAATTTCAATAAACATATCAGGAATCAAATCTTCTCTTCCAAAAGTAAAGACTGAAGCAATGAGGTGGGGTTTATTTGTTTCAATAATTGA
>CAKZON010000061.1 GCA_937136425.1 uncultured Crocinitomix sp.
CTTGCGGTACAATAGTTTTCAAGACTACCGCATTCGACCACTCTGCCAATTCTCCGCGCCAAAGGTAGTGCTTTTTTTTTATTCGCAAATAAATTTTTCAGGTTTATTATCGATTTTTTTTTTCGACCATTTTCCGAAAAAACTTTTCTCTAAAAATTAGGGTAGGGGGAAAACTTTTCTTTCTCGATTCTACTGAAAATTATAAAAACAATATGCTATGTTAAAACTTACAAAACAATTTTTTCTATTCGCTTGTATATTAAGCGTTTTGTCTTCATGCTATGTGCAACAAACTACAGTAGGAGATGTTTCTAATAAAACCAAAACAGAGAAATATTCTAAATCAAAGCAGTTCTATTTATTTTGGGGATTAGTTCCACTTGGGAAAAATGATCCGCGTGTTCCTGAAGATGATTTTATTGTAGAAAGTAAATTTAAGTTTGGTGATTTCTTAATTTCTGGACTTACAGTTGGAATTGTTGGAGCGAGAACTTCTGTTGTATATGTTCCAAAAGAATAGTAAGCATTTATAAAACCTTACCATTGGATTTTATATCTTAGAGCTATGAATAAGTTCTTGTATTTTGCTTTCACATTTTTAATAATTGGTTGTTCTAAAACTCCATTGCTCGAATCTTCTGAAGCAATGGTTGGAACATGGATCCATTATACGGCAGAAAATGATGCGCACCGAATCATTATTAACGAAGATGGAACAGGATCAATGGAGTGGATTGCAAATGGAGAGGTTAGCCGTGCAACAAAAGTACGCGAATGGTATTTGGATGACAACATCCTTGCTTTTGGTAAAGCCGCTTTTAATGGAGAATCGTACGAAATTGACAAATATCCTACCTTCACATGGGATGAAATCATAAACTATTATGACACAATTCAGGAGTCTTCTCGATATATCATTTTAGACGATTATTACTACGCAGAAGAGTAAGAATTACCTACCTTTACACCGATTAAATTATAGAAAAATGAAACATTTAGCGGTTATTATTTGTAGCGTAATATTAGTTGCCTGCGGAGGCGAAGAAACAGAAGGTTGGGCAACAGATGATATGTTAGTGCAACCCAGTGAATTTGCTGCTGGAGAAAAAGTGTATATGGGAACATGTGTAGCATGTCATCAGAAAGATGGTGTAGGTTTGGCAGGAGCTTTTCCGCCGCTTGCAAACTCAGATTATTTATTGGCTGATAAAGAACGCGCAATCGAAATTGCTGCAAACGGATTGGAAGGTGAAATTACCGTGAATGGTGAGATCTATAATACCATTATGGCGCCTCAAGGTTTGTCTAATAAAGAAGTAATGGATGTTGTAAACTATGTACTCAACAGCTGGGGGAATGAAGGTGGAACTGTGACAATGGAGCAGGTTGATGCAATTATGAATAAATAAAACAATCGCCCTGCGCTACCTTGGGTTTAAAAATGCGCAAGACGATTGTTGCCGAAGTTAGACTTTGGCTTCTTTTTAATGTTAGTGCAACTTACAGCTTAATTTATTATTGAGAGCTATCAACTTTTTACAATAAAGCCGAATTTTCTATTGGTCTATTTCAAGAATATAATCCTATTTGCTGTGCCATTCTGTTCATTTTATTGGCTTTGAGAATTTTTAAATATTTCGCCGCCCTAACAAGAAAAAAAAGCTGTTTTTTTTACTACATTTGGACGTAACCACAAAAAATACGTGCAAATGATTCTATTAGACGGTAAAAAAACATCCAATGACATTAAAGATGAGATCACAATTAAAGTTGCTGAGCTCAAAAAACAAGGAAAAAAAACACCACATTTAGCCGCAATTATTGTTGGTGCTAATGGGGCCAGCGTTACTTATGTTAATGCTAAAGTTAAAGCTTGTGAAAAAGTAGGATTTGATTCTACTTTAGTTCAGTTACCTGAGGATGTGTCTGAAGCAGATTTATTAGCTAAAATTGATGAGTTAAACAATGATGATAATATTGATGGATTCATTGTGCAATTGCCTTTACCAAAACATATAGATGAGCATAAAGTAACCTTAGCGGTTTCTCCTGCTAAAGATGTTGATGGCTTTCATCCTGAAAACTTAGGAAGAATGGTTTTGGATTTACCTTGCTTTTTACCTGCTACGCCATATGGCATTGTTCAGTTATTAGATCGTTATAATATTGAAACTTCTGGTAAAGATTGTGTGGTGATTGGAAGAAGCCATATTGTTGGTTCACCAATGAGTATTTTAATGGCGCGTAATAATAAGGTTGGGAATTGCACGGTTACTTTAACACATTCGCGTACAAAAAACTTGCTTGAATACACCAAAAAGGCAGACATTATAATTGTGGCACTTGGTAAAGCCGAGTTCTTAACGGCAGATATGGTGAAAGAGGGTGTTGTGGTTGTTGATGTTGGAATTACACGTGTGAAAGATGATTCTAAAAAATCAGGTTTCAGATTATTGGGTGATGTAAAGTTTGATGAGGTAGCACCTAAATGTTCTTATATCACTCCTGTACCAGGTGGAGTAGGACCTATGACCATTGCTTCTTTAATGATGAATACTTTGCAGGCTATTGATATGAAATAGGATGGCATATTACCAAGAATCGAAAAAGTTCAGTTTAGCTCGCATGGCGTGGGCGTATCCTCTGAGCCTATTAATCATTTTTGGTATTGCTGATTTGTATGCCTATGTTACTTTAGAGAATCCAGCCAGTTTCTTTAACTTTTTAATTGCTGGGCTTTACATGCTCATAATTGCAGTTGTTGGGACTTTAGCAATTGAAGGGGCAAAAATTCGACATTATAATCTTCGTGTATTTTCAATGACTCTTTTTGCTGTCATTGGTTTAGTTTGTGCATGGATTTTCTTTTTGGCTTTAATTTTTGAGGTTCCCTTTTTTACTGTATTGACTGATTTTTCTTTTTATTTTGAAAGGTTAACAGGCGGTTTTACACGTAATGGAGGCATTCCATATTTTTCTTGGCTTTCTGAAGCCGCGTTAATTGTTGGGTTTCCAATCTATTTTGTTGCATCTGCCAGAAAAGGTGATAAACCTTATTGTGAAGTTTGTGATAAATGGATGGAAAATAGCGAATCAAAATTATTGAAACTTCCACAGGTTTTTACGTTATCAGAATTGGAAGATAAAATTGAAATGGATGGAATTCGATCATTTTTAAATTATGATCGTGCACATAAAAAAGATCCCAACCATTACGAGTTTATTTTTCTTTGGTGTTCAAGTTGTCGCGGTAATGTGTATTTGAGCGTAAAAAGGCATTATACCGACAATTCAAAAACAATTGATAAAAATGAAAGTGAAGATATCATGAATTTTTATGAATTGGAGCCAGATTTTTCATGGGAAGAATTATTTGAAGGAAGTAATGATTCAGAGGATCGGTTTAATTTTTCTGAATCAACTAATACGGAATCAAATGATTTGGAAAACTTCGACCCAAATGAATTTGATGAATTAGAGGAGATATGAAACGTGTAGTGGTAATTGTATTTGTATTTGTACTGGCTTTAATAGTGAGTGCGATTTTTATTTTTTTTCCAAAAACAAAGGAAATTATTGGTTTGGACCAAGGTCCGCCATTAATTGGTATTCAACCATATGGAAATATAGCAGACCGCGAAGTTGATTCTGTTAAAAGTTCAATTGAAAAAATGTATGGGTTTGAGGTTGCTGTGCTCAACAAAACAGACTTACCAGAAATGGCGTATACTGAAATTCGTTATCCTCGATACAGGGCTGATTCTTTATTACATTGGTTAACATATCATCATCCAGATTCTATAGATATTGCTGTAGGGTTAACCAATCAAGATATTTCAATTACAAAATATAAAGAAGGCACAAGGGAAATCAAAGATCCTGAGTGGATGTATAAAGACTTTGGAATTTTTGGCTTAGGAAGTGTTGGTGGAAATGCTTGCGTTGTATCTTCAAATAGATTGCATAAAAATGTATCAAGCAAAACATTTTATAAACGCCTTATGCGTATTACGTGCCATGAGGTAGGTCATGTTTTAGGTTTGCGTCATTGTCCTGAACTAAACTGTTTAATGAATGATGCGAATGAATCAATAAAAACAATTGACAATAGCACGGGAAACTTGTGTCAGGATTGTTGGGCAGATATTTAGCTTCTTGCTAGGGAAAAACTTTACTCAGTAATTTCCTCAAATGGATCTGTAATCTCAGTAACAGTTAATTTAGAAGTTATTTCGCCTTCATCCTTTATTACTAAAAACAACCCACAATCTTCAGGGTTTTCGCACATATCCACTTGGTCTAAAATATATTGTGTGTCAACATTATCAAAGGTTGTTGTCCAACCACCGGCTGTTCCTTGTTGTTCACTCACTCCATTCCATAAAATAAAATCAGGTTCATCAGACATGTTTTGGTCTCCATTCCAAGACGCATAACGCAAACCTTTCTCTGTTTCGTCAATTCTAAAAAGCCCTTCTTCTGTTCGCCCTAAAAAAACGTTGTGGTCGTAATCTTTTAAAATGGGGTGAAGTGCATAACGCAATTTTTCTTGCATTTCTGCTTGGTATTCTTTCTCGGCGGCAGAACTATAGTTTATTGAAACTATTTTACTTCCAGTGTCATTGAACCAAATCAACCCGTTTAAAATACCTATAGTACCGTTTGAGTTAGATAAGTCAATTATGTCAGGATTATTCAAATGCTCATTTAGTTTATTCTTTAATTCATCATCAAATAAAGTGGGGAAGTAGCTCTCAAATTCTTCGGCATTTGAAATTGCAGCAATTGGTGCTTCACGTTCCAAAGGAAAATCAATGTAATTTGCAACAGTTGTTATGTCTTCGGTAATAACAGCATTTGCAAAGCTCGCTATATTATTCATGCGTTCTTCTACCCATTCTCCTTCAAAGTCAACAACTTCCTCTATTTGTGAGGTTGTGTCCGTAGTTGAAACTTCTATGTCTTCATTGCCAGTATTTTCAGGTGAACTATTGTCACATGAGATCATTAAGATACTGATCAATGCTAATGGGATAAATTGTTGTGGTTGGATCATAGTCAAAAATAAGTAGAAAAAATTAGAGTAGCGCACTAAAATTTGAATTGATATATGCATTGTTTTATTGATATAGATCTAAATTAAATGAGGTATAATTTTTGATGCGATAAGATTATGTTTGCAACCTCCAAAACCATTCTTTTAATTGTAGGACTTTTATTCTTCGCAATTAATACTAATGCAAAATCTTCCAATCGTTTTCAAAAAATTGCGGAGGAATATAATGTCTTTGCTTATAGTTTAAATTATGGATATCCGATTGGCTATAAATGGGATGAAAACTTACCTAAAGCAATTATCTACTTAAAAAATGAACAGGGTTATCTCGAAAAACTGGATAATAGAACATATGTAGGAGCGCCTACACTCGAAAATGCAGAAGTTATCGCAAATTTTTCGCCTGAATCATTTGATGTTGACAAGTATTGTTTAATTGTTGATTCCAGTGTAGTACAATCTGAATTATCTGTTTTTATTGATGAGTTAATGAATACAAATTTACAAATGGAGATTTGTTTTGTGGGTGGCAATGGAAGATATATAAAAGTCACATATGAGGACTGGAGTAGCCTGAAACTATCAAATAACGATTGTTTTCAAATGTATTACGACGTGCTGAATATAATGGTTAATAGCCGAGATGAAATATTGGTAGAAGGTCATTTTGTAAATGTCGATAACCTCTTTCAACTCGCATTTGCGTATTACGATAATAATATTGAAAAAAATGATCAAAACATTAATAGTATTAATTATACAAAAATTATATCAAATACTGTAGATGCTGAAATAAAGAGGTTGGAGGAAACTCTGTATACGAATGAAAAAAAGAAACTTTGGGAATTTGAACTTGATAGATTTAAAAGAATCAAAAAGTTGACTGATAAATTTGGAGTAATATTGCAGCCGCCACGCAATTTTTACGTCGAATTAAAAAAGCAAAGGAATACAAGTTTAAAGTCTTGGTTTAAGGTCCTTGATCAAATTCAGTTTGGCATACATTTAGCACGTTATAAGTACTTTAAAAAACGTTTTAATGGAAATTATTTTGATTTATATAAGAGATATGATCCATTGTACTTGAACTTGCTTGAATTTACCTTTCCTGATCGAATAATGGAAAAAGAAGATTATTATCAAGAAATACCGCCACCGTTATAACTGGTGGAAGAAAAACCACTGCCACCCAAATTGATTAAAGAGTGTAATGGAATTATGCCTAACCCTCATGAACCTTCAACCATTCCAAGACATATTGAGGTAACAGAAACTGAAGAAGAATTAGGAACATTGGAGTTAGAAGACTCTCTTTAATTAAGATCTTTAGTGATATCCAAAACAGAAATTTTCTGCCATATTTTGCGGCTTAAACTTGTTGTCAAAGTTTCAATTTCATTGATTGTTTGTAATACAACCTCGTCTTTAAAACCGTTGGCATATAACGCCGAGATTTTGCTGCAAAGCGCTAACATTTCACTGCTATAATCTAAATAGCGAGACAATTCAAACAAAGTCATGTTACGTTTGGGTGAATTCTCAGTATCATTTGCTGCAATATTTTTGGGATCCTTGGTCAATTGATGCATATCAATAACATGTGCAATAGAACGTATTTCATGTAAAGCATCTAACGCCCGGTTCCGTTTGATCCGCGTTTCTGTCTTTGCCAAAAAATAGATCGCTGCACCAATCAAAATCAAGTCGTTAATAGATGCCTCTGCTATTGAAATTAAATCAATCATGTTAAATTGACCGGTTTCTACATTGAGCGCAGAAATGGTTAAAAACAAAATGGTAAAAGTGATTACCACTAATGATATTAAAGTTATTCTTAACCATATTAATGGCTTAGAAATAAAGGCAATTTTAGACTTGCTTTCTTCAGCTACCTTCAGTAATTCGTCACACACATTAAATAATCCTGAATCTGGAAAACGGTCGTTGATTCTCAACTTAAGTTGCTTAAGCGTTTTAATAGCGAGTTCGTTATTTAATTCACGGTATTGCATAGTACGAGCGCTAAAATACAAATTACTTTATCGTTTTTTAGGTGTAAAGTCGAACAATGCTAATAACTCTTCAGTTGTATACTCTTTTATGCTAACTGTTAGTGGAACTGCCTCCAATGGAGTGTCAGTATCATCTGTTTGTTCGTGCTCGATCAATTCTAAAACGTCCTCTCCGTCAATAATTTTACCAAATATCATATAATCACCATCTAAACGTGGTACGCCATCCTCATTACTTACAATATAAAATTGGCAAGCATTTGATTGTTTATCTGGGTTGTCGTCTCTTCCCATGCCCAATGCGCCATAGGTATGTCCAATTGTATCCACAAATTCAGGATCTATAAGATAAGGAGAATCTTCAAAGTATTCAGGCAAATCTGGACATCCACCTTGAATAACAAAATCTGCAATTACTCGGTTAAAAGTAAAAGCATTATAATGTTCTTCATTTGCCAATTCAATGAATTTTGCTTTATGGTTTGGGGTTTCATCAAATAGCCAAAAATGCATTGTACCTAAACGTGTCTCAATTTCCGCAATGGGAAATGTTTGAGGTTCAGGCATTGGAAAATCACAAACAAAATCATCATCATCAAAACCTTGATCAGAATCTGGATCTTGAGATACCTGACAACTAAAAATAGAGAAGATAAAGATGCTAATAATAAGAAACGAGCGTTGCATATTTTGAATTCTTGTTAATGGTGTATTAGATGCCCTTGCTGAATATCAAGTTTAGAAGGAATGTTATTCGTATAAAGTTGACCTGTTCCTAAGCCTTGCGGCATTAAATTATTTTTTGTGAATGTATATTGAGCAATTGCATTTAAGCCAATATTACTTTCAAGTGCCGAGGTAATCCACCAACGAATATTCAGTTCCTCTGCCAACGCAATCCATTCGTCAGTGCCTCTAAAACCTCCAATTAAACTTGGTTTTAATATGATGTACTGTGGCTGAATGGTTTCAAGAAGCGTTCTTTTCTCACTTGAAACATTTACGTTTATTAATTCTTCATCCAGAGCAATTGGCAGTGGTGTTTTTTTACATAAATCACGCATTGCAATCCAGTCTCCTTGTTTTATAGGTTGTTCAATTGAATGGATATCGTATTTGGCTAATGCTTCTAATTTATGCAACGCTTCTTCGTGCGAAAACGCGCCATTGGCATCTACACGCAATTCAATTTGATCTGCCGTATATTTTGAACGAATAAAAGCAAGCAAGTCCAATTCTTTTTGAAAATCGATTGCGCCAATCTTTAATTTAATACAGTCAAACCCAGCGGCTAATTTTTCTTTTATTTGCTCCAACATGTATTCTTTGCTACCCATCCATATAAGGCCGTTAATTTTTATTGGAGCTTGCTTGCTCACAAAATCAGATGGGAAAATAACTTTTGTTCCTCCATGTTTTAAATCGAGTAGGGCGGTCTCCACAGCTAAATAAATAGATGGATAATTTGATAACATGATCATTTTATCACTGTCAGGGTGGTTATGATCTTTTGTTGTGTCTGATAGAGTTTTAATAAATTCATTAATGTTGTTTACGACTTCTGTAAGAAAGCCAACATACGTTTGATTCCAATCAGGAGATAGTGTTTTGATGATTGAAGCTTCACCAATACCAACAATTCCAGGTTTTTCTGAATCCCAAATTCGAATGAACCAAGAATCTTTTTGAGTTAAAAACCCACGTGATGTTCCACTAGGGCGTTTAAAGTCTAAGGTGTATTTTTCAAGAGAAGCTTTTAGCATGGGTTAAATTTAGTCATTCAATTGTCAATTATCAATGTTCGACTATCAATTATCAATTGTAGAACTGATTGCATTACACCTATTGATTTAATCTGATTTTCTACAGATTGAATTTGATTTCTTAAAGTTGAGATGTTAAATACTAACTATAAGATGCCATCATCTAACTGGATTTTTGCGTAAATTCGTAGCAATGAATATCCCATCAAAGCATTTAGAGGATTTAGTAGAGCATTTTTCATCTTTACCAGGTATTGGAAAGAAAACAGCTTTGCGCCTAGTTCTTAATTTACTCAAGAGAGAGGAAGATGAAATTGCGGCTTTTTCAAAGTCGTTAGGAGAAATGCATGAGAAAATATCCTCTTGTACATGTTGTGGTAATATATCAGATGGCGATTTATGCTCCATTTGTATGCAAAATTCACGTAAAAAAGAATTGATTTGCGTGGTTGAGGATATTAGAGATATTATGGCAATTGAGTCTACCGAGCAGTTTTTTGGTGTTTACCATGTATTAGGAGGTGTGATTTCTCCAATGGAAGGTATTGGTCCGCATGATTTGAATATTGACGGATTGGTTGAGCGTGTAAAAAGTGGAGAGGTGAATGAAGTTGTGCTAGCCTTAAACGCATCAATGGAGGGAGATACAACAAACTTTTTCTTATTTAGAAAATTAGCAGACTATCCTGTGAAAATTACAACATTGTCGCGTGGTGTTGCTGTTGGAACTGAATTACATTATACGGATGAACTGACCTTAGGGCGTTCTATCTTAAACCGTATGCCATTTGACATGAGTCTAGTAAGAAAATAATCAACATTAAATAAGAAGAGCTTTAGAGCAATTCTTTTATTCTAAGAATAAAATTTAAGGACATTCAAAAGATTCGCCATTGTGCACGGCGTAATCAGAACAAAACTGCTTAGAGAATGTTCGCGTACCGCTTGACAATTCTTTAATTGATGCTTCGTCTAGAGGAAGATCAGTTAAAGAATAGAGTAAACGACTTGAAAATAATCCATATCCACCTTCAAGGTTAGTATATACAGGTTGAACTTGAGCAATACCTGAAACTGGTTCAGAAACGTTCATATACTGCGTTAAATTTGTATGTGCAAGAGAAATTCTTAAATCTATACCATCAGCTTTACGGTAATCGATATTATCTGCGTCATCAGGAATTGTTTCTGCAACCCAATTAAAAAAATCAAGACCGTTAACACGAATTGGGCGGTCAGTGTCAGTTTCAGAATACTCAAACTTTTTGGCAGAAAAACTTTCGGATGTCCCATCTAAATAATACTCTGTCCAATGGAAAGTATAGCCAACTTCTATTTCGCCTACATTTTCAAGTCCACTTTTAAGGTCAAAAACCCAAGTTAAGTAATCACCATCCTCATTTACAGTGTTTTTTGCAAAACGAACTTTAAAAGAGTTATTTGTAATTGTTGTAGGAACACCAAAACCATTAATTAATGAAGTTTCAGCAGTAAAACTGTGCGCTCCTTCATTTAAATCAGCCTCAATCTTGTATGTGTTTTTACTGTCTAATTCCTTTTCAAAAAAGAAATATACTTTTTGATCTGGAGCATAAAAAATACCATCAGTAGATTTTCCAGTTACTATTGAATCTTGCAAATCCCATGATCTACCTGTCTCATCACCTGAAGGATCGAACTCAGTAACAATTGCTGAAACTTGATTAAAATAGCTTGAATCAGGATTTTGAGCATAAACTAAATTGTCTCCATCACCTAAAAAAGCTTTGGTAATTTTAATCACATGAATTGAGTCTGTATGATCCACTAAACCGAATACAACAGGCGTTAATTCATAATCACCATTTAAACTAAATTCCGTTTCACATGAACTGATTCCTAATGCAAGGGCTATGAAACTAAGAAGTGAAAATCTCTTTATCATTGAGGTTAGTTAAATTTTGAAAACAAAAATACACATAATATATGCTTTTTCGTTACCGTTTAATAGATGATAATTACCGTTGAAGTGTTAATAAACAACTTAGTTGATTAGGAAAATGAAAATGCAACACTTAGTGACTCAATTCAAAGCCCTCTAAATGTCTACTTTTTTTAGATTCTTCAATATCTGCTAACGTTACAAGTATTCCTGTTTCCTCAACTCCTCCAAAATCCGGGTTTCGTGCCGTTCCAAAAGATTTCATGGTTGGAGACAGTTGCATGTAGTTATTGATAAGTGGTGGCACATTTTCACCGTTATCTCTGCAATATTTTTGTAAAACTTTTAGTCCTTCTTTAAAGTCTAATCCAGCCACTAAGTTTACAATTTCATGTTTTTCAACAGTGGTGTACATTGGATTAAGTGGAGTAACCAATTTTTCTGTATCAGGAAAATAAGTTTTCATAAAACCTAATACCGCACGTTTTGCATTCTCGTTATACGAAGAGTACATAGTTACTTTACCAAAAAAATACTTCATGTGCGGGTGCAACAAAACAATTGCTCCTAAACCATCCCATAAATTATCCAACGCAAATAAACCTTTACGCGGATTAACGGAGGGTTGAAAAAGCGGATTAACCCATGAACGCCCTAATTCAATAGCATAGGGCATATAATTGTCTTCAAAGTTTTTAGAAAAATTAAAGTAATGAGAAGTAGACAATTCGTGCTTGTCGGCACTAACTGCTTTAGCACAATCAATATAACGGTATCCGCCCATGATAACTTGATCTTCTGGAGAAAATACAATCAGTTGTTCATAGCAAATATCTGCAGTATCCTGTTCATCAATATCTACTTCTTTTCCTGTTCCACCTCCTGCAACAGCAAAAGTCAATTCACGTAGCCGCCCAATTTCACGCATAACGTTTGGTGCATTTTTGTGATTAACAGAGTAGATAAGGTTTCCTGCACGATTCGTTTCTCTTAAAAAACGATCTGCATTAAGTTCTTTTAGAATCAATTCCCGATCTACAGGTGGTATTATATAGCTGGTATCAATTTTAGTCATTTTTCACAGTCGTTTGAAGGGCATAGGCTTTTTCTTTAACCCATTGCGCCCATTCCAGGTCTTTTTTAGTTTTATCAAACGTATTGTAAGATATGGATTTTCCGAATTTAATCCGCAATGTTTTTCCTTTTTGCTTAAAAAGTTCATCTACCAAATAAAACATTTCAATATTTGCTTTGATGCCTACACGGCTTCGAAAGTTTGAAAGGCGATAGAAAAAGGAAGTTAATTCTCCATCAATATGAACGGGAATAACTGGAGTATGAAACTTTTTTGAACGCGTAATAAAGGTTTTTTTCCATTCTAAATCTTCTACTTTTCCTTTTTTGCGTCTACTTACCAGTCCTGCTGGAAATACAAAAATAGCACGTTCTGAGGCGAACAATTGATTGAGTGCAGTTAATGATTCTTTACTATTTGAGCCGTGTTTATTAACACCTGTAAACAAATCCTTTAAATTGGGTAAATTAAGTAGTAAATCATTCACCACAAATTTAAGGTCATCTCTAATTGGATATACCTCTTTGATTATAGCAAGGGCGTCCATTCCGCCAAGTGGATGATTTACCGCAAAAATGGCACCTCCACTTGCTGGAATGTTTTCCAATCCTTCAACTTCAACCTTAATCTCTAACCTTTTAATAACATCTAATGAAAATTCATATCCATTAGCCCCTTTGTTTTCACGAATTACTTCGTTAGATTCTTTTTGGTGAATAGTACGCTTCAAGTAATTAATAAGAAAACGAGGCATCCAACGATATAAACGAGGGTTTTTATCGCGAATTAATTGGTCTATATCAATAAATTTATCTTCCAAAAAAAGTGGTCACTTTATACGTTTGTAAGGGGCAACAAATTTAACTGGAAATTTCAATAAAAATAGAGCGAATCCATTAATTTAATTAACGTCTTATTGTTCAGTTGATTAAAGCAACACACTGAGTGCTTAGTGTGTTTTATTGTTGAAAACCAAATTCTAAATGCAAATGGAGTTTGGCAAACCTCTAAATTAGTCGTACAATAAAAAAGCGGAATCAAGATTAACTCAATTCCGCTCTAAATTTATTCTTTTACCTTTTTTATCCTAAAAACGGGTACCTATAATCCGTTGCAGGTACAAAAGTTTCCTTAATTGTACGTGGAGAAACCCATCTCAACATATTCATGTATGAACCAGCTTTGTCATTAGTTCCTGATGCTCTTGCTCCACCAAATGGTTGTTGTCCTACAACAGCTCCAGTTGGTTTGTCATTGATATAGAAGTTACCTGCAGCATTTTGCAATTTTTTACTTGCTAAATCAATTGCATATCTGTCTTGAGAAAATACAGCTCCTGTTAAGGCATATTCAGAAGTGCTATCCAATAATTCTAATGTTGCTTCAAACTCATTCTCGTCATAAACAAAAATAGTCATTACAGGTCCAAAAATTTCTTCACACATAGTTCTGAATTTTGGGTTTGAAGTTACGACAACCGTAGGTTCAATAAAGTAACCTTTTGATTTGTCATAGTTTCCTCCAACTACAATCTCAGCATCATCTTGTGCTTTAATATAATCGATATAACCTGCAATTTTATCAAATGAACGCTCATCAATAACAGCATTAATAAAGTTGCTGAAATCATCCGGAGATCCCATTTTGAAAGAAGCAACATCTGTTTTAACAGAGTCAATTACTTCTTGCGCAATATTAGAAGGTAAATAAGCTCTAGATGCAGCTGAACATTTTTGTCCTTGGAATTCAAAAGCTCCACGAGAAATTCCTACAGCAACTTCTTTTGCAATTGCAGATTTGTGAGCAATAATAAAATCTTTACCGCCTGTTTCTCCAACAATTCTAGGGTAACTTCTATAAGCATCTAAATTTGTTCCAATCTCTTTCCATAAATGTTTAAAAACAGCAGAAGAACCTGTGAAGTGCAATCCTGCAAAATCACGGTGTTTGAAAACTTGCTCTCCTGCAATTGGTCCATCTACAGTAATCATATTGATTACACCATCAGGTAGACCTGCAGCTTGGAATAATTCCATTAATACTTGTGCAGAATATACTTGTGATTCTGCTGGTTTCCATACAACAACGTTCCCCATCATTGCTGGTGCAGCACATAAATTAGCACAAATTGATGTAAAGTTGAATGGTGTAATCGCGAATACAAACCCTTCTAATGGACGATATTCTAAACGGTTCCACATTCCAGGGTTAGACTCTGGTTGTTCGTTGTAAATTTGTGTAATATAAGCTACGTTAAATTTAAAGAAGTCAATCAATTCGCATGCCGCGTCAATTTCAGCTTGCATACAGTTTTTTGATTGCGCTAACATAGTTGCAGCATTCACTTTATCTCTAAATGGTCCAGCTAATAAATCTGCAGCTTTTAAAAATACTGCAGCTCTTTGTTCCCAAGGAAGGTTAGCCCATTCCTCGCGTGCCGCCATAGCAGCATCAATAGCATCATTTACGTGTGAAGCATCTCCATAGTTAAAATGACCTAAAACGTGCTGGTGGTCATGTGGAGGAGACATTGGTTTTTTGTCATTTGTACGAACTTGTTCCGAACCTATGTACATTGGTACATCAATTGGAGACTGGTTGTACATCTCATTATATTTATTCAACAAACTTACAGCTTCTTTACTTCCAGGTGTGAAAGGAGTTACTGGCTCATTTGTCGGTCTTGGTACATGATAAATTGCTTCTGGCATAACTTGTCTATTTTTTACTTTAAGAGCCACAAATTTAAGCAATTTTTAAGTAAAAATATACCAATTACTGAAAAGGATGAAAAGTGAATGGTAGCCTTATATAAAGCGCAATTTAGGCGAGTTATTTAATGACTATAAATTAAAAAAAGGGGAGAATTAACTCATTTTGAGCTTTGCGAAAAGCTCAAATTTTGGAACAGCAACGCGGAAACGTTCCTTCGTATCTTGGCGCTCAAACATATAATAACCTCTCATATATCCAATTTCGCTATGTAAATCAGTGCCGCTTACATAAACGTGTTTTTGCCCTGGAACTAATACAGGTTGTTCACCGACTACACCATCTCCCGAAATTTCTTTTGCAGGGTTTAGTGAATCAAAAATGAACCAATAGCGAGAAATTAATTGTATGTCGTAAGAATTCATGTTTTCAATTACAATTCTGTAATTAAAAAAATACATGCTGTTTTTCACATTTGAAAGGTCTTTTCTGTAAAGACTTTCAACACTTATTTTTACGCCACACGTTAAACCAGTTATCATCTTTTATAAATATACAAAATAATGCCTAAAATCCTAATTCAAGAATTTTTACTTATACACAGATAACGTTTAAAAGTGTACTTAAGTTGGCAAGTAAGGCTAATTTAATTGGATATATGCCATGTATTCCATTCCCCATGCCACACCTAAATGGGCAATTAATCCACCATAAATATTTCGGGATGAATAGGCTAAGATACCCAAGATGTAGCCACCAAATATTGAGCTAACTGCCTCGCCGGCAGGTTTTCCAAAATGCAAAAAGCAATAAACCACTACCATTGGTAAAATGGCTTCTTTACCTACAAACCGTGATAGGGCTATCACCATAAATCCTCTAAAAAATAATTCTACAGATAAAAAATCAAATCCATAGCATAATTCATAAATTCCTGCCGTAATCCATTGGTCAGTTTCTAAAAAACGGTATTCGTAATTATCTGTATAGGTTGGGTAGCTTTCTAAAAAATCGGGCTGGAGAGATGCCAAATAGATTAAAGGTAGCATGAATAGGATTAACCAAAAGTAAGGTTTAATCTTAGCTCCATTAAGTCTTAATCCATACCATTCTGGCTTAAAATATTGAACAATAAAATAAATGCTGTAAAGTGGGATAATAACCGTGAAGAGGCTAGAAATATTACTAGCGCAAGCGCGCCCCCAACGTTCTATAAAGGCATTTTCCGAAAACCACCCATTTGTATATTGCATTAAATAATAACTACAATCTAAGGCTAGGAATACCATACCAATTATACCAAATAGCATAAATTTAGAATGGAAAATTGGTTTTACTTTTTGTTTTGAAAAAAAGGATACAATGGCCGTGGAAACTAAAAACGCCGCTCCAAATAATAACAGCAAATAAAGTACAGATTGCGGCTGCTTATTATACGTCTCTGTAATTCCATGATAAAAATCCTTTTTACCATTGAACTGGAAACTGTAGTTAAACCAAAGTGAAACGGTTAGAAAAATTCCAATAACAACATGACTTAAAATATTAAAGTCTTTCTTAAAATATTGGAGAATGTAGTTAAAGAATATTTTCACGGGGCAAAAGTAGGATAAATAAAATTATGGAATAATTTTGGCATTAGCATCTATATTGAAATGGTTATATAATATATGTTGAGAATAATTACTTTATTAATTTTAGTTTCACTTGCATCTACTACAAATGCACAAACCTTTCAGTTGTCTGGTATAGTCGTTGATTTAGACGGAGACCCTATTCCAGATGCTTATTATTTTTATGCAAACACTCCTTATAGCAAGAATAAAACCTCTAGAGGTGGGGAATTTTCTATCCAATATAAAGTAGGCGTAAATGATACATTAAAGTTTAAACACGTTGGTTTTAACCCTTATTCATTAGTGATTACTGACCGAATGGTGCGCCGTGCAAAAAAGAGTGGCAAAATAAATGTTGAAGTGGTGATGCCTGATAAGATGGGGAGCACTATTGTTGTAACTTCAAATGTGCCAGATACTTTGTTTGGAACGCAGCAATATAGCGTGTCTGATTTTGAGTTTGACAAAAGTGGACAACTTATTTTACTCACCTATGAGAAAAACCTGAGCAAAGGTGCTGTGTTACGGTTGTTAGATACAAATCAAACGGTTATAGATTCTTATTATGTGCCAGGTGATGCTGTTGAGCTTAGAACGGATTTTAGAAAGAATACACATTTAATAACAGAAGAGAAAGTTTATTTGGTGGATGTAGTGAATGATCGAATGAGGGTTTATTTGGAGGACCGTGATTATTATTTTAAATATGTGGCTCCATTAATTGATACGATTGGTTCTAACATCTATTTTTCGAATTACTCAGATGTTTACCCGGCCTTTGATTATTTAGAGTTTAATCGAGCAGATTCATCTTACCGAACTATGAAAACGGTGGAGGATACATTGATGATGGAACTGTATCGATCTGAGTTTAAATATGTGGATGTTCGTACCAAAATTTGGGCGCATGACAAACAATTAGAAACTGGTATTGATAAGGAAATTTGGGTAGGAGCAACCGTTTTTACTAATTCAGTTTATTACGAACCGTTATATGCACCTTTGTTTAAAGTTGGAGAGGATAGCATTTATGTTTTTGATCATTATAAAAACCTCATGTTTAAATACACGCCAGAACAAGGTTTTGTAGATAGTATTAGAATTAATTATCATAGAAATCAACGGAAATCTGGTTGGGAGCAGCCTCTAATTCAAGATAGGGTTCAGCGAACAATTTATGCTTTGTTTGAAAGAAATGGCTACAGTTATTTAAGTGAAATAGATCGAAAAACCGGTTTGGTCTTAAAATCATTCCGACTACATTTTAAATATGTAGAACATATTAAGATTGTGGATGGCTATGTCTATTATATCTATCGCCCGTACGAATCTGTTCAGAAAAAATATATCTACCGTGAAAGGTTAAGATCGGTTCCTAAGTTAGATGACTAGCATGTCGATTATTTACAATTTATAGTTTCAGTCTTCTCATAAACTCTTCCTGCCATTTCAATTGTTTCGTTGGTTTTATTCCAAACAGCAAACGGCCATTGTATGGAATCAGTTTCAACAGAAAGTGTAATTTCTTTGTCTCCTATTTTTTTGATGTTTAATGAAAGTGTATTGTCATGTTGAGAGGGTAATACTTTTTCACTGTGGAGAGGCAAAGCTATAAGGTAATTACAATCAACGGTTATTTCGTCACCATGTTCGCTATTGGAAAAACGACCAAAAATAGTAGCCTCTTTGCAGCTGGAAATAACTGCTAATACAAGAAATGAAAATAAATACTTTGTCATTATAACATTGATTTTTTTAGAAAGATAATCAATGCATTTGAGGTGAAAAAATCAACCCAGAAGTTTGAATAATTAAATGATTAATCATCCTTAATAGCCGAACGAGGTTCTTTGCGGCGCTTAAACCAACCTTTACGGTGTTTTTTATCCTTACTCTTGGCTTTACGTTTTTTCTTCCCTTTTTGAACAACATCATCTTCTAATGGTGCTACAGCGCTACCTCCAACGTTTATAGGATTGTTCTGATCCACAGGATTGGTCCAGTTATCGTTTAAGTCAATAAACTCTTTTTCTTTTCCTGTTGTGTCAGAAGCAAATAAAGGGTTGTATTGGCGTGTTTTTTTATTTTCGTGATTTGTCGCAATTAAATCAGATTTATATCTCCAAACATCTCCAATCCAACGGTATCCATCATAAGTCATGTCTGGGACATAAAATTCATACATACCTTCTAAGCCCTTTGTTTCTGGAACTAAATGGTCAAAAACAATAGCATCCAACTGCGTATTCATATTTACAGATATTTTTACTTTTTCTGAATGTTCAAAGAATACTCGGCGAACTAATCGCGTTGATGTTTCTGATTCTTGAAAAATAGGATAACCCATTCTTAGTTTCTTTCCTTTAAAGTAGAACACGTCCAGCATTTTTCTATTTGTCCCTTTACCGGCTCCGTTATACCCAATCATGGTATACATAGTTTTACTCCCTTTTTTGATAGGAACAATTTTATAATACAATGCGCCGTACCACTTATTGGGCGTAAGCATATTTACAGGTCGCGGTGGAAGTGTAATGCGGTCTTCTTTAAGTTCTATAACTTGATTAGGCTTATTGCTACGTGCTGGTAATATCATATAACAATAATGATAATTCAATCCATTATTGTCTTCTATATTCCAGTTGAAAATACGAAACGCTCCGTCTGGAGATTTGATCGTAGACATACTTTGAAAAGCTTCGAAAGGATAGGTTAACGATCCAGGATGCGCTAATATTGATTCTACCAATTCTTTCAACGATTCATTTTCAAGGTAGCGTGCATTGTCATCCTTAGTTGCACGGACTATTTCCAGTTGCTGATTGATTTCAGCTTCCATACGTACTAAAAAAGTATCTACTTCAACTCCTTTGGCAAATACAGCAGAAGTTGCTATCAAGAAAATATAGGTAATAAATAGCTTCATATTCGTTTAACGCATTATGTTACAAAGGTAACAATTAATCATCATTTATTATGTACGTAATTTTATGTCTGAGGTTAGGTTTTAAACAAGATTTGAGCCAAGTTTAAATTTACAATTTAGAAAATCGTCAATTGGTATTCAAGATATTTCTAACTTTGTCGCCTATGAAAAATGTAAAAATACGTTTGGGTGGTGTTCCAGAACATTTTAATTTACCCATTCATTTAGCAAAAGAAAAAGGCATTTTTAGCAGCAGAGGGGTTGATTTAGAGTGGACTGATTTTGGTGGTGGTACAGGTCAAATGACTAAAGCATTGCGAAATGATGAAGTAGATGCGTGCATTTTATTGACGGAAGGAATGATTACGGATATCATTAAAGGTAATCCAAGTAAAATCATTAGTGCATATGTTACTACGCCGTTAACTTGGGGAATTCATACAGGTGTGAATAATCCATTAATGAATTATCGCGATATTTTTAGTAAACAATATGCAATTAGTAGATTCGGTTCCGGATCGCATCTAATGGCTATTGTAGATGCGGATAGCAAAGGTTATAAAATTAAAGAAGATCAATTTACAATCATTAAAAATATTGATGGAGCATTGCCTTCACTCGATCAAATGGAAACGGATGTTTTTTATTGGGAAAAATATACAACCAAGCCGTTTGTAGATGAAGGAAAACTAAGACGAATTGGAGAATACAATACGCCTTGGCCTTGTTTTGTGATTGCCGCAACCGATAAAATTTTGAAAGAGCATCCAGATACAATTGTGCGCATGCTTCGTACGATTCATGATGAGTGCGATAAATTCATGCATGACAATACAATGGTTCAGTTGGTGAGTGAACGCTACAATCAAAAGATAAAAGATGTAGAACGTTGGTATAACAGTACTGAATGGGCTATTCATGGTTGGGTAGGTGAAAAAATGATGAAAAGTGTCATTTATCATTTACAAACTGCAAACATTATTGGTGAGGACGAAGAAATTCCAGAATTAGTATGGAAACGATAAATTCTCAGCCATTTATTGTCAAAGAGGCAATTGGAGAAAAAGTTCCGTTAATAATAAGTATTCCGCATTGTGGAATAGCTTTTCCGTCTGAAATTGTAGGAGATTATTTACCAGAACAAGTTAAGAGTGTTGATGATACTGATTGGTTTTTAGAGGAGTTGTATAATTTTGCTACAGCCATGGGAATCACAGTTGTACAGGCAAAATATTCACGTTGGGTTATAGATCTAAATCGCGACCCAGAAAGTGCCCCACTATATAATGATGGTAGAATCATAACAGGTTTAACAACCACAACTGATTTTTTAGGAAACCCAATTTATAAAGAAGGTTGTGAGCCCAATAAAGCTGAAGTAGATAGACGCCTTGCAACCTATTACTGGCCCTATTATAAGCAAGTATCACAACTTTTAAATGACCGAATTAGTGAGTTTGGAAATGCAGTACTGTGGGATGCACATTCAATTCGTGAATCAGTGCCAACTATTCGCACAGAAAAATTTCCTGAAATGATTTTAGGAAATGCTGATCAAACATCTGCACACCCTAACTTGATTAATGCTGCTTTGTCAGAATTAAGAAAAGGATATCAGGTAAATCATAATGACCCGTTTAAGGGTGGACATATAACGCGCTATTTTGGTAATCCATCCAAAAACATTCACGCCTTGCAATTAGAAAGAAATAAAAATCTTTATATGGATGATGCTGAACGATTGTTTGATGAGGATAGAGCAGAGGCAATGCGTAAGATCTTAAAATCGACCCTGTCACAATTAATTGATGTTGTTAAAAGTTTATAATTCAATTATAAATACGGAGCAACGCAGATCATTAATCAGCTAAATTGGCTAATTTTAAATCCATTAGAATTAAATGAAAATTTTGCGCTTTATATTGTTTCCATTTGCTCTCATTTATGGAGGAATTACAGTTCTGCGTAATGGTTTTTATCGCGCTAAAATATTTAAGTCATCTAAATTTAGTTTACCCATTATTAATGTAGGTAATTTAAGCACTGGTGGAACAGGTAAAACACCGCATACCGAATATCTTATTCGACTATTGAAAGAGAAACAACCACTATTTACATTAAGTAGAGGTTTTGGGCGTAAAGAGCGAGGCTTTATAATTGCTGACGAAAACTCAACAGCTACGCAAATAGGAGATGAACCTTTACAGTATTATAAAAAATTTGGAAAAGAAATTGGAGTTGCAGTTGAGGCAAATAGGGTGATGGGAGTAATGGAAATATGCCGCAATCATCCTGAAACGGATCTCATATTGTTAGATGATGCATTTCAACACCGCGCTATTCATGCAGGATTAAACATTCTTATTACAGAGCACGCCAATCCATATTACAAGGATTTTATGCTGCCAGTGGGTAATTTACGTGAATTGCGCAGAGGAAAAAATAGAGCGGATATTATTGTTGTTAGTAAATGCCCAAATTTTGATGAGGTAAATAAGAAAGAAATTATAGCCAAAATTAAGCCTAACAAAAACCAGCACGTCTTCTTTTCTCGCATAAAATATGGTGTTATTTATGCTATGAATGATGCTCCTGCATTGCAACAAATCAATAACCGTAATATTATATTGGTTACTGGCATTGCAAAAGCAAATCCACTTTTAGACCACTTGCAAAAAAACAATTCAATCTTACATCATTTTAAATTCAACGATCATTATAATTTTAAGCTGACAGATATCACTGAAATTCACAATTTATTTGATAAATTTGCGGGTGAAAATCCAATGATAATAACAACAGAAAAGGATGCAATGAGATTGTTAAGTAAGCAATTTTCTGATTCCATTCAAAAATATCCTTGGTTTTATCAAAGCATTGAAATTGAAATAGATAATGCAGTCAGATTTAATGAAATTGTAAATCATTATGTGGAAAAAAATAGTTGAAACGACAGAGTATATCAATCAAAAATTTAACCAACAACCCGAAGTTGGAATTGTATTAGGTACAGGTTTGGGTGGATTAGTGAACGAAATTGATATACAATGTACGTTAGAATATAAGGACATTCCAAACTTTCCAGTGTCTACTGTTGAAAGTCATTCAGGAAAATTAATTTTTGGATTATTGGGAGGGAAAATGGTGGTTGCCATGCAAGGACGTTTCCATTATTATGAAGGTTATTCTTTAAAAGAAGTAACTTTTCCTATTCGAGTAATGAAAATGCTCGGAGTAAAACGACTATTGGTAAGCAACGCTTCTGGTGGGGTTAATCCTGATTTTGAGGTAGGAGAAATTATGTTCATTAATGACCATATTAGTTTATTTCCAGAGCACCCTTTAAGAGGACCAAATATTGATGAATTAGGACCTCGTTTTCCAGATATGAGTGAGCCGTATGATTTGTCAATGTTGTCTTTAGCCAAAGAAATTGCTAGCGAAAAAGGAATTAAAATTAGCGAAGGTATTTATGCAGGGCTTACAGGGCCGTCATTAGAAACGCCTGCTGAATATAAATACATCCGTAATATTGGAGCGGATACTGTAGGAATGTCTACTGTGCCCGAAGTTATTGTTGCAAGACATATGGATATTCCTGTATTTGCTATTTCAATTATCACAGATTTAGGAGTACCAGGAAAAATTAAAAAAGTTAATGTTGCCGAAATAATTGCTGTTGCTGCAAAACAAGAGCCTAAAATGACGGTAATAATGAAAGAGTTGGTCGCTCGAGTTTAATATATAAGCGTCACGTAGAAATGGAGTTAAGCGAAGAAATAAGAAATAAATATCAGCCAGTAATTGGTTTGGAGATACATGCACAAATGTTGACTAAAACCAAAGCATATTCAAATGATAAAAATGAATATGGTTCGGCACCAAATACAAATGTAAGTCCAATTACTTTAGGTCATCCGGGAACTTTACCCCGCATGAACACTAAAACAATTGACTTTGCAATAAAGATGGGCTTGGCCTGCGGTAGTGATATTGCGCCGGAACAACACTTTGCCCGCAAAAACTACTTTTATCCAGATTTGCCAAAAGGTTATCAAATAACACAGGATACCACACCAATTTGTACTGGTGGTGAAATTGTTGTGAAGGATGCTGATGGTAATGATAAAGTAATTAACGTTACCCGAATTCATATGGAAGAGGATGCAGGGAAAAGTATTCACGACATTGATCCGTTTAACACGTTGATTGATTTAAATAGAGCTGGAGTACCGTTAATTGAAATTGTATCAGAACCTGATATTAGAACTTCGCAAGAGGCTTATAATTATGTTACAGAGGTGCGTAAATTAGTGCGCTACTTAGATATTTGTGATGGAAACATGGAAGAAGGAAGTTTGCGTTGTGATGCAAACATTTCTGTAATGTTAAAAGGAGCAGATAAGTATGGTGTTCGAGTTGAGGTGAAAAATATGAACTCAATTAGAAACGTGCAACGTGCAATTGAACATGAAATTACCAGACATATTATTGCCATTGAAAATGGAGAGCAACTTTTCCAGGAAACTAGAAATTTTGACGCATTAAAAGGAACAACAACGGCAATGCGATCTAAAGAAGCGGCGAATGATTATCGTTTCTTTCCTGAGCCTGATTTGCAACCAATAAAAATTACTGAAGATAAAATCAAAAGTTTGCAAGCGGAGATGCCACCATTACCTGCCGCACTATTTGCAAAGTATACGAAAGAACTTGGGCTTTCTGAATATGACGCTCAGTTACTGACGGATCAAAAAGAAATTGCACTTTATTTTGAGGCTATAATTGAGCACACCAAAAATTATAAAGCTGCGGTTAACTGGTTAATGGGAGACGTAAAGTCTTATTTAAATACCAATGCTATTGGTATTGCTGAATTTCCTATTTCTGCCAAAAACATTGCTGGTTTAATTGCTTTGATTGATGAAGGGAAAATATCAAACAATTTGGCAAGCCAAAAAGTATTTCCAGCAATGCTAACAGAAAATAGTACGGCATTGCAAGTGGCTGAAGCGAATGATTGGATTCAAAATTCGGATGAAAATGCCATAATTGAAATTATTAAAGCAGTGTTTGACGAAAACCCTGAAGAGTTTGAACGTTTTAAAGCAGGCGAACAAAAATTAATGGGCTTTTTAATGGGGAAAGTCATGCAAAAAAGTAAAGGGAAAGCTGATCCTAAATCGGCAAGTAAATTAATTAATCAATTGAGTAAGTCATAGACAATACTTGTTTTAACTTACCGTTAACCTGTATTGCAATAAAGATTAGTTAATTTCATAACTCCTTTTCTCAATAAAAAAGTAAGAGGGTTGAATAACGGTCGACTAAAGAATTGAAATTAGCAAACAACAAAGTACAAGAAACATTACAACAATGAAAAAGCAACTTATTCCATTTTTCTTATCGGCATTTATTTTTACCGCCTGTGGCGGCGACGGAGATTCAGGAACTGATAATGACGAAACACAAAACGTAACGGAAGTTCCGGGTCACACAATTTCTGGACAAATTGAAGGAGCAGATGGTGAGTCGGCTATGTTAATTGTTTTTGAAGAAGAGCAGGAAAAACTAGTTGATTCTGTTGGAATAGTAAATGGTCAATTTCAATTTCAAACGGATACAAAAGAGCTGAGACAATATGTACTTTTAGTAGGTAGCCAAGAAATGCCAATCGTACTTATTCTTGATGAAGAGTCTGAAAATCCAACAATTACTGGATCATTTCCTGGAATTGGGGAGAACTACAATATAGCAGGAAGTCAAGAAAGTCAATATGTAAAAGATTACTTGGTGTTTTTGAAAGATTTTTATGATACAGAGCAAGCAATTTATGCGGAATTAAATACTACGGTTCCTGAGGATACTGTAGCGATTAAAGGTTATATTGATCGTTTGGACAGTATTTCATTTATTCAGCGAGATTATGCTGTAAACCATATTGATAATCATCCCGGTTCAGCTGCAAGTTGGTTAATGTTAAGAGAGCTTTTTCCTGCAAGTGGTTTGTTAAATTTTGACACCTTAGACTTAAAATATTTTTATACTGTAGCAGATGAAATGGCTGAAAAATATCCCTATTCAGAATATCCTAACTTAATTCAAAGAGATATTGCAAGTGTAGAAGCGCAGTTAGAGCAAATGTATAATCCGCAACTAGCTCCAGACATTGTAATGACGGATATGAATGGAGAAACAGCCAAACTGTCTGATCTAAGAGGTAAAGTTGTATTACTTGATTTTTGGGCATCATGGTGCGTTCCATGCCGTCAGGAAAACCCAAATGTTGTAAGAGTTTATAATGAATATAAAGACAAAGGTTTTACCGTGTTTAGCGTGTCATTGGATGATGATAGAGATAAATGGTTGCAGGCAATTCAAGCGGACAACCTTGCATGGCCAAATCACGTCTCTGACCTGAAAGGTTGGCAATCAGCTGGTGCGGCGCTTTATAATGTTACGTCTATTCCTGCTACTTTCTTATTAGATGCAGAAGGGAAATTAATTGCAACTGATTTACGCGGGCCAGCATTGGAACGGAAGTTGCAAGAGATTTTAGGATAAATACAAATTTAAATGGCAGTCAAAAATATACTATCGCTTTTATTAATGGTGTTAACCACCGTTGTTATTGGTCAAACAGATTTAGTTACTTCAGGTGGCACAATTCATATTGAGGGACAAATTGTTGGAGCCGAGAATCAAAAAATATCTCTTGTAAATAAAAATTTAGGAGGGCTAAAGGCACCAATAGCAGTTGTGCAAGCAACTGCTGAAGGAAAGTTTGTTATTGACACAACCATTGCAATTCGTGATTACTATTTTTTACGCCTAGAAAATGGCCAATTATTAAACTTGGTTCTGTCTCCAAAAGATGTGGTAACAGTTTATGGTGATGCTAGAGATTTGCTGCGAATGACAAATGTGATCGGATCAGAGCATTCTGTTTTGCTGAATGGTTTTTTGATAGAGCATCAACGTTTTAAAGCAATTGAAGATTCTTTAAAAGGAGTGCTAAAACTAGATCAATCTAAACAAGCAGAAGTGAATGCTTATTTTTCACCCGTTGCGCAAAAGTTTTTTGGTTATCGCAATAACTTCATCAATACTAATCAAGGTTCTCCAGCTATTATTGCCAGTTTAAATGCTTTGGATCAAGAGCGCGAATGGAAAGAGTATAAGCAAGTAGTGGCAATGCTAAACTACTCTTTTGGAGATGCGCCTACAATTCAGAATTTAAGCAAATTTATAATGCAGAAAGATGCGCAAATGAAACAAATTGCAGCAGCTAATGCAGCAAAAGATAAATTGTTTAAACCAGGAACATTAGCACAAGAAATTGAAATGCCTGATACTTCTGGCAACATGATTAAATTATCAGATTTAAGAGGTAAAGTAGTATTGATTGATTTTTGGGCATCATGGTGTGGACCTTGTCGTAGAGAGAACCCAAATGTTGTAAAAGCATATAATAAATATAATGCAGACGGTTTTGAAGTATTTAGTGTGTCTTTAGATAAAAAGGGGGCAAAAGCAAAATGGATTGCAGCCATTAAAAAAGATGGTTTAATTTGGCCTTATCATGTGAGTTCATTAACTGGTTTTTCAACAAAAGCCGCACAAGATTATGCCGTTAACAGTATTCCTTTTACTGTGTTGATTGATCAAGAAGGGAAAGTGATAAAGACGAATTTAAGAGGGGCGCAACTCGAAGCCGAATTATCTCGTATCTTTGGACATTAATGGCAAACAAAAAAATATTCTTTGCATCCGATTTCCATCTAGGAGCACCCGACTATGAATCAAGTTTGGTGCGTGAAAAAAAAATCATTCGTTGGTTAGATGAAATTAAAGATCAAGCAGAAGAAATCTATTTATTAGGTGATGTATTTGATTTTTGGTTTGAATATAAACATGCCATTCCTAAAGGCTTTGTAAGGTTGCAAGGTAAAATTGCTGAAATTACTGATAGTGGAATCCCTGTTTATTGGTTTATTGGAAATCATGACATGTGGATTTTTGATTATATCCCTAAAGAACTTGGGGTAACTATGGTAAGAACAGAGATTGAAAAAGAGTTTGGAGGGAAAACTTTTTTTATTGGTCACGGAGATGGTTTAGGACCTGGAGACAGGGGATATAAATTCATAAAAAAAGTATTTAGAAATAGAGTTTGCCAATGGCTATTTGCTCGTTTACACCCTAATTTCGGAATTGGTTTGGCTAATTTATCTTCAAGAAAGAGTAGGGCGGCAACAGGAACAAGTGATGCTGTTTATCATGGAGAGGAAAAGGAAATGCTTATTCAATATTGTAAGCGTAAATTGTCCAATAAGCATTATGATTATTTCATTTTTGGACATAGGCACCTACCTATTGTTTTCGATTTTGAAAAAAAATCAACCTATGTTAATATTGGTGATTGGATCCAATATTTCACATACGGTGTTTTTGATGGAGAAAAGTTTGAGCTCTTAACATTTGAAGGTGAGGCCGATATTATTCAGTCCTCTAATTAATTCTTTATTGAATTTCTAATTCGATCACTTATATTTAGACAAAAAAATTGATATGAAAGGATTCTTGTTTCTTATTGTTTCGCTAATTGTAGTTTCATTTAATGGTGTTTTTGGGCAATCTACTGGAAATGAAGGAGAGCAATATTACATCATTAGTGGTGATGCTTTCATTAATCCTCAAGATATTGTTAAAGAGAATCCAATTGTACATCAACTGAATTCAAAAGATGAATTCTCACTGAGTTGGTATACTCCAGAAGAAACACCTGGTTCTGTAGGGCGTTATGAAAAACTAGAACTTGGAGTACAATTACCAGCAAAGATTAATGATCAAATTCTTCAAAATGAACCACGAAAATATAAATTGAATCCTTATAACCCGGAAGAGGTAGATGTTTATGCCGAATTTTATTATCAATTAGGAGATAAGTGGTTTGGCCCAGTGCGTACGAATGGGTTTTATTATATTGATTACAAGAGAAATAAAAAGGCCAATGATTGGCGAGAAGTAAAAACAGATCATAATTTCCGTGTACGCTACGCTCCGCCAGTTGTTGGTAAGTATAAATGTTTTGTTACGGCTATAATTAATCAAAAAGATACCTTGGTAAACAGTGAATTCAAATTTACCTGTGTGGATTCCGACAATAAAGGATTTGTATCTGTAGGAAAAAATAAACGTTATTTAAATGTAGGAGATGAACCTTTTTTCCCGGTTGGACAAAACTTAACAGGGCCTAATAAAAAAACATTGTCAATTGAGTGGGGAAATTATGTAGCTCCACCAAATATGTATGATGATTTTTATGAGCTCATGAATGAATTGAGTGATAATGGAGCAAATTATTTTAGATATATTGTGTCTCCATGGCAGTCTGAAATTGAATTTGAACATTTAGGTTATTACGGCAATAGAATGACGAATGCCTGGGAATTTGACAGAGTTTTGGATACTGCTAAAGCCCTTGATTTAAAACTGCATTACAATATGGCAATGCATTATTCTTTTGAAGTTCCAAGTGGGTATTCTATGACATTTTGGGACTGGTCAGCGAAGTGGGATCCACTTTCCCCAGTTTATAAAGAAGATGCAGCTTGTTGGTATGATAATGATTCTGGATACTGTTACCGTAATGAATTAGATATGATTAACCCCGTTGATTTTTTGAGTGATTCTATTGCCATGTCATTCTATAAAAAAAGAATAAGATATATGGTGGCACGTTGGGGGTTTTCAACGTCTATTGGAGTTATGGAATTATTGAGTGAGGCAAATAATTTTGGTGAGGCCGCAATTGTTGATCATAATACGATTAATGGTAAAACAGGTTGTTATAGAATTGCAGATACTGCGCATATTGCGGTAGAACCTTATAATGATCATCCTGAAGAGATTATTGGAGACTTAATGGCCTGGCAAATTGAAATGTGTAGATATATTAAAGAGGACTTGGGACATACGCAGCATCCAATTGCCATTAATTACACTGGAACGCCTGATTTTGAAAATGGAGATTATACTTATTATTCTGATTATGTTGATATAGCAAGTTACAATAGCTACTATTTATCTGTTGAAAAAATGGAAAAAACCTACCGTAAAGTGACGGAGTTTTATCACAACGAAAAAAATGTCAATAACTATTTGGATAAACCTATCATGAACAGTGAGTTTGGTACAAATGCAGGATCCTATAAATGTGATGGCAATGCTGGATATATTCGTAGGGCTTGTTTAACACCATTTACAGGAACTGGCATGGCCGCTATTACTTGGGATTCGCATTTAAACGAATTTGATGTTTGGGGATATTTGCGCCCAATAAGAGAATTAATGGAGGGCATTCCTCTTGACGCTGAAAACTGGAGCGTGCAAGAACCAATGGTGCAAAAAAACAAATTGGTAGAAGTTTTTCATTTAAGAAAAGGGGAGTGGGGAGAAAATTCTAAAATTGTTGGAGCTATAGCCAACAGAACCTTTAATTATTGGACTCAGGCTGACACGGTTGATTGCCTTAACCCCAATAAACGCCCTAAAAATGAATACGCCACAATGCGTGATTTTAAAACTGAGGATTTATCTAAGTCTGAAATGCGTTTTAAAAACATGGGGACTCGCAAAACATATAAAATTGATTGGTATAATGCCGTAACAGGAGATTTTATAGCAACAACTACTCAAACCTCAAGTTCATTTGGGCGCTTAACATTGGCTTTTCCCGGAGTGCTCACAGGAAGTAAAGAAAGCCCAATATTATTCTTTCAAATTTATCGTTCTAACACCACCTTTAAGCCTGTACAAGAACCAACTGCATTAAACAACAATTAATTTTGAGTTTTTTTTGAAACCTTTTCATATTAAATGCGTTCATATTAATGTAAAACGGATTTTTAAATCTCGATTACATGACTATAAGGGTTAGGAAGAGAGTATGAGAGTGCTCTCTTTTTTTATGCGCTAAATTTTGAATTCAAAATAAGGAACCCCAATCGGTTTTTCACTTTTCAAAAGGAGGTTTCCAGTTTTTAGCCTTCATAATTGCCTTTACTTCGTCATATGAAAGCGGATAAAAATCATGACAGTCTACACCAATGTCAAAACAGTTTTGATCTGGTAAATCAGCTAGCCCTCCGTGACTGTGCCCGTAAAGGTGCCAATTTCCTCTAAATGAACCTCTCCAAACACGCATGGCATAATGGAACAGGATAATTCGTTGTACACCATTGTAACAATCAGGATCGGGTACTTTTAGTTCGTAATAGTCTTTTATCCATTGAAATTTCTTGTGGTGTCCATTGGCCGCTCCTTCATGATTTCCTGCTATCAAATAAATCTTCCCATTCAGCCGATCTAAAATTCGACCAATCATTTCTTTATTTTTTGTCATTCCAAAATCACCTAAGTGATATACATGATCATTTTTTTTAATTTTCTCATTCCAGCGTTCAATTAACACTTCATTCATTTCATCAACATCCTTAAATGGACGATTACAAAACTTAATAATATTCGCATGACCAAAATGGTGGTCAGAGGTGAAAAATAATTTACTCATAATTTACATTTGTTAAAACCTGTCATTTTATTATTTGCGACAAGTCTGACGCCATAAGACGTGTATTTATAAATGCGGTTGCCTACTTGTGTTAAGATTATTTTTATCATAAATAATAATGAGCTTAGAAAAGAATGGCCGTAACAGAATTTGATTGCAATAAAAAACATGTATGACTTTAATCATGCTGCCTTGCTTTACGCTACTAAAGACTTCTATTAAATCAGATTATTAATTACATTTGTAAAAAATATAGTAATATGAATACAGGTAAAGTAAAATTCTTCAATGAATCAAAAGGTTTTGGGTTTATTGTAGATGACGAATCAGGAAAAGAATATTTTGTTCACATTTCTGGTTTAATTGATGAGATTCACGAGGATGACGCAGTGAGTTTCGAATTGAAAGAAGGAAAAAAAGGGTTAAATGCGGTTGACGTAAAGCTCTCATAATTGAATTAGAAATAGTCATAAAGCCTTATCTTAAATTATTGAGATAAGGCTTTTTTTTTGAATTGAAATGATTGAAAGAAAATGTTTGTCTTGTGGCACTTGGAATAAAGATGAAGATCACTGTACCAATTGCGGAAACCCTATTTCTCCAAAGCAAATTATTAAGGTTGAAACCAAAAGAAAAAAGGAGGAAGAAGCCAATAAACCCAAGGACAAGTTTGATTTGTTTGCTGAGCGAATGAAAAATCATGAGAGCCCTTTTATGCGATTTATCTACAAAGTAGGCTATTCTATTGGGGTGGTTTTTGCAGCAATTGGAGGCTTTTTTGCCTGGATGGTGGCAATGGCAAATGGTTAAAATTATGTTCCGGCCACTTTTAAAACCTTATTTTTTAATTGCAACGGCGCTCTACATAATTGTGCGGATGGGGCGGCTGGGTTGGTATACGCCAAATGAATGGGTGAATAGTTACCTCAATGATTTTTTATGTATGCCAATTATCTTGACAATTTGTCTTGTCGGGGTAAGATTTTTAAAACGCATTCCTCAATTTATGCTTAGCCCAAGCATGATTTTTAGTATGACAGCGTTTTATGCATTTTTATTTGAATTTATACTGCCTAACTCCAATCCAATTTACACGGCAGATTGGGTAGACGTCATTATGTATTTCTTGGGTGCTCTGATTTATTGGGCGTATTGGAAAAATACCAGTTCAAAATTATCAGCAGCAACTAATAAATTGATTTAGTGCAACTATAATAATTTGTGCCATTTAAAGCATTAATTGGTAGTTCCGTCTAATAATTCTCAGTCTATCTATACACTTCCTATTTATTTTCCATAAAAAACGGTACTTTTAAGCCTACTATACTAAACAACTATTATGGAATTAAAACGTTTTACCTACATTGTTTTGTTGCTTTTTACGGCACAATTTTCTAGTGCACAAAATAAGACAGAATTCTTTAAGGTTTATCCAGATTTGGATGGCTCAGAACCAGAATGGGTTGTTGAAATGTACAGCGAATACCCAAATGTTTTAGAGGTAGTTGATCTTTATCATTTATACTATCAATCTAATCCTTTTGTAAAAAATATTCACACGCAAAATTATAAATATTGGCTTCGCGTTACAGCAGAATATGTGCAGGGGAGTGGAGCGTTAATTGTTCCTTCTGATGCCGTTGAAAAAGAACGAATTCAACAGCTGCACGATCAACGAAACTTTGAAGTTGCTGCAAAAACAACTTCATGGCAAAACATGGGACCTGATAGAACATATAAAAATGACGGTTCTCTAAATTTAAGACCAACACAGGTGAATATTTTTACAATGGCCGTTGCTCCTTCTGACAACGACGTAGTTTATGGTGCTGCAGAAGGCGGCGGAATATTTAAATCAACAGATCATGCTTTAAATTGGGAATTAACCAGTATTAATGAAGTGTTTACAAACTGCCAAGACATTAAAGTGCATCCCCTTAATCCTGATATTGTTTATGTTGGAACGGGCTCAGATATTTATAAAACATTAGACGGAGGATTAACGTGGGATTTAAATTATACAGCAGCTGGAACAATAGAGCAGTTTTATATTCACAGAACTACACCTACTAATGTTTATGCTGCAACTGCAAATGGGCTTTATTTTTCAGATGATTCTGGAGATTCTTGGGCAATGATTTTTGATGAACGCTGTTGGGATATTGAGGCGCATGCTGTAAATCCTGATATTTTATTTTTATCAATTCATAACCCTTCTGCCAAACGAGCAGAGATTTTTAAATCTACGGATGCAGGAACAACTTGGGTTTTAAAAGACACAGATTGGTATGTTCCTACGGATATGGGAGCAGCTAGTGATATTGGCTGTAAAATTGGTGTTACACCTGCAGACCCTGATATGATTTATGCCTGCTTAATCGGAAATAGCAAATCAGGTGATAATGGTTGGATTGGCGTGTATTACAGCGAAGATGGTGCAGATAATTGGGTAAATGCGGATGGAATTGATGGTGGTCCTTATGAACCAGGAACAGATATGGCTACCAATTGGTACATTGCAGGTTATGCTGATGGTTATCATCAAGGCTGGTATAATTTCGATTTAGATGTATCTCATACAGATGCCGATAAAATTTGGATTGGTACTATTTGGATGTGTGAATCGGGGAACAGAGGTGCAAATATTGAATATATACGTGGAACAAGAAGCTTGGAAATGCATGCTGATATTCAAGATATTGATGTTGTGAGTGGAGAAGTTTGGGTAGCATCTGATGGAGGGCTTAATTTTTCTACAGATGAATGTGCAACAGTTGAAGTTAGGAATACCGGTGTTTCGTCAAGTACGTATT
>CAKZON010000062.1 GCA_937136425.1 uncultured Crocinitomix sp.
TCCATTATCGGTTCAAAGTCAGATTTTTCTACCTGCCATTGAGCCTGTATTGGGCATTAATTATTATAAGTCTGCCAATACCTATGATGATTCATATTACTATTCAGGAGTAGCTTTTTATTACGGATTAAGAGGGCAATGCTTTATTGGAAATAGAGTGGCTGTTGCGGTTGGTGGAGGAGCAAAATCATATCCATACAATGGTGATTTTTTTATGAGTGCATCTATTAAGGGGTATGTGTATCGTGATTATCAAACTGGTTTTTCGGTGTTTTGCGAACTTGGAGGTGAAGCTTCCGGTTGGGGAGGACTTTCCTTACCATTAATTGTAGGGACAAATCAATACATGGGAGAGTCAATTTCTTTCAATTTTAGGCTTAGAATTCCTACAATTTTGGATGTAAAACGTTTTGATTATTCTTCTCAATATGAGGTTGGTATAGAAGCTGGCTTACAATTTGATTTAACTCGAAAAAATAAAAAAATCACACGCTATGGTAATCCGTTTATATTACTGTAGGTTATGGGGAGTCTTTTATTCTTATGATAAACATCACGTTTTAAATCAATAAGTTAAAGTAGTTTTACAATTAAATTAACTTTAGCACATGGGAAGAGTAATTGAAATAGCTACTTGTGACAAATCGGGTTCAGATATGGTTATTAATGCTTCGGCAAATGTAACAATTGAAAAAGGTGTTGGTGATGATTATCGTGGTGCAAAGCTAGATGCACGTGATCGGCAAGTGAGTGTGATTACGAAAGAGAATTGGGATTTAGTTTGTCAGGAATTGGGTACAAAATTGCATTGGACCACTCGAAAAGCGAATATCATGATAGAGGGTGTTAATTTGGAGAACTCAACTGGCAGTATCTTAAAAATTGGAAATGCTTTTTTAGAAATAACGGGAAAACTACCTGTAGGAAATCGTTTGGAAAAACAATTTGCAGGATTAAAAGCTGCTTTAACTCCCAATTGGCGTGGAGGTGTTGCTGCTAAAGTCGTACATGAGGGTGTCATTCATGAAAATGATGAAGTATTGTTGGGAGATAGAGATTAACGAACGTCCAATTTTTACTGTTTATATTCGGTCAACAGGTAACCGTATGATTTGAATCAGAAATTGCCTTATAACACTGTTGTAGCTTTGTTCAAATTTTTATAATGGAAAAAGCAACATTCAAAGCAGTGAAGTTTGTCCCTAATCAAGACAGAGAGTTTGGTATTACACTTAGAAAAAGGGTTAACGCTTATTTTAAATCCAATAAAATCTCAAAAACTGGTGATTATCGTATCTGGATTAAAATAATTATAATGCCACTGATTTATTTAACGCCTTTTGCTTTGATCCTTACAGGAATGTTCTCCGATAATCTAGTACTATATTATGGTCTTTGGATTCTAATGGGAGTAGGATTGGCAGGTTGCGGATTAGGAATTATGCATGACGCAAATCATGGAGCTATCTCTAAAAATAATAAAGTCAATAAGTTTGTTTCGTTAATCATTAACTTGGCTGGTGGGTATGCATTAAATTGGCGAATTCAGCACAACGTATTACATCATTCATTTACCAATATTGACGGTTATGATGAAGATATTGATCCTTCAGGGTTAATGCGTTTTTCTCCACATCAACCTGTTAAATCATTTTATAGATTTCAAATTGTTTATGCTTGGTTTCTATATGGATTGATGACTTTTTCCTGGGCAACATTTAAAGATTTTTTGCAAATAACACGCTATAATAAAAAAGGATTGGTTAAAGCACAAGGAGTCTCTTTCAAGACAGAGCTTTTTAAGCTGATAGGACAAAAGGTTGTTTATTACGCCATCTTTTTAGGTTTACCATTCCTATTGTTGGATTTAGCATGGTGGCACATTCTTTTAGGATGGTTTGTTATGCACTTTACTACAGGTTTAATTTTAGGTTGCATTTTTCAACCAGCGCATGTTGTTCCAACTTCAGAGTTTCCTTTAGCTAATGCTAATAATGTGGTTGATGGTGACTGGTTAAAACATCAATTATTAACAACAGCTAATTTTGCTCCTAAAAACCGTATTCTGTCTTGGTATGTCGGCGGACTGAATTATCAAATAGAGCATCATTTATTTCCCAATATAAGTCACATTCATCACAGCGAAATCTCGAAAATTGTACAAGCCACGGCAAAAGAATTTAACTTACCTTATTATTCGCAGAAAACTTTTCGCGGTGCATTATTTAATCATGCAAAAATGCTGTGTAAATTGCGTAAATAGGTTGAGTATTAGAATTTTTTGGGAGGGAGTAGGATGAGTAATGCATTAAAACTTAATATCATGATTGTAATATGTACTTAAAATCCGTTTGTTCTTAACAGATTTCTTCACATAATAACTACCGTTATATTTAATCACTTTTTTACCTTCTTTAAAAGAAAAATTGGTGTCTGACAAACATATTTTAATAGACGTTTGCTCAATGCTATTACCGATATTCAGATCTCTTAATTCAACCGAATCTTTTCCAATTTTATGAACCTCGATTTCAGCATAATCTACATGATGCATATCAGAAAATCGAACATAAGTGTTGAAATTAGAGCAGGATACAAATAGAAGTAGTAGAGATGCTAAAAGAAATTTAACGGACATTTTTTGGTTCATTGTTTTCAAGCTTATAACACACCAAGTCTATGAAAAGTTACAACTTTATAAAAGTACTAACAGCTCAGTTTTTAGTTTTAATATAAAAATCACATCACTAGGCCTATGAGGGTACGTGATTAATCCAGATTCATTTTTAGCTTATTCATAATTCAATAGTAGATTTTCTATGCTTATGTTTCATACCTTTGAATAATATAATAGGTTTATGGCATTTTTTTTGTCAAATAAAAACTAAAAAAATCGTAGTTATGAAGCTAGTGTTTGCAATGTTGAGTATTGTTTTAATTGGAACTGTTGGAGTTAATAGTTATGGGCAAAATGAGTCTAGTAAATTTCTTTATGGTAAATGGGCAGTTGTTCATACTGATAAGTCAAAAGCATTTTCACAAGAAGTTCTTGAAGATGTAAAGGAATTAGCGCCTGCAAATAGTTCAAGTAATTTTAATAATCAGGTATACTCGTTTAACGCTAATGGGGATTTTCATTTAAGCTCTATTAAAGACTATAGCCAAGGAGATGAAAATGGAACTTATGTTTTTGATTTAGAAACAAAACAAATTAGCCGCACAATTCAATATCCAAATCATTTAAAAGCTCGAGCTAAAAAAAAGGTAAGAAAAATTAAAAATACGGTGCTCTACTTTGAGGCCAATTATTTAGTCTTAAAATCTAAAAAAGGGACATTGTACCTTCATAGAATTGGTGGATAGAACACAGGTTAGAATCTAACAATAGACACTTTAAAAGTCAGTGTTATTAGTCAATTAACTATTGTATTACCAGTTTTTCTTTCCAGGTTTGTTCGCCTTGGTCAACATGTACCCAATAGGTTCCTGCTGAAAGTTGATCTAATGCAATGGTGGTGGAAGTGTTAAACTGATTATTCAAAACTACTTCTCCCGCCAAGTTATAAATTACATAATTGGCATCCAGGTCATTAGGCAGTGTTAGTTGAACCTGGTCTGTAGCAGGGTTGGGATAAAACTGAATTTCAACTTCTTCCGCCTTATCGTTCACATTTCCAAATCCTATCGGAGTAACAGAAAAGTCGTCAACAAAATAATAAGCACCTGCAAAAGGTAACGGACCTTCAATAGCAACAGATGCGCTTGTTTCCTCATCTGAATAAAAATTTCCGATTGTGAGTTGAGAGTAGGCTGAATCTGCTTCGAACTCAAACGTGTATTCTACCCATTCATTACTAAATACTTCACCTTCAATTTCTACTTGCGGTGGTCGGTTGATGTATGAGGTTCCAACTTGATTTAAAGCGGATGTTGATAATAAAACACCAATGCCGTCACATTTATAAAAGTGTCCAATTCCGGATTCACCATTAGTCAGCCAAAAAGAAATGGAGTAAACATTACCTACAACCATTGGTTCTGTAAGCTCAACGCTTAAATATTCTCTAATATTTGTTGCTCCAACCGAAGGATCATGATAGCCTAAAAAAGCCATAATACCATCTGCCGTGTGCGGGTTTACTGTTGCAGGAGGAACGGTGGGTAAATCAGCTGCTCCGCTGCCATCCATATGGAAGTATTCCGGATCAGCAAAATAACCACCCTCTGGTTCACCACCGGCATTGGTCCAGCCAACGCAAAGTTCCCACTGGCCCCAGCTATCTGGCAAAGACGTGAAATTTTCAAAACTGTTATTGGGTACAAGTTCTTGGGCTTGACTATTAAAGGTTGCAGTTGCTAATAGTGCCAATCCTATTTTTTTTAAATAATACATGAAGATAAGTTTTAGTTATGGGTGATAACGATATTTCCTTGTTTTTATTATAACATATAGAAAGATTCATCTCCCTGAAAACAGTTAGAAGTATTTGGTTGATTACAAGGAGGTTTGATAAGGAAAGGTTGTCGTCATTTGTAACAACCAATTAGCATATGGAACTAATCTCTAATTAGATAGGTAACTATTGAGTCTCATTTTTAGTTGGCTGTATTTTAATAACTTAATTCAGAATCGTTATGACTAAAAATTTGACTCCAGAAACTTTGAAATCTTTCGTTCGTGGTAAAGCTGTTAGTTTTTTGACAGATAACAATATTACATCTGTTGGTGTTGGTTATAAAATAACCAAGGGAAAACAGACAAAAACGCTATCCGTTCAGTTCACTGTTGGACAAAAACATCAGTTAGAAGAACTTGTAAAGCTTGAAACCTTAGGGGCCAAGTTGATACCAAAAAGCTTTGATATAGATGGCTTTAGTGTACCAACGGATGTTATTGCAAGAAGTTACGACACTAATCCGCTTAAAATCTCAGATCTTGAAAAAATAAATCGAAAGAAAAAAATGAATCCCATCCTGCCAGGAGCGAGTGTTGGTCATCCTAGTATTTCTGCAGGAACGGCAGGGTGCTTAGTTTATGATGCGGATAATGGTGATGAATATTTACTTTCTAATTGGCATGTTCTTCAAGGAAATCAAGGAAAAATTGGAGATTGGATAGTTCAACCTGGCCGTCATGACGATAGCAAGGTTAATCAAAATCGTGTTGGAATTTTAGTCAATAGTCATTTAGGTCTTGCAGGAGATTGTGCAATTGCTCGGATCAATTCAAGAAAATTCAGCCCTCAAATCATGGAACTAGGTAACATTAAAGTAGAAGATATTGCTGATCCTGAACTAGGAGACACCGTAATGAAGTCTGGAAGAACAACTGGCGTAACACATGGAGTTGTCAGCCGAGTATATGTTACAGTTAGTCTTAATTATGGGGCAGTAGGAGTCAAACGAATTGGTGGATTTGAATATGTACCTAACCCTAAATATCCCGCTAGAAATGGTGAGATTAGTATGGGCGGAGATTCTGGTTCTGCAGTAGTTTATAGTAAAAATGGTAAGGCAACCAACACGATATTAGGTGTTCATTTTGCTGGAGAAACAGGAGATGCACCTGAGCATGCGCTGGCATGTTATGCTTCATCAGTGTTTAAAAAAATGAATATTTTGCCTTATCGTCCAAGTGATGAGAAAATTGAGAGTGTACGACCAGGGTTTGATTCATTTTTTCTAGGTCGCAATGTACGCCCTCCATATCCTGCAACAGATTTTGTTTATAATAGTTTATTGGATATTAAAGGTAAACACATGATTCATTACACGCATTTTTCTTTGGTAATGAATCGCGAGCGAAAATTGGCAGCTTGGTCTGCTTGGAACATTGATGGAGAAAGAATTGTCCGTGTTAAGAGTAATTCTAAGTTTTTTAAACGTGATTCTCGACTTCCAAAAGACGCTCAACTTGGAAATGAATTATATCGAAATAATCCGCTCGACCGCGGACACATTGCACGTAGGGCTGAATTATGCTGGGGAACAAGGGAAGAAGCGGAAAGAGCCAATCGAGAATCCTATTATTATACAAATATTGCACCCCAGCATGAAAGATTTAACCAGTCTAAACAAGCTGGAATTTGGGGTAAATTAGAAAATGCGGTGTTTGATCAGGCTAAAATCAAAAATTTACGTGTAAATGTTATGGCGGGTCCAATATTTAAGTCGAATGATCCTAAATATCGTAGTATTCAAATCCCGAGAGATTTTTGGAAAGTTATTTCTTATATAGATGAAGAAACCAATGAGCTGATCTATCACGCATTTATTCTGTCTCAAACGGATTTAATTTCAGGTCTTGAAAGTTTGGATTTCGACGACTTTAATATCTATAAAGTGTCTATTGACAAAGTAACAGAAGAAACAGGGTTCCGTTTTGATGATTTGGTTACTTCAGGAATTGAAGTTGTTGGGGAGGAGTCTATTAAGAAAATTACAAGCTTGAACCAAGTGCTTGCTGTTATGTGATTTTGCTAAATTATTCGGTTAATTCTTTTTTTCATTATTTGTAAGGCAAAACCTGCTTCTTGCATGATAGAATGTAACTTTTAAGGATTTTTTTTGCTGCAACTTATTCATTGAGATGGAATTTTGATGGTGAAGTTTTTTGATGTTACTTTTTTTATACGGGTAAATAGTTTACGTGTAAACTATTTTATGTAGATTTGTTAAAAAAAAGAATACATGGCTCGTATAGATGATGAAATAGAAACTAGTTTTCCGAATAATAGAGCACGATTCATTACTAATTTAATATATACCAGTAATTGGTTTCAAAATGGTGTAAGCGATTTTATAAAGCCCTTTGGTATTAGCTTACAACAATTTAATATGTTGCGCATTTTAAGGGGAGCAAATGATTGGGTGAGCATGAACGAAATTAAGAAATTGATGATTGATAAAACTCCCAATACCACTAGGCTTGCAAACAATTTATTACAAAAGGAATTTGTTGAACGACAGCGCAGTGACGTTGATAGAAGAATTGTGTACCTCAAAATTACAAATGAAGGTTTAGATATTTTAAAATCAATCGACAATAGTGACTTCAATTATATGAACTATATGGATAAAATTTCAGAAGAAGAGGCTGAAACAATTAGTAATATACTTGATAGAATAAGAGAAGAATAGGTAAAAAAATTTGCCATAATAATTTACATGTAAAATAATAACGAGTAATATAAATATAAAATCAAACAAAATGAAAATACTAGAACCGTTAAAGTGGAGAGCAGCAGTCAGAAAATTTGACACTTCAAAAGATGTTAGTGATGTAGAATTAGAAGCTTTACTAGACGCAGGTAATTTAACCGCAACATCTATGGGGCTCCAGCCTTTTAAAATAGTGGTTGTAAAAAACAAAACTTTGCAACAAGAATTAGTTCCGCTATCATATAACCAGCAGCATGTGGCTGAAGCATCACATATATTGGTGTTTGCTATTGAAACAGATATTAACCAAGATAATGTGGATCGTTATATTGAAAGAGCAATGGAGCTACGGAATTTGCCATCATCAGCACTTGAAGGGTATAAAAATTCAATTAGTCAATATATGTCTAGTATGAGCTCAGACCAAAAACAGGTATGGGCTACAAAGCAAACTTATATTGCACTAGGTACAGTCATGACAATTGCAGCAGAATTAAAAATCGATTCCTGTGCTATGGAAGGATTTGATCCTGTAGGTTACCAAAAAATGCTGAATTTAGAATCTGAAAACTTAATGCCAGTAGTAATATTACCCATTGGTTTCAGATCAAATGAAGAGGTGATGGCTAGTTTACCAAAAGTTAGAAAAACTAGAGATGAGTTCGTTTTAGAAGTGGACTAATTTCTAATAGCATTTCATTGAAAAGCCTCAGTTTAACTAACTGGGGCTTTTTATCATTCATGGAATCCATTTTCATCTATAAATCCATATTATGGGGTAGTTTTTGTGGAAGATTTCAGCGTATAAAACCTAAAATAGGCTGACCTGTATAAAACATTACAACTGTTGCTTTTTATTTATAAGTTACAAATAACATATGTGTTATTTTATGAGTAACTATGCATTTTTTTTCTGCTCTCCACGTTAAACTTATAAATTCCCAAGGAATGAAAACAAGATTTATAAAATCTAACATTACGGCAATTTTTTTATTGCTCTTCTTGTCTTTATCTGTAAATGTACTATCGCAAAACCTTAAACTAGACAGTCTTAAAACGGAGTTAAAAACACATACTGAAAAAGATACAAATAAGGTTAAAATGCTCAACGACATTGCTTATGCAAGTTATGGATATGATCAAGAGCAATTGAAAGATTATGCGGATAGAGCTACTGTGTTGGCAAAGGATATCAATTTTATCAAAGGGGAAGCGAGAAGTTATTACTTGAAGGGACTTTATTATATCAGTAAAAGAGAATTGGATTCTTGCAGAACTCAAGCCACTCAGGGGCTAGTTTTGCACAAACAAGTTGAGAATAATCCTGGAATTTCCAGCTGCTATTATTTGCTTGGACAGACTTACCATGCCGAAGGAGACTATGATAATGCACTTTTATTATTCAACCAAGCTTTAGAAATTTATCGCGTTGAAAATGATAGAACTAGCCAAGCAATGATTTTGTCGGGTATGGGATATGTCCTTAACGATAAAGGGGATTTTGAAGAAGCTGAAAACCTGCTCAAAGAATCCATAGCTATATATGAAAGTTTAAATGATAAGAAGGGCCTGCTAAGCCCTTTAAATAATCTAGCACTTGTCTATACCCGTCAAGATCGTCACCAAGAAGCATTGGGTTGTTTTCAAGAGGCCTTGACCATCTATAGAAAAGAAGGAAACAAGAATAACGGTGTGGGTGTTTTGATGAATATGGGGTTGATTTATTCAGCTATGGATCAAAACGACAAAGCTTTACCTTATTTATTGGAAGGACTTGTCTTAGCGCAGGAATTGGAGGACGAGTTGTTAATCTCCAAATATCTTGTAGGAATAGGTTATGTGCATAGATATAATAAAGAGTATGAAAAAGCACTTGAATACTATAATGAAGCGCTAGCTTTGTGTGAAAAAATTAATAGCAATCATGGGCTATACAACTGCTACCAGAATATTGGCGGAATGCATATTGAAAGAGAAGAGTATGAGCTAGCTTTGGATAGTTATAAAAAGGCACTCGAGGTAAGTATTAAAGATTCTGGTAAAGCAGGAATTGCAGAGTCATATGTGCAATTAGGGCTTATTTATATCGAACTAGGAGACTATGAATTAGCACTTGAAAACTGTCAAAAATCGAAAGAAATTGCAGATGAAATTTCCTTAACTAGAACACAAGCAGAAGCGAATCGATTATTATCTAAAATTTATGAAAATGAAGACAATTTTGAAGATGCATTAGTGCATTACAAGGATCATAAAGCGCTAAGTGACAGCCTTTTTAATAGAGAGAGTGTAGAGAAAATTACTAGTCTGGAATATGAATATAAATATCAACAAGAACTAGACTCTGCACGTATTCGTGAGCTAACATTGACCAAATCGGTTAAAACAACCACACTAAAACTAGAAAAATCGCAAGAGAAATACCTTTGGTCAATTATTATTTCTTTAATAATTGCCATGGTATTAGGAGGTTTTATTGTGTATTTACGTTTCAGAAATATAAAGTCTAAAACGGAAAACATTGTTATGGAACAAAAGCTTCTTCGTTCACAAATGACACCACATTTCATTTTCAATTCCCTTTCAGTATTGCAAGGAATGATTTTAGTTAAAGAGGAGAAGAAATCAATCACTTATCTTTCAAAATTCTCTAAACTATTACGCATAATTCTTGAAAATTCTAGAGACAAAACGGTCTCACTAGCGCAAGAGTTGAGTGCTATTGAAAACTATTTAGCACTTCAAACCCTTATGGATGATACTTATCAATATCAAGTAAAAGTTGATGATGGAATTGATGTGTCATTGTTTGAAATACCTGCAATGCTCATTCAGCCATTTGCTGAAAATTCTATAGAGCATGCCTTTCCGCATAAGATTGAAAATCCGTTAATTGTCATCCATATTAGTTTTACTAATAATAAACTCATGTGCACAATAACGGATAATGGAATTGGAATTAATTCTCAAAAACAATCCTCACGAAAAGATAAAAAGTCCTTAGCAACAACAATTACCTCTGAACGTCTTAAGATTCTTTCAAAAGACTTTAAAATACATGGGGAAGTTTCAATTGTAGACCGACAAGAATACAATGAGCAAGGTACGGTTGTTACCTTAGAAATTCCTTATAAATTATATGAAGATTAACGAGGGTATTTAGATTTGCAAACATTTATGAAAAATAATCATCTAATTTTTTCTGTAGATTAGCATTCGTTATAAGACATTATCCCGTGAATAAAATTGTTTTTATTTTATTGCTATTTTCATTTAATAGTCTCTCTCAAAAAGATGAATTGAAAGTAGATTTCATCTTCCCTAATGATGGCAATTATGAAATAAGAGTAAACCAAAATGCCATATACGATACAAGTAGTGTTTTACTAGCTGAAGGAACTTATTTTATTGAAATATGGAATCCTGGGTTAAAATTAATTATTGACACTATTTCTATTCTTCCTAAGAATGATAATGTATTCAGGTACGGTGTTAAAGTTTCAGATCAACATGAAATTCATAAAATGCAAATGAAAAGATATAATAGTAAAAGACGAATATCATTATTGCCATATTTCTTATTAGATGTTTTAGGAGGAGCCGCGGCGTCAATTTATTATGCCAAAGGGCGTTTTGAGTATGCTGAATTATTAGACCTTAAAAATATACATGATAATAATTTAAATTCAGATTTAAGCAATGTTGAATTTATCAAATTATATAATGATAAAAGTGTTTTATACAACCGTACAAGGTTAATGTATTTTTCGTTAATTGGGTTCACTGCTTTGTCAACTTCATTTACTATTATTCAGAATTATCGATACAAGAGAAAAAATAAGCTTCCAAGCAACCCTTCTCTTATAAGTCCATTTACCAGCAAAGATTATAATTTATCATTTGTTATGACCCCGAATGCTCTTGGCTTTAAATTTGCTTTTTAATTATGAAAACTAAAGTAGTAATATTGGTTTTATCATTACTCTCATTGAGTTCTTGCCTAAAGAAAGTTGATTCATTGAATGAAGATGATATTTTTTCGTCCACTTATGATGGTCCAATTTGGTTCTCACAAAAGGATGATTATATATTCTCTTCTTATCACTTTTTCAGGTTTAGAATTAAGAACTATCAGCTTTCGCATACATTAAAAAATTATAACATAGTTTATAGTTTGAATTGTGAAGAAAACTATCTTAATCTTCTTTCTAAGAATGAAGATGTTTTTACAATAAGAACAAAAAAATCTGATGTCCAGGATGGAGTTTTTAATGTGAAAATTGTTATTATCAGCGACAATGGCGTAACCGCTCCGTTTTGTTATGCTTGGCAACTCTAAATAAGGTTGACCATTCTTAGCATGTCATAAATAAAGTAAATGCGCGTTTAGTATTAAACAATAATCGATTAAAATTCATTAAACAATGACTTGGCGTTTCAATTTAACGTGAAATTATTTAAAGGAATATGCTATTTAATGAATTGAATTCCAATTTTATTTTTAATTTCACGATTAAGACCAACTAATCGTTATATACACGTAGATGCCAGTTTTGTGAGCAGAACAATGCTATTACAATTCGCTAGGCGTAGTATTTCTCAAACGAGGACAAAGTATAAGTTTTATAAGAAGCACAAAATTGATTTAAAATTTCGATTTTGTAATTAATGATATTTGAATGTAATATTGGCTGGTTTTAATTGCTGCTAAATCTATTTGTATGAAAGTTTATTTCACTTTAATAGCTATTCTATTTTCGTTATTCGAGCCCTTGAAAGCGCAAATTTTAGTAATGGAAACGGGAGAAGTTTCAATCAATCATACGGTAACTTCTGTTGTTTTGACCAATACATTTATTGACCCTGTGGTAATAGCATTGCCTGCTTCTTACAATGGAGCGCACGAGGCAACGGTGCGTCTAGAGAATGTTACAGGAACTGGTTTTGATCTTTATTTGGAAGAGCCAATTGATAAAGATGGACCACATACCCTTGAAACAGTCCATTATATTGTAGTTGAAAAAGGGAGGTATACCTTTGATGATGGCACAATGCTGGAGGCTGGCACAGTATCCTCTTCTGATTTAGGTTTTCAAACAGTTACTTTGTTACAAACATATGGAGCTGTTCCTGCAATTTTCACACAAGTACAAACAAATAATTCAGCCACTAACTTCTTAAAAACCAGACAGCGCTCATCTACAGTGTCAGACTTTGATGTCAAGCTCGAACGGGAAGAATCACTTAACGCAATTGTACCTTCTGGAAGCGAGGATATTGGTTACTTTGCCATTTCAAAAGGAGGAGGGATTTTAGATGGAATAATAATAGAAGCTAATTCATTCACTTTGGATGAAACAATCGCAACACGCGTTTTTACTGAGAGTTTTTCCCCTGGAAATCATATGGTCGCATCTATTGCAACAACTTTTGGTGGTGACCCAGCAAATTTGCGTTGGACAGCTTTCACAGCTACGGAGGTTGACTTATTTATTGATGAAGATATTTCAAATGATGGGGAAGTAGATCATATTTTTGAAACCGTTGATTATTTCGTTATTGATGGCGGAGAAATGGGTGTTTTTTTACCCGTTTTATTACCCATTGAGTTATTGTCTTTCGAAGCAACTTTGAACAAAGATAATTCTGTTGATTTAGAATGGGTTACAGCAAGTGAACGAAACAATGCTTTTTTTAGTGTTGAACGTTCAAGGGATGGAATTACTTGGAGCCAAGTTTTAACAGTTGATGGTGCAGGTAATTCATCCGAAACGATCTGTTATAACAATATTGACAAAAAACCTTATCCTGGTGTTTCTTATTATCGCTTAAAACAGGTAGACTTTGATGGTAATTATTCCTATTCAGACATTCGCTCAGTTGTTTTAGACTTGGCAAAACTTATAGCCGCTTATCCAATCCCTTCAAAATCGCACATAACACTGCTTATTAATACAGATCATAATTCTAACTCTAGAATTACCATTTATAATATGTCTGGCAGTATTATTGACACCTTTGAGCTAAATATTGAAGCTGGGTTAAAAGAATATGTTTTAAACTTGTCAGATTTGTCTGCTGGAGTATATTGGCTGGCAGTTGATTTTGGAAACGACAAACCTTTAGAGAGAATAAAGATTCAAATTCAATAATTGAGATTGATCGTTGCTATACTTCTTAAGAGTTTTTGACATAATGAGGTTTGGTAAATAATGATTAGAGTAGGGAAGGAGATCTATAAAGACCAATGCGTCACCTTTGGCATAATAATTTGCTAAAGCCTGCGTATTAAAGGAGCAAATCATTTAACAAATGCAAAAAAAAGGCATCATTATATTTGGGCTATTGGGATTGTGTTTTTTCCTTTCCTGTCGCAAAACCAAAAAGTTTGAAGGAGAATATGCATGTTCAGAAGTGTATTCAGAAGCGTTGGATTCAACTTACCTCAAAACATATACGGTCTCATCAGTTGACAGAAAGAGCATTCGGATAGGTTCTTATTTGTTGGATCATGTTGAAGAAAACAGATATCAATACTTAATTGGAGATGCTACTTATGAAATAAGTGTTAGCGTTAATTTTGTTGGAGACAGTGCCTATATTAGACATTCTTCGCACTATTACTTTGAGGATCCTATGTTTACTTATCGAAATGCTTCTTGTTTGAAGAAGTGAAGTTTCAAGCTTTATTAAGTATAATACGCCTGATTTTATATTAAAGTTCGATTATGTTGTTGGTGGAAAAGTTTGCTTAGAAAGCTTTGCGCAATTCATTTGTTATGAGAATTAGATTTCGTTGATCCAAAAAAAAACATTGACTTTTATGGAATAATTTTCATTGCAGCATCATATATATATGAAACCAATTCTACTGTTAATAGCTACTATTATTACAACATCTGCAAGCATTGCCTGTTCGTGTGGACCACAAGGGAAACTGGACAGAAAAAGTGTACAATATGCTGAAGCAGTTTTTGTAGGGACTGTTGTTGAAACTTATGTAGATTCTACAAAACACTTACGTTATTTAGTGTTTGAAGTCACTGAAAGTTTAAAAGGCACAACAAATGGAGAATTGGTAACGATAACCACTGCAGCAAGTTCCGCCGCCTGCGGAATCTCTGCCAAAATGAAAGAATCCTGGTACATTTATGCGCTTACTAATTTCCCAGCAAATTCACTATTGGAAGTTGATATTTGCGGAAGGAGCACTCGTCTTTCACAACTTGATTTACATGGGGATTATTCAAGACAATATGTAAAAACGAGAAAAAGAAACTATCGTAAAAAGTATGCTCGATTTAAAAAAGACAGGAGACTTTTAAAGCGCATGCGGTTAGTTTAAAAGGCTGAGACCAGTCTATGGTTTTGTTTTAGTAAACTCGGCTTGAGATATTTTTTCTTTTGCGCTTAAACACATTTTAGAGGTTAGAGAGTGAGATTATCTCTTCAATTGCTTATGGTTTTCGGAGCTCTAAATATGTCATTTGGGAGCTTTAGCGAAGAAACAAGGACATTTATAAACTCAACTTAAATTCATATTGTTATTTAGACAACCAATTAAATTAACACATGTATTTAATTTAAACTTAGAACTTATATTATGAGAATTATTGTTTCACTACTCACACTGTTTAGTATTATAAACTACTCAATTGGACAAGAGGCATTTAGTAAAGTGTATTCACATAAAAGTGATTTTAATAAGACTTATTTAACGAAATTTTCCAAGTGTATGGATGGAGGATATGTAGTTGTAGCCTCAGGCGAGAGTGATCAAATGGAATTGATGAGAACGGATGAGAATGGCAATGTGCTTTGGGCTAAAGTAGTCCCAGGTGATTTTTATGGTTATGGTAATTCGATAATAGAAAGTAGTTCAGGTGATATATTCTTTAATGTTACAATTAAAGACACTAGTGAAATCCTCATGAAAGGGGTACACCAGCTTTATAAAATGAATAGTTCGGGAGAATTACAATGGACTAAAGATATCCAATCTTCAACATTTCATAGTGTTGCCGAAAGTATCGTAGAGTTAAATGAGCATTTATATGTAGTAGGACACAGTAAGGATGATAGTTTTCACTATACCGCCAGTATAACAAAGATGGATTTAAGTGGTAATGTCGTTTGGCAAAAAGTATATGCAGGTGAAACAGATCAAACGATCCCAGTCGAAGCCGTTGCAACGCTGGATAATGGAGTTATTGTTGCTTGTCAATCAGGGTTAGGAAGTATATTATTTAAAATCGACTCAGATGGTGCCGTTCTTTGGTTTAAAAGTATTCATGAAGATTACTTATCACAAGTGAAAGATATTGAGTTAACATCAAATAACGAGTTACTAATTATGGGCTTGTATAGAGAGGTTGATGCCTGTAGTTGGCATGACATTTTTGCTATTCGTTTGTCAGTAGATGGAGCACATATTTGGGGAAATATTTATTCTGGACCAGCGCTGCATTTGCATAGTCGTTCAATTCATGAAACCAATGATGGTGGTGCGATTATTTTAGGACAACAAGAAGAAACTTGGGACCTCAATTATCCAATTCTAATCAGAACGGATGAGTACGGTTTTATTAGCAGTGCACGTGGATTACGACCAGAAGTCAGTTCATCATTAATTTCAAGTGTCAAGAACACAGATGGTAGTTTGACAATGTTAGGTACAAACGGACGGTGGGTATATCCGTCAAATCAAACAGTACTATTTCGAACTGATACAGAATTTATAACAACATGTGATGAGGGGGATATCAATTTATATTGTAATCCATTTTTTGACAATACAGACAATTCCTATACAGTTTCTGATTTCACCGACATTACAGCATCCACAATGAGCTCAGCTGATTATTTAATTACGTCGTCAGAGCTTTGTGTGGATGAGGAAGAAGAGGATTCTACTGCAGGAACAATTGAAAGTGTACAAGAAACTATTAAGAACATTAATTGTTATCCAAACCCCACTATTGATCACATTTATTTTACTGTTATTCCTGAGCAGGTAACGATTTATGACATGACGGGAAGAGAATTGTTTCGCGCTAAGAATGTAGCTAGAATTAACCTTACAGATTACCCAATTGGTTGTTATATTGTTCGTCAAGAATTGCAAGGCTATTCAATGAACCAAATGATTTTTAAAGAATAATTTGATTCATTTTATTAATTAGTGTAGACCTTCCGAAAGCTTTCAAAGTGTGAGCGGAGCAGACACCCTCAATGCGTTGAAAATAATTGTCTATAGATACAAATCTGTACTTTATTGAAAACAATCATGCCATCTTATGATGTGATATCACTTATGCTCTGCATTGAGCTTGCGAAAATACTTTACTATAAGAATAGGGCTGCTTTGGTAGGGGGCTTTATTCTTTCTCTTTTTTCCTTAAATGACTTTAGAGATTATGGTGTGAGATAGTAAAGTCCTGTCAGTTTAATTAATGGTACGGATATTGTTAAGTTTTTGTTAAAAAATGAGCCTTGGTTTGTTTTAGCCCAGAAATAAGTAAAATATGAGAATAGAATCTGTAATTAAAAAGTTAAAATGGCCAGCGAGGTTGCTTTTATTTGCTTTTGCCTACTTCATGATTGGAAACTGGATCGAAAAGCATTCAGAAAATTTAAATGAAGTAGTTTCCCTTGGTTCTTTTGAAGAGTTTGACCTTCAAAAATATGAAAAGTTTAAAAAAGCAAAAACCTTTTACAAGTATGTGAAATATCTTCCTTGGGTAAACACCCGTGATCCAAAAAAAACAGCCTCTTCGAGATGGAATAATCCTGTGTTTGAAAAAGGTTTTAGTCAGGATTTTCATGTATTCTTCGAAAATCATGAGCTATTTAAAAAAGTTTATGACAGGACTCAAAATTTAAACGCACTTTATGGAGCAATATCATGCCCGAGTTCTAATCTTGGGCTATATTCTTCAGGTATCAAATATTCAGATTTAACTGAATATTTTCATCATGAGAATCCGAATATTTTATTGAATACAAATGATTCGTTAATCTTCGTTGATCCTAGTTCACAAGAAAGCATTTTAATTTCGGGAAAAGTTAAATCTGAGTATTTCGAAGTTCTGAGTCAGTTGAATTCTTCACTTGGATATGGCTATAATGATATTTTTGATTATGAAGAATTGTTTTTGAAATATGAACTTGAAAGTTTTGTATTGAAACATGAACACGCATTTCGGGCATTTGGCTATGGTGGATATGGGGATCCAGCATACATATTTGAGAACACAGGGAAAAGACTGGGTATTTACCCAACAGAATAGGCGGTTTTACTTATAGGTTGTAAGAGGAGTTTCGCTTTAACAATGATTCATCTTACTTTTAGCAAGCGTCCTGAAAGTTGAAATGAGATTGATCTAAAGAGCAATCCGTACATATCAACAGAAAATAGCTCTTTTTGCTTATAATCATACTAGCTTATGCGCTGTCTTCAACGAAATAAAATGTAGCGAAGGATTAAATAGCTTGGCAAGAGGCGTTGCATTGAGTTTGTCGAAATGTTTTATTCTAAGGGTGGAGGAGTTTACTTCGGCAAGCTTAGCATAAATTATTCTTTTTTCCTTAAATGACTATAGGAGTTATGGCGTAAACACGTTTTTGAGGTCGCATGTACCGAAGTTTTAGCGAAGGAATAGCGTTAGCGGAGTAAAACGTGTCGAATTAAATCTCAATTGCTCATAGCTTTCGAAGACGCATTGTGCCCATTGGGACATTAATTTACTGCTTCAAGCAATTTTAAATTCTTATTCATTTTTATTAATTTACCTTCAAAATCAGAATTATAAATCTAAAAGTAATGAATGTCAAAGCGATTAAACCGGGACCAAAGCCTAAGAAAAAAGATGGTTCTTTAGACAAAATAAAGCGTGAACAAGTTTTTGCGAAGTAAACAGGTGTGAATGTTCAATTTTGGATTTGTTTTGGAAATTGGTGTATTTGGCAAGTAGGTGTTTATACTATTGTTATATATAGCGGTAAACATTAAGTTTGTCTACTTCAAAATAAATTAATATCCAAATTGAATAGTTGGTTTAATCTAAGTATTGTGATCTTTCAAAAAAACTTATAGTTTAACATGTATACCATTAATATTCTCATTTTTTACACTGCAATTTTATTATTGACATATTTACTTTTCAAAATAGCAAAGCTATTCCTAGATAAATATTTTCAATATAAAGTAAAAAGAGCAACATCTATTACATATCCAATAATTCAAGGTTTTACAATTATTATAACGGCATTTATTGCTAAAAATGGATTGGGGGAAGTTCTTATTACTGGAATAATAAATTTAATCAATAATAATACGGGCTTGGTTATAGATGATAGAGTGTCATCTACTAGTGGAGACGTAATCGGTGAAATTTTTTTCTATTTTTCAATAACTACCATAACGATAATTTATATAATTTATGCCTTTAAAAGGCAGAGGAAAGAATTAAGTGGATTAGAATCAATTGCCACTGTTCAAAAGGTTGAATTCCCTGAAAACACATACAATTATCTGCCTAATTTTGAAGATAGAGTCAAACAACTTTTTGAGCTAAAGTTTGAAAAACAAAAGATCAAATTAGATTGGGACCCCGAATACAATATCCTTTATGCTTCTTATATTCAAGGACTTCACAGCTATTCTCTTATTATTTATTGTCAAAAAGGTAAGGATTCGAAAAGAATAAAACTTAGTAGAATGAATCAGGTAAATGGTAAGTTAGAATCTCTTATTAATAAACATGATGAATTAAATAATTCAGATGTAATCGATAAGTACTTTCTAATTGAAAAAGGTAAATTCGATCAACACAAATTACCTATTATATGCTATTCCGAAGATGACTTATTAAATGATTTGATTGATTTTAGTGATTATTTGAATTCAATTATTCATGATTTTGAAAACAATAAACTTCCGTTTACTACAAGGAATAAGGAGGAGAATCAACTAACTCTTTCTGAGACATTTATAGAGCCATCTTTTATGCTTGATGCGTGCAAAGATTATGTTGGAAAAGATCTTAAAAGCTTACTGAATAAATGGTTAGAAAAAGAAGAAAACAGACATTTGGTAATACTTGGTGACTATGGAATGGGGAAGAGTTCATTTTCCGAATTTTATGCTATGAGTCTCGCGAAAGAAATTCTCAATGGAGAAAAAGTGAAAAGAATACCAATTTTTATTTCCCTGACAAATACATCCCCAAGACATGGTGGTATTCAAATAGCGATTGGGAAATTTCTCGCAGATAACATAGGTGTTTCAACAAGAGTTTTTAAGGAATTAGTGGATCGCGGTAAAGTTGTTTTTATTCTTGACGGTTTTGATGAAATGGGTTTCGTTGATACCCATGCACAACGAGTTAAACAATTGAATGCTATTTGGCAATTAGCAACGAACAACAATAAAATATTAATTAGTGGTCGACCATCTTATTTTCCATCAGATAAAGAATTAGCGGAAGTTTTTAACTTAAAAGAGGGTGTAGGAATAAAAGTTCCATCAGAAAATCCATTTTTCCAGAGGGTATATCTTCATGAATTCGGGCTTGATGAGATCGAAGAATCAATCAAAAGATATGATTACGGAGAAGAAGAGGTTAAAGAATACTTAGAATTCATCTGTAACAATGATAGTATTTTGGAGCTTTGTAAAAGACCAAGTATGATGCATATAGTGAGAGAAATGTTGCCTGTGCTTTTTAAGAAATATAATAAAGAAGAATTGAATGGGGGAATGCTTATGGAGAATTATTTAGAGCATTGGATGGATAGGCAATTAAATAAAGATATTGTTAGTGCAATTGAAGATAAAAAAATGAAAAAAGAATTTATTCTTGACTTTTTCATGAGACTGGCTGAAGAATACTATCTTTTAGGAGTAGACAGCGCGCCTTCAGAATTAATACTTGATTTACTTCATGATCAATCAAGTAAATTAGAATTGAATTCTCCAAGTGAGAAGGAAGGATTCGAAGCGGAAATATTAACTGCTTATTTTATTGAAATTGACAATGATGAATATAAATTTGTTCATAAGTCATTCAAAGAATATTTGATTGCAAGAAAGATAATTGAGTTGATTAGAACTAAGAAAGTTAAATATTCTCAGATTGCTTCAAAACAATGGACAAACGAAATTATTTCATTCGTCTATGATTCAGAATTAATTGATAAAAGTGTTACGAATAGTAAACGCATTCCACTTTTGTTTCATCTATTAGATGAAAGTAAATTTAGAATTAGTTACCGCTGCAATCTTTTCAGATTCAGGGCCTTTATTGATTATTTCGTAGGTTTACCATTTTCAGTTTTAGAGGATTCATTGTCATTATTGTTAAGTCGGTTTAAACCACGAATTTCAGAAGATAAAAAAAAGGCAATAGAAAAATTAGACATTTTGGGAGTGGATATAGATTCAATTGTTAAAGATTTGGATAAAAAGGATTCGGGTTTATTAAATAAGTTGCTAACGAGTTTAATCAACAAAATAATCGCACGGCGCAGTGAAAATATGGGGCTCACAGCAAAATTCTTTCTTATTAGCTTGTTGGCTGGACAGCTTGACATGGAAAGAGAAAAAATATTAATCCGTTATTTACAAAACACATATCATATTGAATTAGACATTAAATAAGATTGCGGTTGTTGGAGAAAACGTTACTTTTGGCTTATAATATGACCAAGCTTATGTTAAATAGCTTGGAAAGAGGTTTTATTCTGTATGTCAATCGGGTGGGATAGTGCTGATGGATGAATAGGGGAGTTTTATTCTTTCTCTTTTCACTAAATATCTTTAGAAGTTAAGACGTGAACACGTTTTTGTGGAGCGTTAGCGGAGCAAATGGGTGTGGATTATTCAAACCACCATTGATATTTCCCATCATATTTTTCGCCAAGTGTATTGGCTCTGTTTTGTAAAAAAGTGGATACATCAAGGAATCGGGTAGCTTGATGTTTTTTTATATAATTAAGCAGTATCGTATCTGAACAAAGATTCCAATTTACCTCATAAAGAGTATTCATGCCATACTCCGTTGGAGTATAATCATGTAACAATTGAGGCGATAACATTCCTATTAATGTAAAGTTATGCATATTATTATGTATAGGTTTCTTCTCTAATCTTACAAGCAAGAAATTTTGATCATACTCATAATAAACTTCAGCAAATTTTGAAAAGTACTCCTTGGTAAAATCATAATTATTTACATAACCATTAAATAAAGTATCATGTTCTGTGGTATCCTTATAGTGAAAAATAGTTCCCTTATCAGAAATTGGAATTCGTTCTGGCGGTAATAACAAAATACGTTCATTAGCTTTAGGAAATCTTTCTGTTCGAGAAAGGGAATCAACAACGGTGCCTATATTAATATTTCTAAAAATAGCTCCACCTAATCGAGCACGATAAAATTCTGAGCTATCTAATGATATATTGGTAAAAGACGAATTGCAAAAGTAAACATAATTGAATAATGTTTTATTAAATGAAACCTTATTAAATTCGCAACCAGCACAGACAAAATCTCTAATGTCAGAATTTTCTATAGTTGTTTCAGAAAATATAGAGGCATCCATTGTTCCCTCCAATACTATATTTTCTAAGTTACACTTCTTAAAGAAATTCCCTCGTGAACTTGGGAATAAATTATCTCTTGAGGTATGTCCAGTATGTAAAATTTTACTTTCGCTCAAATCGACTAAGTAAAAGTTGCATAGTTTGAAGTCTGTCCCAAGAAAAACACACTGACTAAATCGACTTCCTTTAAAAGAAGAACTATTAAAAAGGTTATCGATAAAATCTGAGTCATAAAAATTGCAGTTATAGAAGGACGATAAATTTACTTTACAGTCGATCAATTTCGATTTTTGTAAATTACTCTCTGCAAATGTAGCTTTTGAGATGTTACACTTTATTAATTGAATACCAGATAGATTGCAATTACTAAAACTAGCATAAGTGAAGTTTCTCTCCTTCAAATAACATCCAACTTTTGTTAACGTTTCTAATTTGTGATCGTTGCTAGATTTTAAAGTTTCATTCATACTAGAGTTTTCATAAATGTAGTTACCGTTAATCTCTAGCCTCGGTATTAGCTCAAAGCTTTCTAAGACAAAATAAATCCGAGAGTTGATACTAAAAACACTTAAAAGTACACCCAAGAATATTAAAAAGTGTAACACCGAGAATAATGTTATGAATTTTTCCCAACCAAATCTCGGCCTGTTTAAATACTTTCTAATGACTGAAAATTTACGCTTAGATCTACGAATTCCAATGATAATCCTTAGTTTTAGAGACATAAAAGAAGTTCGTCTTCTTTTACTTTTATTAATCAAACTAAGAGTTTTATTTATTTCATTGGAGTAAATAGAGATTAATAATAAGTCTAAAATCACCGCCAATAAGTGTAGCGTCGTTATTCCAAAGGAATGATAATCAGCAAACCTCAATTGTATAAATGTCAAAGTTAATATTGGGGTGATAAATACAATTATTTTTACTAGAATTTTAAGCAGAGTATGTATATGTTTTTTTTCCTTGTTTAACGCAAAATTTAGAATAAACGGGCTGAATTCATATTCTACGTTGTTTTTAAGGCCTCCCTTCTCTTCGAATACCAATATTTTCTTACAATGTTGTCTAAGGTTCACTAATATATTATAATGAAGAATAAGAATCATCAATGGTAAGATTATAAAATAACCTACAATCGGCAACTCAAAATTGATAATTGGTAATTTCATTTTGCTTTCTGGAACAAACAACATCAAATCAGTTACTGAAGCTATTGACAAAATAGCAAAGAATAAAACCGCAACAAACGAAACAGTTAGAACTCGATTAACTTGTGAGGATTTATTGATAGAATCAATTAAAGGCATAAGTTTTGGGTTAGTAAAAAATTAGTGGGTTGGAAAGTGTCTACAACTTCCGAATCTCCCACTTAGTCAATCCAGTTGATTTTTTGATAATCTCAACATCAACACCTTGCTTCTTTAGAACTTTAGCAATCTCCAAGGATTTCTTCTTCTCTGCTAATTCTAGCTCAATCTCCAATTTCATCTCTTTGTACTCGGCTAAGTCACGATCAATTACTTCATAGCGACCATTCTTTTTGAGTTTGTCAAAAATTCCCTTATCAATCATACTCAAAAAACCTGTTTCAGAAATAATAAGATGATCTAACACCTCAATTTTGACAATGTCACCAACCTTTATCATACGGTCAGTCATATCAATATCTTCTTCCGACGCCTCCAAACGACCACTAGGGTGGTTGTGTACCAAAATCATCTTGACAGCTAACTTATAAATTCCCATTCGGAATACATCAGGCGGATTTGCATTGACACGATTAACAGCTCCAAGACCAACTAATTCAATAAAAAGAATCTTGTTTTGATTGTCTAAACCGATCACCCAAAAATGCTCTTGATTACGCCCAAATTTGTTTTCACGCATCAATATTTGTTGCATGATTTTGTAAACTCCATTGGAGTCATTAAGATGTATTTTTTGATCTTGGGTTAGTCTGACGTTCATAATTCAAATATAGCGATTTTGAAGTTTTCAGAAACAACTTTTCTCTATGTTGATAATTCATTGTTCAATAAGCTATTTTATTTAAAATCATATGCTAATTTTAGTATAACCTACTGTTTATAGCATGAATTATATAAAAATAGGTATTTCTAAAGCAACCCAAATGAAAAAAAACAAACTGTTTTTAAATAAAATTTTATCGAAAATAATTGATGGACTTAGTGCTTTGAGGAAGAGGCTTGACGAAGAGCAAATTGATATTAAATCAAATTTGTATGATGATCTTTCACCAAGTTATTTATCGGATAAGGATTTTGAAGAATATGATAAAGCCATAAAATGGGCACTGAACAATACTAACATCAAGAATCTCGCTATTTCAGGACCTTATGGGTCGGGAAAAAGTAGTATTATAAAAACATTTAAAAACAAGCATAAAGAGTATGAATACCTAAGTATATCTTTGGCCGCCTTTAATGATGAGAAATTACCTGAAGATAGGATAATTGAAAGGAGTATTTTGGAGCAAATTTTCTATCGAGTTAAATATAAAAAAATCCCAAGTTCTCGCTTTAAAAGAATTGTCAATATAAAACGAAAAGAGATGCTTTTGCGGGTTATTCTGCTTTTAGGTTGGTTATGTTCTGCAATATTCGTGTTCTATCCGTCTTTGTACAAGAGTATTAATTTAGGAGGAGATCCAAAGATATTGGAATTAATATGGCTCAACTATTTGTTTTTCGCTGTCTTTTTGATTGGGTTATATTTTGTGATATCTCCAGTAATTAGAATTTTAAACAAAGTAAAATTGAATAAATTTAGTATTAAAGGTGGTGAAATAGAATTCAATGAGAACAGCAATGCGTCAATACTAAACTATCATTTTGATGAAATTCTTTATTTTTTTGAGTCTAATCCATTTAACGTAGTTGTTTTTGAAGACTTGGATAGGTTTAATAAGTCTGAAATTTTCACAAAACTTAGAGAAATGAATATTCTACTGAATAATTCGGAGGATATAAAAGACAAAAATGGGATAACCTTTATCTATGCCATTAAGGACAATATGTTTGAGAAGAATACGTCTAGGACAAAATTTTTCGACTTTATCATTCCAATTATTCCAGTCATCAACTCTTCCAATTCTTTCGGAAAAATATTAGACAAAGTTTCAAAGTATGAACTTTCAGAAGAACTGTCTAGGGATTTCCTTAGTGATATATCGCTGTATATTGACGATATGAGAGTGTTAAAGAATATTTTTAATGAATTCATTTTATACAAAAACATTCTTGAGAGCAAGGAATTGGATTATAATAGACTACTAGCAATTATTATTTATAAAAATATTTATCCATTAGACTTTTCTTTACTTCATGATAATAAAGGATTAATTTATACTGCCTTTGATTCTATAAATAAAGTAAAGAGTTTTCTTTCAAAGGATTTACTGAAGAGAACCTTTGAAATTGAAAATGAAATAAAAGAGATAAATAATGAACTGATTTATAGTACAAATGAACTCCGTGCTATATACGTTGAGAAGTTAATTGAAATGCTCCCTAACGGTGCAATTGGCATTGTGAATTCAAAAGGAAATAAGATTTTGTTTAAAGACTTAAAGAATGACACCAATTTCAGAGATTTTATATCTAGTACTAAAAGAAACTACATTGAACATAATAATCGTGAAGCATACTCTGCTCTTAAATTCCATGAGATTGAAGATCAAGTAAATGAAAAAATAGGATATTTAGATAGAGAGGCCATTCTTAATAAAAAAATGAATGGATATATCGAAAGGTTAAATATAGAATTACAGCAAGTTAAAGAGGAAATAAGAAAGAATGATTCTCTAAATTTGAATGAGGCATTGGATAGGGTAGTTGACTCAAATTTAATTGGAAAAGTAGTTGAGGAAGATTTGTTAATGTATTTTATTAGGTATGGGTATATTGACGAAATGTATCCCAGTTATATCTCTCATTTCTATGAAGGGAATCTAAGTAAAAAAGATAGAGAATTTGTTTTTAGCATAAAGAATCGAAAAAAGTTAAACTTTAATCACGAGATAGGTAATATCAGAAGTATTCTTGAAAAGATACGTTTAACTGAATTCAGTCAAGATGAAATTTTGAATATAACGTTAATAGAATATCTTATTAAGAATAAGGGTAAATACCCTGAACATTTGAAGGCGTTTTTTCATCAATTAAAGCAAGCTGAAACTGTTTCATTGGAATTCATTGAGGAATACTTAAACCATGAAGAACGAGAAATTATCGATTTTCTTGAATTATTAGGTTTACATTTTATCAATTTTTGGGATTTAGTTCTTGATAATGAAACTTATACGGAGGATAAAAAAGATCTTTATTTCAATTTCATCATCAGTTTTATGACAATTGAAGGGATCAAGAATCAAAATAGTAATCAGAATATTTATAAATACTTGTCAAATGACAAATATCATTTGACAAAGCTTAATGGACCTAGATACCAAGATAGACTAAAAATTGTTATTAAAGAATTGGACATAAAATTCACGCAATTGGATACATTAAACGTAAATGATGATATACTCGATTATGTCTATAATAATAATTTATATGCCATAAATATAGGTATGGTGGAGTCAATGTTCAAGAAATATAGGCCGAACTCAATTGTTGATCATGCCTTATTAAATGAAGCAAACTTATCTACTATTCGCAATTCAAAATGTGAAAAATTAATTGAATATATAAATGCCAATATATTAGAATACGTTAATGAAGTTTTCTTAAAACTAGAAACTAATGATAAAGAATCAAATGAAGTCATAGTTGATCTTTTGAATAACTTTGATATCCCATTTGAAATAAGAGAGAAAATAATTTTAAAACAAGTCGATTTAGAAATTGACACAATTGATCAAGTACCAAATGAAATTTGGAGTATCATTTTTGAGGAAATAAAAATAAAAATTGACTGGTATAATGTAATATTGTATTTCAATTTTGACCCAACAGGGGAGTTAGAATATGGAGAAAAGATTCTCGACGAAACACTGATAAACTTCTTAAATAATAAAGAGGTGTTTACAAAACTTTCCAAATCGAAACTAATAAAAGTTGATTTTGATGTTATATCACAAGAGGTTTTTGACGTAGTAGGAGAACGAATAATTCTAAGTGAAAAAATTACACTTGAGGCATATACGGAACTTATTAAAAGTATTACAAAAGAGTTCGACGATCTAGATTTTTCAAAACTTAGTAAAGAAAAGATTCATGCCTTAATATATACGGAGAATTTGGATTTTAACATTACAAATTATGAATTAATGAGAAGTCATTTCGACAATGAACATCTACATTTTTTAATTAAAAACTTTGATACTTATTTGGGTTCATATGACAGTTTTACACTTGAGAGTGAAGATGAATATTACCGTCTTTTAGGATCGAGTGATTTAACGCCTTCTCAAAAAGTTCAAATAATAGAAAAATTTGATTCTAACATACTTAAAGAAAAAAGTGATTTAGCTGATTTAATTATGGTAATTATCGTCAACTATCCTTTGAACTTTTCTATAAGTTCAGATTTAGTAACGAATTTGTGTAAAACAGGTAAATCCAAGGCAAAAAAGATTAAACTAGTCAATATATTAGACATCAATAATGAAAGAATTACAGAATTGTTATCATTAATTGGATACCCTTATCGAAACCTAACTGTAAAAGGTAGACGGCCTATTTTAACGGGAAAAGAATGGAACAAGAAATTGGTTGAAAAACTCTTGAAGAATGGGTACATTTCATCATTCAAAGAGGAAAATGGTGACTTAAGAGTAAATACAAAAAGAAAGTAGAATTGTTTGGCTATAAAGACAAAAAAGCTGCGTCTCTATTTAACATAACATTTCCCCGCAGAATCGTGTGTAGGATATTTATGTGTGATGTAAACTGACTGGAGCAGAGCGAAAGGAATTTACAATTACTCATAAAGTGCGCTGGCAAAAAGAGAAAGAATAAAACTGTGCGTGGGAAGAATAAAACCTGTGCGCTGGCGTGTGGTGGGTTTGCGCGCAAAATTTTCTGTTATCCAAAAACAGAAAGATTTTAAAGCAAATGTTGGCGTGAGGCTATTTAGCTTTAGCCAAGCGAAGAATGAGCGCAGACATAAGGTGTATTATAATTGCCAAAATGATACCGCTGAAAAAAAAGATCGTGATGGCTTGTGCGAAATCCTTTAATCAGATTTAAATAAAATCACAGACGTTGATTAGAAGAATCTATTTAGCCGTCAGGCCAAGCGCAGTAAAACGGAGCGCAGACATAATATCTGTTATAATTGACAAAATGGAGATCATCCGCAGGATTGTAGAAATTCATCATTTTGGCTTATAATATATATTATGTTAAATAGATGATTCGAAGATATTCCCTTTTACTGACAATGTCAAACTTTAACACTATCTCCTAATTAAATAAAACTCAAAAAAACAAGTCGCTGAGAATCGCGGTAAAAAACAAAAAGCTTGCCATTGGATCGAAATATTAAATTCTACGGAATTAAATGTTAATCCTCTGAATCATCTAAAATCTCACTTTCTTCTTGTTCATCCATCCATTTTAAATCTCGCATCATTTTATAACGTGGATACCAATAACAAAAAATGGTTATTAAAGCATAACCTACAATTAACAGAAAAACTGTCAAACCTGTATTAGTTTTACGAGCGGCTGTTCCAATAGAAATTAACTCTCCTGTAATTAATGCGAAAAAAAATGCAACTACGAATCGTTTCCAAGGTTTGTTAATTAATTCCATAATTGACGTACAAGTTTTGAGTTAATGCTATTAAATACATTTAGCGGAATCATCATTTATCACTATTCACCAAATATAGTTGATACCATAAAAACAAACAATTAAAACTACATTGTGCTGCTCAAAATGCGCTTTTAACCGCTAATCATTTATTATTGGCCCAATTCCTAATCGAATCTTATATTTGTTATAAATCAAAATCTTTTCTAATGAAAAATATTCTTATTGCTTCGCTCTCTTTATTTACCGGATTGGCTACTACCACTCATGCACAGGAAAATGATCCTTATTTATGGTTGGAGGAAGTTGAAAGTGATTCCTCAATGAACTGGGTACTAGAGCAAAATGAATTAACTAAAAATAAGCTTACGGCAACTGAAAATTTTGAAGATTTAAAAGCTGAATTTCTGGCTGTTTATAGTGATAAAGACAAGGTGGCCTACCCTTCTGTTGTTGAAGGAATGGTTTATAATACTTGGAAAGATGACGATCATGTTAGAGGTATTTGGAGAAGAATTTCGCAGGCAGATTATAATGCTGGGAAAGAAAATTGGGAAACTGTACTTGATTTAGATGCTCTTTCTGAAGCAGAAGGAAAAGCCTGGGTTTTTCATGGCGCCAACTTCCTCCAACCAGATTATAAAAAATGCCTTATAACCTTGTCTGATGGCGGTACAGATGAATCTGAAATTAGAGAATTTGATTTGGAAACTAAATCATTCATAAAAGGTGGTTTCTTTTTGCCTTCTTCGAAAGGTTCTGCTAATTGGTTGTCTGAAGATGAATTGATTGTTTCAAGAGATTTTGGAGAAGGTTCTCTTACTACTTCAGGATATCCAAGAATCGTGAAAAGATGGAAACGTGGAACTGCTTTAGAAGATGCTGTTCAAATATTTGAAGCTCCTGAAACGCACATGGGATGCTGGGGTTATGGCAGATTTAAAGAGGGTAAATACACTGCCGGAATTTCGGTTTATGAAAATTTTTATAGCCATGAAACGTATTATGAGGTAAATAATAAAATGGCAAAATTGGCTATTCCGGATGACTCTGATGTCAACGGTTTTTACAAAGATGAAATGCTTTTAACACTGAATTCTGATTGGGAAATTAATGATCAAAAGTATTTGATTGGATCATTGGTAAGTGTAAATTTTAAAGACTTATTAGCGGGGAAAGTTGAGCCCAAAATTGTTATGGTTCCTAATGATAGATCGAGCCTTAGCTCTGTTGCTGTTTGTAAAGATTTTGTAATCATAAGTATGATTGAAAATGTGCAAAGCAAATTATTGAAATTTGATATTAATAAAGGAAAATGGTTAGGATCAGATTTCGAAACACCTGATTTTGGAAGCATTTCTTTAATTGATTATAGTGAAGATGAAAAAGGCTTTTACTATACCTTCAGTAATTTTATTACGCCCCCTACTCTTTATTTTTCTGATGGAGCAACAACTACTGTAGTAAAAAAACAAAAGGAACGTTTTAATGTTGAAGGATTAAGAGTTCGATATAACGAAGCAAAGTCTAAAGATGGAACGTCTATCCCCTACTTCATTGTTCATAAGTCTGATATTGAATTAGATGGTTCAAACCCAACTTTAGTTTATGCTTATGGTGGATTTAATATTTCTCAACGCCCTAACTATAAAACCGAGCCTGGTATTGGTTGGTTGCAAGAAGGTGGTGTTTATGTTGTGGCTTGTATTAGAGGTGGCGGTGAATTTGGTCCTGCTTGGCATAAAGCGGCTTTAAAAGAGAAAAGACAAAACGCTTATGATGATTTTTATAGTGTTTGCGAAAACTTAATTGATAAGAAAATTACTTCGCCTGATCATTTAGCTGCTTTTGGCTGGAGTAATGGCGGATTAATGGCAGGTGTTGTGGCAACGCAACGTCCTGATTTGTTTAATGCAGTTATTATTGGCGCACCTCTTTTAGATATGAAAAGATTCTCGCACATGTTGGCTGGTGCAAGTTGGATGGGTGAATATGGAGATCCTGACACGGACGATTGGGAGTTTATAAAAAAATACTCTCCTTACCATAATATTGATAAGAATAAAGAATATCCTGAGGTTTTATTTATGACTTCTACTAAAGATGACCGTGTACATCCTGCTCATGCAAGAAAAATGGCTGCTCGAATGATCGAACAAGGTCACCCTATTCTCTATTATGAAACTGTAGAAGGTGGTCACAGTGCTTCTTCCACAAATGAGCAAGCTGCTTTTAATTCTGCTTTAATGTATAGTTATTTATGGTCTAAATTGAAATAAAATTTAACAAGACCTCCATTTAACACATTCATCACAGTATCAGTAATTACGCATTGATTCTTGCGTTTAATTCTTGCTCATATCTATGATAGACTTGTTACTATTGCGCATATTTTAATGTTGTAAAGGCAATTTGCACGGACATAATTCGTTATTTTCGTTTTATTTAAACCTAGGTCCATTGCATAAGTACATCCTTTTTTTACACTGTGTTTTGTTTTTTTCTCCTGCAGTTATTGCTCATGATGATTTGGGAGAATTGGATGCTATTGATTCTATTCTATTAAACCCTACGTTAAATGAAGTGCAAAAGGTAAAAGAGGTTCTTATTTCTGCAAAAAAGTATGTTTCCTCCTACGATAAAGGGAGTGTTCAATTGAAAAAGACACTGGCTTTGGCTGAAAAAAATGACCTTTTTGAAGAAAAATTTCGCCTATTAAATTCAATTGTTCGATTTGCGGTTTACATGCAAGAATTTGACACCATTTATTATTATTGTAATAAAAATATTGATTTTTTAAAGGATAATAATAGATCTGAACTAATTGGAGAACCTTTGGGTTATATGATGAGTGGGTTCTACTATCAAGACCGCTATCAAGAAGCAATTGATCACTTTAATGAAAATAAAAAATATTTTGAAGCATTCGAAAACATCCCCTATCAATCAACAGCCTATTATGGAGCTTCAATAAATTATGAGCAATTAGATGAAGTAGACTCTACTTTATTCTATATGGAAAAAGCGATTTCGGTTACTGATCCAGAAGATTATTTTGACGAATATTTAAACCTAACGGCTGTTTTATTGGCAATGTATACTGAATATGATAGAAAAGCAGAAGCAGATGTATTAGTGGATGAAATTTTGAAGGAAAAAGCGAATTTAAAAGACACCATCAATCAACTTTCCATAAACAATTCGTTAGGGCAACATTTTCAATTCACTAATGATTATGAATCAGCACTAAAATATTTCAATGCAGCTGTTGATATTAGTTTGGCCAAGGGGTTTATAACAGAAACAGCAACTACTTATTTTCATATTTATCAAATTGAAAAAGCTCAAGGTAATTTTAAAGATGCCTTAGAAACTTTAGAGAAATATAATGCCATTCAAGACAGCATCAATAGTTTAGAAATTAAAATTGCTACGCAAGAATTTGAAGAAAAATATCAAAACGATAAATTAACAATTGAGAACTTAGAAAAAGCTGCAACTATAAAGGAGGAAGAGAATAATCGAATATTGGCAGAAAATGAAACCAGTGAAACAAGAAATAGCCTTTATGTTGTTCTCATGGTTTTATTATTGATTGTGTTAATTGCTACTTTTTGGATTGTTACTGTAATAAACCGGAAGAAAAAGGCAGCCTTGCAAGCTAAATTAGTTAAAGAAGAAATTGAGCGTGACTTGGCCGAAAATCAGCTTAAAGCTCTTCGTTCTCAAATGAATCCTCACTTTGTTTTTAATGCTATTAACTCAATTCAAGAATTGATTTTGAAAGAGGAAACTGCACAGTCATACAATTCACTCATTACTTTTTCTCAATTGGTTAGAAACACACTTGAATATTCAAAAAAAGAATTTATTTCTTTAGATGCTGAAATTGAATACTTAGCCCTTTATCTAACTTTAGAAAAATTGCGTTTTGAGGATGATTTCTCCTATGAAATTAAAAACAAAGCAGACGTTGAATGTTTGGTGCCCTCAATTGTATTACAGCCTTTTGTTGAAAATGCACTCAAGCACGGTTTATTTCATAAAACAGGTGCTAAAAAACTCTCCATTACCTTTTATGAAACAGATCATTTGATTTGTGAAATTAAGGATAACGGAATCGGTCGTGAGCAGGCGCAAGAAATCACGAAACGTCGAGGAAGAAATTATGAATCTTTCAGCACAAATGCCATTGCAAAAAGAATGGAGATCCTTTCAGAAAAGCACGGCAGCAATGTCTATTATGAAACTGAAGATCTTAAAGATGAAAATCAGATTTCCACTGGAACAAAAGTAATGATTCATTTACCTAATGTTTTGTAAGTAAACAGTCGTTTTACATGATATGACCCTCCGTATGTGGCTGAATTTAAATAATATCCATAAGTTTTTTTGAATTCCCTACTGTCATGTTAAAATAATGACTATATTTATTTCTCCAGAAACTAAAGGATTTAACATAAATAGTTTAGTCAATTTCGGAAATAAGAAAACAATAACATTACATACAATACTAGTCTTGTCACTTCAAACCCAAGCAAGCCTATAGAGAAAGGACCAATTACCCCAAATAGTTGGTCCTTTTTTATTTAAACCTTATTTCAATATGCACATCCCCTATTCCACATTGCCTGTTCTCATTTTATGATATTAAACATACTTCAACATGATTGAACCTATCCTGACTACTGCATAATTACCAGTAATTTTGTTTAAATCTAAAATTGAATAGGAATGATTGTTAAAAATTTTCAAACAAACTGTAAGCTGTACAAGAATTTTCAAATTTGGGATATCTCTGGAATGGATGACTTTATGAGTGATAATCCCGTTTTAAATGAGATTTTTTTGAATGATTATAAAATGACCTATGTAGAGGCAAAAGCAGACCCTACTAGAATAAAAGATTCGAATTTGAAAATTATGAATGACATGCTGGATCAAATTGGAGACAAACATTTCTACATTTTCACCTGGCATGATGACAACCATGCAGAAGTAGTAAGAATGCAAGAACTAAAAGTAATGAATTGGGGTGTCGATATTAATGCTGTCGAAAAAGATCATGTATATATCGTTATGATGGACAAAATTGAACAACCTATGGCTTAAAGGAGCAGGTTAATCAAATATTATTAATAGTGTTTTTTTCTTTCAGACAATATTTAAGTTAAAACCTTTGCTGCAGTTGCGGTAAGAAATATTTACTTTTAAAATGTTTTATGCAATAAATATTTTTCTTTAATTTTGGGATCGCTAATTGAGACGCTTACCAATGAATACAGTGAAGAATACGAATTCTAGTATTTCTCTTATTGATGAAGATATATTTTACGTTGTTTATGACAAAGGCACAATTATAACTGTTGCCGACTTTGAAGAAACTGAGCAAGTGTATTATAAATTTAGTCGAGGTCAGAAATTAAAGTTTTTGGTGGAGTTCCCTAAATTTGTTACCGCCACGGCAGAAGCTAGAAAATGGGCAGAAACAAATCAAGTAGACGCTCATTTAGAGGCAATTGTATTTAGCAATTTGGCCCAGCGTCTACTTATTCGGTTCTATTTATTGTTAAGAACAAACAAACATCCAATAGAAATTTTCACCAATAAAGAAAAGGCCTTAAAATGGTTGCGGACTGAAGCCTAATACATTTTAAATGCGCGTTCCTTTTTCATCCTTCTTCTCCTTTTCGTCTTTTTTGTCTTCCTCCTCTTTCTTCTCCATTTCTTCTTTCTTTTCTTTTTGCTCTTCTTCTATTTCAATCTGAATTTGTTGTATTTCTTCTTGCAAAGCCTTAACGAGCTCAGCGCTAGATTGAGAAATTTCATTCATTAAAGTTTGAATTTCCTCTTCGTTTAACTCTTCCACGGCTAACTCCAATTCTTTTTCTAAAAGCGCCATTTCATCTTCCATTTCTGCCCAGTGTAATTCAGCAACCTCAGTCATTTGGTGCGTTAAACTATCCAAATTTGCAAAAAGTCCATCTAGCTCTAAGCCTTCAATTAACTCTTCAATTTCATTTATTGTTTCTTCGATAGCTCCTTCAATTTCTTCAATATCTCCATCATCCTCTTTTTCAAGTTCATCTGTGTCACCGCAATAAATATCAGTGACTTGTCCATCTTCTGAATTTTCCCAGGCAACAGTATAATTAAAACCACCCTCAATTTTCAAACTTGTCATAACATATTTTGATTCTCCATTTTCTTTTGCCGGAATCTTCAGTTCTAAACGAAGTTTGGTCAATTTTCCTTTGTTGTATTTTGCCTTGTAAGTAAAATCAATCCCATCCTTTTCAGCATCCTTCTTGATGTTTTCGAAATCGGCCTTTGTAGTGTTTTCAGTTATCTCAAAACGCTGTGAATATGATTTGATTTTACGATTTGAGTCAGTCAATTGTGTACTCCCATGCCCTTCAAGAATTCCTCCGCTTGCTGTTGTAGCTTCATATTTATAAAAATAAGTTCCCGTATTACAAACCGTACCATCTTTACTTATGCCATCCCATCCAAGGTTTATATCATTTAGTTCAGCTACAACCACTCCCCAGCGGTTTAATATAACGCAATGGAATGCTTCAATATCCTCGGTTAAATAACTAAATAATAGCAGGTCGTTAATGCCATCTGCATTTGGCGAAAAAGTGCTAGACACATTTAATTGACCAACACTAGCGACTCTGTTCTCACTATCATTTGTATTACAATCTGCCGCGTTTAATAAGTTTGGCTCATCTTCAATAATATTATAAGGATCATCCTCCGCAATCACTATAGGTATTCCTGGTTCCAAATACGGACTTGCATCCACAGGCATTTCATTTTCTGGTTGTGATTGATCAATAGCTGCAATACTATTGTTGCTAGAAGGTGCATTTTCTGCAGCCTCTTCAGGATTCGGTGATAAACTTACAATTAAAGTTCCGGTAGTGATAATAGTTATTGTACTCAACATAATAATCCATTTTTTTGCTGTTAATAAATGTAGGAGACCTTTGGTTGCTAAAACACCACCAGCTGCTACCACAGTGGCGGTAACAAATGCTTTTTTTGTTTCGTCTAAACTAGCTACAGGTTTTTGGTTTCTTGCCTGGCTAAACAATTCCGCTAAATTTTCGTCGCTAAAACTCATAGTTGGCCCTCCCCTTTTTTAGTGCTGTTGTCTGCGTTAATTGGTGCAGCAACAAATGTTAAAATCTCTTTTAGCCTAATTCTTCCTCGGCGTAAACGCTGTTTTACTGATGATTCTGAAGTTTCTTGAATTTTGGCAATTTCTTTAATACTAAAACCCGAAATTTCAAACAAAATGATGCTTTCGCGTTGGTCTTCTGATAATTGTGCAAGCGCCTGATGTAGAAAGTACACGTCTGTACTAGTGTCAGTATTTGCATTTAAATCAAAAACAAGCGATTCTTGCTGTTCAAATTGATCTGAATCTTCTTTTCTTTTACGTTTGTTATTGGCTAATATTCGAACGCTTATGCTAAATAAAAAAGAAAGAAATGCTTCTTTAGATCTTAGCTCGTCAAATTTTTGATAAGCCTTCAACAAAGTTTCATTCATTAAATCACGAAAATCCATATCACCATACACCCGAGCTCTGCAAAAGCGTTCAAACCGGTCATGTATCGGTTCGTATAGTTTTAAAAATTCGTTTTGTTTCTTATTCATTCTGCTTTAAAATAGCGTTCGTTTATTGTTAAGTGTTAATCTAAAGAGATAAGTTACTTCACATTTATTTTTTTTCTAATTAAATCACTTTTTTAAGGTTGAGTAGTTCAAATTTATGACTTAATATCCCCTTGTTAGTTACATTAATTCATTGAATTGTCCCAATATTAAAACTTTATTATTGTGTTTTTTTAAAACGTAACTCGGCAATAAACTATTGCTTTTCAGTTTTATACACTTTAAATTAGAACAGCATAAGCCAAGTGTCTTATTTATTGCAACTATAAGGAGTAAGGGTATCTAATGCTATCAACGATTATAATACAATAGGCAATAGCCTTGCAATATTGTAAACTGATTTATTCAAAAATAATGCCGCGCTTACTACGTTCTCTTTTATTACATTTATTATATTCGTCTAAATACTAAAGTTTGTCAGCAGATAATGAAATCATAAAACAAATACGCGAAGGTTCTGAAAAAGCCTTCCGAAAGGTCTATGATATGCATTATAAACTAATGTTAGGAGTTGGAATTAATATCACTAAAGATATTGACTCTGCAAAAGAGGTTGTACAGGAAGTGTTTTACCAGTTTTGGAAAAACCGTGAAAATATTAAAGACGGAATTTCAATTAGAAATTATTTAAAACGTGCTGTAATTAATAGATGTATTAATCATATTAAATACAATTCACGTTTCACTGGCGACGAACAATTAGAGCGCACTGAAACTGACTCTGTTGCTCCGGACAAACAAATGGAAGTAAATGAATTAAAAGAAGTGATTGACGCTGCAGTGGCAAACTTACCAGAGAAAGCACGCGTTATATTTATATTGCGCAGACATGAGGGGTTGTCACTGAAAGAAATTGCTGAGAAATTAGACATTTCGCCAAAAACCGTTGAGAACCAAATTACACGTGCACTGAAATTATTAAAAGCAGAAATTGAACCTTTTTTAAAAAAAACGAATGCAGTTTAGGGGAAAACAATTTCTGGTTTGTATCAGTAACGAAGAGAATAAATAAAACATGAATCGAATAGATCATATCAGTTTAATTTATAAGCAGTTATCGGATGATATTTCTGCTGATGAATTGGCACAGTTGCAAGATTGGCTAAATAAATCAGAAGATAATAAACTAACTGCTGAAAGTATTGCCGCAGTTTGGGAGACTTCTGCTGTAGATGATGAACAGATTTCTGCATTGGCAAGTGAGGTTGATTTGGATGCAGAGTTTGAGCTTTTAAACAAACGCATTCAAGCGGATGTTAAACATGAAACAAAGGTTATTCCTATGTGGCGTAAATATATTGGCTTAGCAGCTGGTTTAGCAGTTTTAATAGGTGTAGGTTCTTTTGTTGTGTTTAATACTTTTAGTGGAGATTCTGAGTGGGCCGAACTTTCTACCGGCGATTCTGCACAAGAAATTAAATTGGCAGATGGTTCAGTTGTTAATTTAAATGCAAATAGTACTTTAAAATATCCTGTTGAATTTACTGGTGCTACGAGAGAGGTTGAACTTTCTGGAGAAGCTTTCTTCGATATTGCTAAAGACGCTCAACACCCTTTTACAGTGCACACTCCTTTTGAAGATGTAAGTGTACTAGGAACCTCATTCAATATTCGTGCTTTTGAAGATGAAACAAATTCAGAAGTTTCTGTTACTACTGGTAAAGTAAAAGTAGACAATGGAACTGCTAGACAAATTCTTTTACCAAATGAAAAAGTAATTGTTGATCATTCAAGTGGTGTGATGGAACAAAAAATCACCGAAAACTTGAACGAAAATGCTTGGTTCACCAATGTTATGGTTTTTGAAAATGCTCAGATGCCAGAAGTTTTAGATGATCTGGAGATTTACTTTGATCTTGAGTTTAGTGTTGAGAATGACGAATTGCTAACTTGTCCATTTAACGCAAGTTTCAATTTTGCTGAAGAAGACAATTTAAACACTGTATTGACTACAATTTCCAAAGTATTTGGTGTCACTCCTGAAAAAACTAATGAAGGCGATTATATTTTTGTCGGAGGAAGTTGTCAATGAGGAAATACCTACTCCTACTCTTTTTAACATCCCTTAGCTTTTTTTCGCTCGGTCAGGATTTCCTTTCAAAAAAAATAGATTTTGAAGTCAGTCAGGTTCGAATAAAAACAGCTCTTGACAAATTATCTAATCAAACCGGAATAGACATTGCCTATAGTGCTAATTTCTTTAAAGAAGCCGCCCCGGTAACAGTACATGCCAAACAGGAAACAATAAAAGAAGTATTAACTAAAATTCTGTTACAAACAACAATTGAATTTGAAACGCTCGGTGAAAACCGAGTTTTGTTGTTTAAAGGAAAAAGAGAATACACGGTTATTAGCGGTTATGTTTCAGACATTCAATCTGGCGAAAGAATTGTAGGTGCAAGGGTGTATTCTAAAGAATATGATTTAGGTACCATTACCAATGAATATGGTTTTTTTAGTTTTCGAATTCCAGCTAATAAAACAACGTTGATTACTAGATCAATTGGTTTTAAAGCCTCTCAAGAGTTATTTTCATCCATATCAGATAACCTTATGATTGGATTAAACCCTGCAGATGATTTACCGGAAGTAATTGTTGACGGCCGTAACAATACAGAAACGCTTGAACATTCAGCAATTGCCGTTGATGATGATAATATCACTGAAGTTTCAGCACATTTGGCACAAGTTAGTCCTAATTTAAATGGCCAAACTGACTATGTACGTGTTGCACAATTATTACCTGGCGTACAAGGGCAATCGGACGGTTTTGGAGGAATGAATATTCGTGGCGGCGAATCGGGTCAAAACTTAATGCTAATGGACGGATCTCCCGTCTATATTCCTTATCATTTATTAGGTCTCTACTCTACATATAATGAGGAAACCGTAAAGTCTTTAAAAATTGTAAAAGGAAATTTCCCTTCTCGTTACGGGGGCGCAGTATCTTCCATTTTAGATGTAAAAACGCGTGAAGGAGATTTATATCATTGGAAAGGTTCTGCAAATGTAAGCTTGCTAAATGCAGGAATGACTTTAGAAGGACCAATTAAGAAAGGAAAAGGATCTTTTTTAATTGCTGGAAGATATTCACCAAGAGCTTATTTCTTTGAACCTGTTATCCGTCGTTTATATTTTCGAAATAGAGCGGATGTTTTAGAAACTTCGTTTTACGATTATAATATAAAAGCCAATTACACTTTAGGGAAAAAAGATCGGGTGTATTTAAGTCTGTTTTCTGGTGCTGATGAAGTCTATCAATCTGCAATGACTATTGAAGATCAATATGAACAGTCCTATAACTTATTCGACTTAGAGTGGAAAAATGTAGTTGGGTCATTACGTTGGAATCACCTTTTTTCAAAATCATTGTTTTTAAACACAACATTTACTTATAGTAATTATAAACACAGGTTCTCTTCGCAAGATGAAACGCGTTATAGTGACCCTATTAGTCAGAGTGATGAACTGTTTGTAATTGATAACCGATCGACGAATATTGATTACGGAATTAAAGCAGATTTTGATTGGGCTTTTGCAAAAAATCAAAGACTTTATTTTGGCTTGCAACATAATTACCGCGATTTTTCTCCAAGCTTTTACTTTTTACATGAAATAGATTGGGATATTATTGATGACCCTTTTGGAGATGAAGTTTTCAACTTTAATAGTTACTATGAATCTAGCTCCTTCCCTACTTATTTAATTCATGAAAGCGCCGTTTATGTAGAGGACCATATAAAACTTGCCAGATGGTATTTTAATATTGGTGTAAGAGGAAGCGGTTTTTTCCATGAAGGTTCAGAATTTGTCAATCTTGAACCCCGCCTAATTTCTAAGTTTAGCATCAACGAGAATCTAACAACCTCATTGGTATTAAATCGCCGGATGCAATACTTACATTTAATTGCCAATCAATCCATCCAAATGCCAAATGATCTTTGGTTGCCGTCTGGCCAAAACATTAACCCGCAAGAGCTGTATGAATCAGAATTATCTTTACAATATAGTGCAACGCCGCAACTTAAAATGAATTTGAGTGGCTATTATAGGTTAATTAATCATGTATATTCTTACCCAGCTTCCTTTGAGTTTTTATTAACGACAGATGATTATTCCGATTACGCCTTTTTAGAAGAAGGTACTGCTAACAGTAAAGGGCTTGAACTTTTTGTTGATTACGCAAATAACAAACGTGGCTTATTATTTACTTATACCTTATCCAAAACAGAGCGTCAATTTGATTCTATAAACCTTGGACTTCCTTTTGCCGCAGATTTTGATAGTAGGCATCAGGTTAAATTTTCTTTCCATCAAAAATTATCTAAATCATTCAAAATAGGCTTCAATTGGATATATAATTCTCCCCGACCAAAAATCAATGTACTTCAATTTACTTCGCAAGCGGCTTTTACAAATATTGATGAAGACCCACCAGGTTTAAAAAACACCACCCGAACAAAAGCTTATAATAGAATAGATTTAAACGTGCAATATAGTTTTAAAGGAAAAAAAATGCACCATGAGCTTAAATTTGGAATTTATAATTTGTTAAATACACGAAATATTGCCTTTAATGAATTGCATTCTATTCCAATTCTTCCTTCTTTTTCATATCGAATTTCGTTTTAACAGGCACATTAATTTAAATTTCCTTGAAGTTTTTAGGTTAATTATCAGAAAAAGGAACTGAATTTTATTCTTTAAATGATAAAAACAGGTGTTATTTAATTCGATTCTAAGTCCTTTACTCCTGCTGTTTCAAAATAATAATAAAAAAAGTTTCATCCACAATCCCAATAGAATCAGGACTTTTCAAAAAAAATAAAAAAAAACAACTTTTTTTTAGGGGGAAAACAGCCACTTGTATGTAATCATACCGAAGATTAGTAGAAGATTTTCATATTAAAAAGTTGGTTGCGGTAAAGGGGGTTAGAACTCCGGTTCGCCCCCTTTCAACCAAACACTAAAATAGAATTATAATTTTCATATATAGTTAAAGTTGGTTGCGAAAAAAGGAGGTATGAAAAACGTTTCAGCCTCCTTTTTTATTTTAGAAATTCTCTTAATACAAAATCTAATGAAAAAACAATTATTCGGCGTTATTGGTTTAACGTTTCTCTCTTTGAGCGGCTTTTCTCAAGGCTTCTCTGAAATACAAAAAGTAACAGCACTTGATCGTGAATCAGAAGATCGTATGGGATGGGCACTAGACATGGATGGTAATTATGCTATTATTGGAGCCTATGGAGACGATTTTGGGGCAGTTAACCCTAATATGGGTTCAGCACATATATACGAACGTGACGGGGATGGTACTTGGGTATTTGCTCAAAAAATATTCAATTCTGATCAAGACGATTATGATCGTTTTGGAGCTTCATGCGCCATCAATGGCAACCTTGCAGTAATTGGTGCCTATGGAGAAGATGAAGATGAAAATGATGAAAACAATCTATCAAAAGCAGGTTCTGCTTACATTTTTGAACGAGGAGATGATGGAACTTGGGAAGAAGTGCAAAAAATTGTTGCCTCTGATCGTGCAGAGGGAGATGAATTTGGTTTTTCAGTTGCGATAGATGGAGACTTAATTGTTATTGGCGCGCATTACAATAATACTAATGCTGCTGGTGGTGATTATTCATTACATGCTGGAGCAGCTTATATTTTTGAACAAAATGATGAAGGTGAATGGATAGAACTTCAAAAACTTGCAGCTTCTGACCGTTGGGGCAATCCGGGTGCCGAATATGAAGAAGAGGATTGGAATTGGCGCTTTGGAGAATCTGTTGCAGTTCAAGATGATTATGTTATAGTTGGTTCGCCATTTGCTTCTAAAGGGTATGTTTTTGAACGCTCTGGAGATACATGGGATGAAGTTGATCATTTAACTTACCCAGGAATTAGCACGCTCGACAGAGCAGGAATTGTATCTATAAGTGGAACAACAGTAGTTCTTGGAGCACAAACTTGGGATTATTCAGAGGAATGGGGTGAGGATGCATTGATGAATGCTGGAGGCGCTGCGATTTTTGACCGCACAGGTGATGAAACTTGGACGCTTACTCAAATGCTAGTTGGTGGAGACAGAAGCGCCGGGGATCATTTTGGAATTAGCGTTTCAATTGATGGAGATTTAATGGTTTCTGGAGCACACCAAGATAATCATGATGAAGATACGGAGTTTGACTTGGAAAACGCAGGTTCAGCATATATCTTCAAACTAATAGATGGTACATGGGAACAAATTGATAAAGTGGACAACACAGATAGAGCCGTTGAAGATCAGCTAGGAATAGCTGTAGCTGCATCTGGGAACACTGCATTAGTTGGTGCTTATCAGCAAGATTATGCTGCTGGCGGCGGAGACTATCAAGAAGATGCTGGAGCAGGATATTTTTATATAGATGAAGATGATGAGGACTGCCCTACAGTTTACTCATCTCAATCTCCTAGCATTTGTGACGGAGAAGAAATTGTTGTTGGAGAAAGTACTTATACTGAATCTGGAACTTATAGTGATGTATTAGTTTCTGTTGATGGTTGTGATAGTGTCGTAACAACTTATTTAAATGTTGTAACGGACGAACCATACGAATATGAAGCAACAATTTGCCCTGGGCAATCCGTTGTTGTTGGTGATTCTGAATACACAGAAGAAGGAACTTATACAGATGTTTTTGAATCTGTTGGAGGATGCGATAGTATTGTAGAAACTACAGTTATCATGTCTGATGAAGTAATAGAGAATGAAGTAGTGTCAGAAGGTGGTTTTGGATTGTTCAGCACCGCTTTCGGAATGGAAAGCTACCAATGGATAACTTGTGATCCATTTGAAGTAATTGATGGAGCTACTGACCCGTTTTATATGCCTACAGAGGATGGCGAATATGCGGTTATTGTAGAGTCTGAAGGTGGATGTATTGATACTTCTGATTGTGTAACAGTTGGAGACGGCGGAGGTCCTGGTGATGAAATCATAGTTCCTATTGACGGATCAGGAGAAGTACAAACAGCTTGTGAAGGTACTTTCTTTGATAGTGGCGGAAGCGACGGAGATTATGCGGGAGACGAGGATGGCGAATTGACAATTTCACCAACAGGTGCAAGTTCAGTTGAGTTAACTTTTGTTGACTTTGATGTTGAAGGAAGTGTTGATTGCTTTTTAGATAAATTCATTGTATACGACGGAGCAAGCACAAGTGATCCTATCATTGGAACTTATTGTAACACTTCTCCTCCACCAGCTACAATTACCTCTACAGGTCCATCTATTACTGTTGCATTCCAATCTGATTTTGCTTTTAATCTTGAAGGGTTTGAAATTGATTGGACTTGCGAAACTGCTACAGACGGTATTGATGAAAATGAAGCAAATGAATTTAGCATTTACCCAAATCCAAATAGCGGTACATTTACCATTGCATTAGCTGATTTATCAAATGCTGCTCAAGTGGATATTGTAAATGAATTAGGCCAAGTAGTTTACTCGGCTCAATTATCAGGAACTACAAACATAATTAGCTTGCCTCAAGTTGCTAGAGGAGTTTACATAGCTAAAATCACTAATAACAACAGTATTGCTTATCAACGTTTTGTTATTGAATAATGTTTTAGTAGCAAAATAGGTTTTTAAATTAATGTCAAGGAGGTTCGTAATTGGATCTCCTTTTTTGTGAGTTAAAATAGAGTTTAGTATTAAAATACTTTTTTTGCATACCTAAAACGTCAATCTAAAGTGTTGACCATATAAATGCTTTCGTAAATTTATCTCCGCAATAGAACGTGAAGAAACGCTAACTTTTCAATTCGAATCTTTTCTGAAGTTCGAATCAATTTCTAGCTTATTCAATTATTAAAGCGTTAAAAAGCGGATTGAAAAACTTTTAGCGTTTTAGTGATTGAGGAAGAATAAATTCGAAAAAATTATCGGGTCTTGACCTTTTTTGCTTACTTTTTTGTGTTAAGACAAAAAAGTAAGGCTGAGAATATAACTAAGTCTATTCTATCTACTTATTCTTCATCTATTATTAATGCAAAAAGGTACTATTCATCAAAGTCGAATCCTCTCGTCATAATATCAGCCACAGCAGCGTCATAAGCCTCAATTGTTTTCGCTTTTTTAATTTTTTTAAAGGTTTTATGAGGATTTGGAAAAGTTTGAGCAAAATATTCCCAAAAAGATGTCATTTTAGTTAATACATGACTGCGACCTGACAAAGCACTAGCATAACCTTGAAATAAAGTATCTATGAATTTTTGAAAACGCTCTTCCCTATCTTGAGGATAAGTGGTGGTATTAGCTTTAATCATAGCGGGTAAAAAAGGATCTGCAATTAAACCGCGTCCAATCATCCAATGATCAATTTGTGGAAACTGCTCTTGCATTGCTTTAAATCCTTCTACAGTTGTAATGTCGCCGTTATAATAAATTTTGTGTTGGGCATCCAAACATTGCTTAAACGATTCCAAATCAACTCCGCCTTTATAAAGCTGTTTTCCTATTCTAGCATGAATCGCAACATTCTTAATTGGATATTTATCTAAGACAGGTAAAACATCTAAAATTTCTCTTGGATGTTCATAACCCAATCGCATTTTCATTGAAACAAGAATATCCGTTTCATTGTGAACTCTTTCTAAAACATGATTGATTCGTTCTGGATCATTAATTAAACCTGACCCCATACACCTTTTAGTCACCATTGGATATGGACATCCTAAATTCCAGTTAAGTTCATTGTATCCAAGGCTCTGTACATATTTTACAACAAACAAAAATTCATCCGCATCATTTGTCATTACTTGCGGAATTAGTTCATTAACCTTGTTGTTTTTTGGCAGTAGATCCCGCTCATAATTCGGTTTTATGATCATTTTACCGTTTAATCGGATGTAAGGTGCATAATAGGTGTCAATTCCTCCAAAATATTTGTGCAAGGCATTTCTAAATCGAAATTCAGTAAAGCTTTGAAGAGGCGAAGACAGTAATACAGTAGACATCTAAAATCTTTGGACAAAGATTAAAATTAATTTCGGATGCGTATATGACATTAAGCGACAAAAAAAAGGTTCAACACAATAGTTGAACCTTTTAAACATTTTGATTTGTTTTATGTTAAAATGAGTTTAAACCACATACAGTCCGGACTATAATCCCATGCAATGGTAAAAGGTGCTGCTGGCATAGATGATCCACAACCAGGTAAACAAGGGCTGTAAATCACATATTCTGTTGCACCATAAATAACTCCCACTCTAAACAAGCCTAATGGCACTGCAAAATTCACCGTTTGATCATCACCAATTAAAAGATCAAAATCCACATCATCAGATGCGCTAGGTACGCAAGGCGAAGATGTAAATTGAACACCAACATGTAAATCAACACCCGTATTGTTTTTAATATTAATCCCCCCAGTTTGGGCATGAGATAATAATGTTGCAGTTAATAATGCAACAACTGCGAATAACTTTTTCATAATAATTAAGTTTTAGTTTCCTTAAATATATCAACTTTTTTTGAATAAAATTGAGCTACCTTTGCAGCGGATGCAGATTGAAGTTTTATTTGAAGACGACCATTTAATAGTGGTAAATAAACCCAACAATATATTGGTGCATGCCTCCTATTATGCTCGAAATATTAAAGATCCATCCTTAATCGCTCGTTTAAAAACTTCAATCGACACAAAACTCTATCCTGTTCACCGGCTTGATTATAAAACCTCAGGCGTTATTATATTGGCCAAATCATCAGCAATAGCAGCTGCATTACAAAAGCAATTCGAAACAAATAGTATCAAAAAAAGGTATTTTGCTCTTGTCCGAGGATTCTCAAATGAATCTGGTGTAGTTGATACTCCAGTTAAGAATCCAGAAACGGGCATTTATAAAGAGGCTAAAACGACCTATAATTCACTATTGTTTACAGAGGTCGATATTCCTGTGAAACCATATCCGAAAAGTAGATACACTTGGGTTGAATTACTTCCGCACACAGGACGAATGCATCAACTACGAAAGCATATGAACAAGATTAGTCACCCTATAGTTGGCGATCATAAATATGGAAATCGACATCACAATAAAATGTTTGCAGAAAAACTAGGATTCAAAAACATGTTTTTGCATGCTGCAGATATCACGTTTACACACCCCGTAAGCAAAAAGGAACTTAAGATAGTAGCAGACATTCCAGAATTTTGGTTAGACGCTTTTATAGCCATTGACATTCCTTTACTTAACTTTACAGCAATTTCAAATAATAATCAAAATCACTAGGACGAATAAGATTTTTAGCTTTTACAGGTTTTATTTCTGCAAAATTTTGAGAATGAGTATAAACGTACCCCATTCGTTGATACCAATCACTTATTTGTTTTTTAAACGGAACTTCAATTCCTTTTGGACGTAAAATTTCAAGCTGAATTTCTGTTGCACCATTTGCTTTTGCATCCTGCTCTACCCGATTAACCAGTGCTCTTCCAATTCCTAAACCGCTTTTATTAAAATCTGCACATAATAAACTAAAACTATATGTGCCTTTTTTTCTTTCGTAATAATGAACACCACCAACAACCTCGCTGTCAATATAGGCGATTAAAATCTCACCTTCTTCAATTAGTTCATTATATTCTTCAAATGTAATTCTTACATAATTTTCACCCCAAACCTCTGTTTCAGTTAATGCATATGCTACACGTAAAAATTCATGCAGTTGTTTACGATCTTTGTCACTAACAGAAGGAGCGTTTGCAAGAATAATATCTATCATAATTCAAAAATAAAAAAGTCCTAATTGAAGTTTGAACTTCAATTAGGACTAATATCGTTAATAAATGGACTCAACTGCCCTGTTTATTATCCTTTTAATTCTGTGATTTTAGCTTTTGTAGCCTTAAACTCATCTACCATACCAGCTTTACCGTAAGCTGATTTTAGAGCTTCTAAGATTTGAATATCCTTAGGCTCTTCTTTAGATGCGTTTTCTAAATAGCCAACAGACTTTTTAAAGTGATCTTTTGATTCCTTTATTTTAGCATCATATTTAGCGTTGTATTGCGGATCATTAAAATCATACGTATTAGCTTCGTTGTTTGCATCAGCTCCTTTATTGAAGTAGAATACACCTAAAGAATACTTAGCATTTGTGTGACCTGGTTCAAGAGCTAAAGTTTTATTGTATGCTGATTCTGCATCCTCCATACGTCCCATACTCTCATAAATGATTCCTGAATTATACACTAAAGCAGTGTTGTCTGGAGCCAATTTAACAGCAGCAGTCAATAATTTTTCCGCCTCAGCATTGTTGTCTTCATCAATGTAAAAGTTAATGCTTTGAATCAAAACATCTAAATTTTCAGGATACTTAGCTACTGCAGCAGTTAATTCTTTTTCAAGCTCATCCTTTTTACCTTGATTTTTCATAGCATCAGCTAAAAAAGTTACACTTTCACCAGCGTTGTAATCAAGCTCAATACATTTTTTAAATGACTTTTCAGCAACTTCGTACTCTTTTTCCATTAAGGCAGCTTGTCCACCAAAAAAGTAATACATTGAATCTTCAACATCTAAAATGTCACCATATTCTGCTGCTCCTAACAATCCAGCCATTGCAATATCATACTTTTGCTCACCATAAGCAGTAATACCTTGGTTCGCTAATAATGATCTCCACATGTTAGCATAATCATTTACTTCGTCAACATATCGCTCTTTAGTATCAACTTCTTTTGATTTCTTTAAAGCTGCGAATCCTTCTTCAACTACTTTCTGCACATCCAAACCAGGAAAAGCGGTAGAATCCATTCCGTAAGCCATACCTACTCCAATGTTAATTTTACCAATGTACATTTGACGTTTAGCTTCGTCGTTTGATTTTGGCTCAACGTTAACCGCTTTATCAATATAAGCTTTAGCTTCAAGAATGTTTTTTACAGCATTCTCAGCGTCTTTTGCTCCAAGATTAGCTTCATACTCTTTATATGCTAATGCAGCATTTGTAATGTGGTTTTTTTGGCTAAATCCAACAGAAGCAACAAAAGCAAGAGTCAGTGTTAATACGATTTGTTTCATTTTATTTTTGTTTATCATTTTTTAATAGATGCAGAATCAGTTTTGATTCCACACGACACAATCCAATATTTGTGCCATAGTGCAAAAATACTTAAAGACATTGAGATTTTCAAAGATCAGATAAGGTATTGAGTAAAAGTTGCCTTATTTTGCACTTTTCGTAATCAATTTTGATTAAACGGAGTTAATTTGTAATTTGATCAAATGAAGTTTTTAGTATTTGCTGTTTCATTCGTCTTTGTTTCCTTAATATCTAGAGGGCAGGGTTTTGAACCAGGAGAAAGTTATTTAGATGAGAATTCATTTGTGGAATATTTACCCGGTAACTTACCTATAATAATTTCAGTTCCACATGGCGGATATTTAGAGCCTGACTCAATTCCGGATCGTGATTGTGAGGGATGTGTATACGTTCGAGACAGTTACACTCAAGAACTATCATTTGGTTTAAGAGAGGCTATTTATGATAAAACGGGCTGTTATCCGCATGTGATCATAAATTTGCTGCACAGAAAAAAGTTTGATGCGAATCGAGCAATTGAAACTGCGGCAGATGGAAATCCTGACGTAGAAAACTCTTGGCAAGCATATCAGGACTTTATAGATTCTGCCAAAACAGTTGCAGTTGAAGGTTATGGAAGAGCATTGTTTATTGATATGCATGGACATGGACATGATATTGAACGAATTGAAGTGGGGTATTTGTTTACAAAGGCTGAATTACAATTAACAGACGAAGAGTTGAATACAGCTGATCTGATAAACGAGACAAGTATCAAGCAGTTAGTAAATGACAATATTGGAGAATTATCGTGCAGCGAATTGTTGCGCGGTAGCCAAAGCTTGGGAACTTTATTGCATGCGCAAGGTTTCCCTTCTGTTCCAAGTAATGCAATTCCAGCTCCTCTTGGAGATGAGCATTATTTCTCTGGCGGATACAACACTATTCAGCATGGATCAAAATATGGAGGTTTTGTTGATGCTATTCAGTTAGAGTTTAATTCAGAAGTGAGGTGGGATGTAGATTTGAGGCTTGAATTAGCAGATAGCTTAGCCACAACTTTGATTCAATATATCAATTGGCACTATAATGACCAGTTTGCCACCTTTTTTTGTTCATTACCTGAGCTTGACATTGAAAATATTGATGCGGATGAATTAGTTATCTATCCAAACCCCACAACAGGTATCCTTATGTTGCCAAAAAACCTTATTGGAACATTAAGTATTTATAGTATGACAGGTGGAGTAGTTTTTTATAACCAGATTAACGGTGATTCAAAATTAGACATAAGGCATCTGGAAAAAGGAACCTATTTTATCCGTTTTACAAACCTGGCTGGAGAATCAACAATTTGCAAAATTATAAAGCAATAAAAAAAGGCTGACTCTATTTGAATAGAATCAGCCTTTATAAAATTGTAATTAATTATCTATTCTTCCTCAGAAGCTCCTGCTTCGTCAGTTCCCTCGGCTTCATTTGTTACATCAGTACCTTCAGCATTTTCAACAACAATTGGATTTCCTTCTTCATCTAACTCTACTTCATCTTCCTCATCTCTGTCTCGGTAAACTTTAGCAACTGCAGCAATTTCATCACCGCCTCGTAAACTAATCAACTTAACCCCTTGTGTAGCACGCCCCATTACTCTTAGCGCATCTACGTGCATTCTAATTGTAATTCCTTTTCGAGTAATGATCATTAAATCATCATCATCAGTAACGTTCTTCATTGAAATTAAAGAACCAGTTTTGTCTGTAACGTTAATGGTTTTAACACCTTTTCCGCCACGGTTGGTAATTCTATAGTCAGAAACAGAAGAACGTTTACCATATCCATTACTAGATACTACTAATACATTTGCCTCATCATTCTCAACAGCAATCATTCCAACAACTTCGTCTTTATCATTCGCTAAAGTGATTCCACGAACACCTGATGCAGTACGCCCCATAAAACGAACTTTCTCTTCATTAAATCGGATTGATTTACCAGACTTCAATGCCATCATGATTTCGTTGGTGCCATTTGTCAACTTTGCCTCTAAAAGCTCATCTCCTTCACGAATTCCAATGGCATTAATACCATTAGTACGTGGTCTTGAATAAGCCTCAAGTTTTGTTTTCTTAATAACACCTTTCTTAGTACACATTACGATATATTTATCTTCAATGTACTCAGGGTCTTTAATATCTTTTACATTAATAAATGCCTTAATCGAATCATCTTGTTCGATATTGATTAAGTTTTGTAATGCTCTACCTTTGGCTCCTTTGCTTCCTTCTGGAACTTCAAAAATTCGCATCCAGAAACATTTACCTTTTTCTGTAAAGATCAATAGCCAATTGTGATTTGTTGCCACAAATAAATGCTCTAAGAAATCCTTGTCTCTTGTTGCAGATCCTTTTGCTCCAACTCCACCTCTACTTTGTACACGATACTCATCTAATGACGTACGCTTAATGTAACCAGCATGAGAAATAGTAATAACAACCTCATTGTCTGGTATTAAGTCCTCAATACGCATTTCGTTAGCAGAGTATTCAATGATTGAACGGCGTTCATCACCATATTTATCTCTTACATATTGCAACTCATCTTTAATGATTTGCATTCTACGATCTTCGTTTGCTAAAATATCTTTCAAGTCAGCAATGGTAATCATTAAAGCATCATATTCAGTTCTTAATTTGTCTTGCTCAAGTCCAGTTAATTGTCTCAATCGCATTTCTACAATTGCTCTGGCCTGAATGTCACTCAAATCAAAACGAGCAATTAACTTCTCTCTAGCTTCCTCTGGGCTTTTAGAACCACGAATCAATTTAATAACTTCATCAATATTATCAGATGCTATAATTAACCCTTCTAAGATATGTGCTCTTTCTTCCGCTTTTCTTAATTCAAATTGCGTACGACGAACAACAACCTCATGTCTGTGATCCACAAAATGAACGATCATATCCTTAAGGTTTAATACTTCAGGACGACCTTTGACTAGCGCAATGTTGTTTACTGGGAATGAGCTCTGTAGTGCAGTATACTTAAATAACTTATTTAATACTACATTAGGAATTGCATCACGTTTTAATTCGTAAACAATTCGCATACCATTCCTATCAGATTCATCACGCAAATCTGACACTCCAGTAATTTTTTGATCATTTACCAAGTCAGCTGTCTTCTTAATCATGTCAGCTTTATTCACTTGGTAAGGAATTTCTGTGACAATAATAGCTTCTTTTCCTTCTCTAATCTCCTCAATAACAGCTTTAGCACGCATAATTACACGACCACGACCAGTGCGGAAAGCATCTTTAACACCTTCGTATCCATAAATGATACCTCCTGTTGGAAAATCTGGAGCTTTAATAAACTCCATTAAACCGTCAATATCAATATCTCTATTATCTATATAAGCAGTAATACCGTCAACACACTCCGTTAAGTTATGAGGAGGCATATTTGTAGCCATACCAACCGCAATACCACTTGCTCCATTACATAAAAGGTTAGGTATTTTGGTAGGCAAAACAGTCGGCTCTGTCAAAGAGTCATCAAAGTTTAATGAAAAATCAACTGTTTCTTTGTCAAGGTCAGCCAATAATTCTTCTGCAATTTTTTGTAAACGTGACTCCGTATAACGCATTGCTGCTGGACTATCTCCATCAACCGATCCAAAGTTACCTTGTCCATCAACCATTGGATAACGCAATGACCAAGGTTGCGCC
>CAKZON010000063.1 GCA_937136425.1 uncultured Crocinitomix sp.
CAGTCTACAAAAGGCTATGAGCAGAAAGTTTCCATTAATACTATAAATCGCAAATGGTTCAATTACTCTGCTGGTTCGTTCATTTTTTGAAGAAACATATTCTACATTAAGTACACGGTGTTTAACAATGGCAGATTGCACTGTCATTAGGTTGTTACTAGATTTTTCTTGGTGTTGGTTCCCTCCAAAATAAACCCTGTCAGAAAGTAGATCAGCATTTCCTTTTTGTGTGTACTTTAAAATAGATTTTATTTTTTCAACAGCACTATATACATTTTCTGTAAGAGATTGATCTTTACTATTGAGCGCCAATTGTTCCATTGTTATAAGCGCATTAGCTTCATCTTCAGTAAATAAAACAGGGGGGAGGTGGTAACCTTCCATTATTGAATAACCCTTGCCCTCTTCCGTTACAATTGGTATTCCAGACTTTTCTAAAGTGCGGATATCACGATAAATAGTCCGTATGCTCACATTATGTTTTTCAGCAAGATAACTTGCAGTGATTAATCTTTTAGATTGTAGCTGCGTTATAATCGCGGTTAATCTAGCAAGTCTTGGTTTTTCTTCCATTTTCGTGATAGTTGTTATTAATGATTATAAAAATAGTTTTTTGGAAATAATAATTAATGATATCGACAGATGAAAGATATATTATCCACTTATGAATTTTTTGATACCATTTATGAAGCCCCTCTTTGAAGAGGAAAGATAAGTCAGTAAATTTCAATCAGCAGGTTAACAGTGTTAATTGTTGGTTTTGCTAAAGTAATTGGTTTATGCATATCCCAAATAGTGCGTTGCTAGTAAAGCCGAAAATGGTTACGTGCTAACAATTAATAGAGTAGGCTTTAATTAAATTACATTAATAATGAAAAAATTAGGATTAATGATGCTAGGATTAGCATTTGCTTTTGCTGGATTTCAATCTTTCGTTGAAGATGAAGTGACTACTTCTGAAAAAACAGTTATTACTGCGGCTGATGAAAATTGGTCTAGTGATGAAGTTGAAGGTGTAGATCTTGTGCAAGCTAAAAGTTGGTTTGTAGCTCCATGTATAACATGGCAAGGTATACCAGGTACTACTTGTGCGTATGTTTACCCAAATGGGAACCCACAGTGTAGACAACCGGTAGGGCAGGCGCCGTGCAGAGCTAACTCATAATGCATAGTTTCGGTTTCCATGACGTATGTCAAGGGAACCGAAACATTTTCTCAATTTACAATGCTTTAACTTTATTAGTGGGGATAATAACAGTGGTAACTCCATTATGATAAAGCATGAATTTATCTGTTCACTGTGATATAGTATTTAATAGAATTTTATGAAAAATAGTATTGGATTACTTCTAGTTTTAATGGGTAGTTTCTTTTTGTCTTGTAAAGATCAAACAGTTTCGTTAGAAATTGATCCTGTTAGTTTTTCCCTTATTGATGATCACGTCCTCAGTGAATCTAGTTCAACTTTTAATGCCGTGTTTCTTGTGTCTGGTAAATCTTGCTTCGCTTGCTCAGAAGACATAGTCCATTATATCAATGATTTTGAAGGAGGAAAACATGAGGTGACTGTTATTGGAAATGATCCGCAAATAAAAGAGGTGTTGAATAAAGATATTAAGTATGTTGGGCTTGAGCAGTTGGAGTTAGAACGCCACGGGTTTAAAATGAGTGATAGTGAAATTTATGTTTTTGATAATGAAGATTTAATCTATCAAAACATTGTAAGCGAATCCGAATTTGAGAATATTAACAAAATAATGAAAGAGCTAAATGAATAGGTTTTTACTTTTTAGCGTAAGTTTTGTTTTGTTTAGTTGTGTTCAACATCAAAATGATGAAACAAATGATGATTTGGAAACGGAGTCTATAGATATTTCAGTTGAAAATTATAATGACGCTCTTTTCAAGACAATATATACAACTGGAGATACATTGGTAACTGTTTTTTTGAATAAAGAAGAAGGGCAAATCTATCGATCATATTTAGTGGATACAGTATGCGTGAAAAAAGACACATTAGAGGTTGGCTTTCCAGTTGTAAATCAGTCATATGTTCAACAACAGCGTGATGGAGGATTGTTTGTTTTTACGCCTGATGACTCAATTGCATTAACAATCCTGTCTTATACAGAAAGTGTACATTTCAGTCCAAAAGATTTTAGATTATCGGATGGAACAAAAATTAATTTTGGACTTGATACGAAAATTGTTTCCGACACCAAAAAGTCTGTTGAGGCATTTGAGTATAGATTAGCAAGAGATGTATCGAATTCAAATGTACCAATGACTGGTGTTTTCAATGTTAAATCAGGAATAGTTGATATTACTGGAATAAATTATCCAGAGAGATATCGCACAAACTATTATGGTTTTTTACATGATATTCAGGAAGTGCATACAAATGATTTAGTTATATATAACCCAATTGCTTTGCCTGAAGTATGGATCTATAACAGAGAAACCAAGTCTACAGAAGTAAAAACGGTTAGAAGTAAATATCAAATTAATGATGTTGAATCGATAAGTACTATTGATAAAAGCAAAAGTGAAATTAAGACGATCCTCGAAAATCATCAAGCTGCAAATGGAAATTATTCGCGTTTGGTTTATAATGAAAATCTTAATTGCTATTACAGGTTTTACCAGCATCCACAAGCCTTAAAAACAAATGACGGATATTTTACCACTTATCAAAACAGAAGAGTTTCATGTATGCAGTTAGATGAAAATTTCGAACTTATAAAAGAAGTTATGCTCCCTGTGGACTGTTTCTTTGTTTATCTTGCTATTCCAACAAATGAAGGTTTTATTATAAATAGAGGTTCATTAATGGAAGATCAAGAGTTAAGGTTATTGGCTGTTACTCTATAAATTTCTCTATTGTATATGAAAGGAGAATCAAAACTAAACTGGGTGGGATTCGAACCCACAACCCTTGTCAAGCTGAGTCAGTGCTCTTCCAGTTGAGCTACCAGTTTAGAAGAATTATGGTAGGAATCGAACCTACACCCTCAGATTATGAGTCACAGTGCTCTTCCAATTGAGCTACACAATTCTTTTTGCTTTTAATTTTTTCGTATGGTTTAATAGCACTCAGGCTAAATTAAACCAATTGTCCACCATCTATTTTTGTATAAAGATTTATTGACGATAGACAAATATCGAACTTTTTATAAATTTACAATATTGAGATAACTTTTATGTAGAAGTTCTTAATCAATAATTTATAACCTATAAGATGATCTTCAAAAAAAGTTTTCTGCTATTATTAATTAGTTATATAGCAATTAATAGTTTCTCTCAATTAAGTAAACATGATTCGCTTGAAGTGAGAGCCTTGGATCAAGAAGCCCGCTCAAACATTTCTCAAAATAAAGACAAAGCAATTGAAATTTGTGATAAAGCAATCAAATTAGCAAGCACAGATGGTGAAATGATGCTGGTTCCAATGACAACAAAAGCACTCACATATTTTCAGCATGGAGAAAAAGAGGCTAGTGTTGCTATAATGAATGATGTCATTTTAATTGCAAAATCTATCAATAATGACAAAAGTTTATCTGGGGCATACAGGAATCTGGGGCAAATAGAGGAGTATACCGGCTCTTATAACAAAGCATTGGAAAACTATATGTTGGCCAATGATGCCTATCGACGTAGTAGTGAGTATGACGGAAATCCGAATTTGTATATGACAATTGCCGATTTGCATTTTAGATTAGAAGATATACCAAATGCAAAAGAGAACTATGAAAAGGGTTTAGCCTTGGCTCCAACATGGCAAAGCGATAAACTAATTGCCGAATTTGAGGTTAAATTAGCCAAAGTTTTTTTGCGTATTGATGAAATAGATAGTGCTTACTATTTTGCGAATAAGGCTGATCAATTCTATGTTTCTAATAACGAAAATCCAAAAGTAAATGATCCTAAAGAAGTTTTGGCAGAAATAGCAATAAACCAGGGTGAATTTGAAAAAGGAATCTCATATTATCAAAGTCTTTTGGATACGCTAATGCTTGAAGGCGATACCAGACGAATTGCTCATGTTGCTCAAAGACTAGGGAAAGCATTGATTAAGAAAAAGGACTATAGAGCAGCTTTGAAAGCCTTTGAGATTTCGTTAGAGTCGCACGAAAAACTGCAAGACCCTGCAGTTGCAGATGATTATGAAATGCTGGCTTTTATCAATGAAAAATTAGAAAATTATCATGTAGCATTTGAATTTCAAAAAAAATATAGCAACAAGTATGAGGAGTTGCTAAATGCAGAGAAATTTGAGCAAATAAATGATTTACAAGTTAAATATGATACAGAAAAGAAAGACCGAGAAAATGAACGATTAAATTTTGACTTGGCTTTAAAGGAGAAAGAGAATAATATTGCAAAAGCAGATTTGGCATTAAGAAATTACGTCATTGGTGGAGTAGTGTTGCTATCAATTATTTTGTTAGGAGTGGTATTCCTCATTTATAAACGTAGAAAAATCATGCAAAACAATAAGATGTTAAAGTTAGAGCAGAAACTGCTTAAAACTCAAATGAATCCGCACTTTATTTCTAATGCGTTGATGTCTGCGCAAGGATATATTTATGAAAATAAGGCAAAAGAGGCAAGTGTATATTTAACAAAAATCGCTCAACTAACGCGGTTAGTATTAGAGAATTCAAGAAAAGATACCATTTCATTAGAAAATGAAATTATGACATTGAAAAACTACTTGTTTGTACAGCAAAAACGCTACGAAAACTTTGATTTTGAACTAACAATTGATGATGCTTTAGATCCGGAGGAAGTTTACCTTCCACCAATGTTAGCACAACCTTTTATTGAGAATGCGATAGAGCATGGAGTTCAAAATTTGGCGTATAGAGGAATGCTCCAAGTTAGCTTTGCATCTACCAATGAAAATAAATTGCAAATTTCAATTGCAGATAATGGTTTAGGAATTAGTGAGGGGTCGGCCCCAAAAGAGAATCATCAATCTTTGTCAAGCCAAATTGTTAAGGAGAGACTTAATAATTTAGCAGCGTTTTATAAACAGAAGTTAGATTTTACTATAACCAATAATTTCACGTCTCAGGATTGTGGAGAAGGAACAAAAGTTATTTTAACTTTACCACTTTCTAATTAGTTTTTATATGATATCTGCAGTAATTATAGATGACGAAGCGAATGTAAGAACCACCCTTAAAAATATCATTACCACTCATAATATTCCGTTAAATATTATTGGTGAGGCAGGTAATGTAGATGATGGAGCCGAGTTGATCATAAATGCCTCCCCAGATTTAATCTTGTTGGATGTGATGTTAGGGAAAGAAACTAGCTTTGATATGCTCCGCCTAATTGGAGATGTGAAAAGTAGAGTTGTATTCATTTCTGGATTTGAACAATTTGCAATAGAAGCTTTTAAATTTAGTGCGGTAGATTATATTCTTAAACCGGTTGATTTTGAGGAGTTAACAGCTGCTGTTCAAAAAGTTGAAAGGCAAATTGAAACAGATGAAATAGGAGTTAAACTGGATGTGCTTTTAAACAATCTTTCCAATAAAAATAGTCAAAATAAGAAGATTGTATTGCAAACATTAGAAAAAACGTTTATCATCCAAATTCAAGACATTCTTAGATGTGAAAGTGATAATAATTACACTTGTTTTTATCTTAAAAATGGAGAAAAACTATTAATTTCTAAACCCATTAAACAATTTGACGAATTATTAACTAATTATAATTTTTGCAGAGTTCATAAATCTCATTTGGTGAATATGAATTTTGTGAAAGGTGTTGTGAAAAAAGAAGGGGGATCTGTTGAGTTAATCAATTCTGATCTAGTGCCAATTAGTTCAAGAAGGAAGGAAAAGATACTTTCGGTCATTAATAACATGGGCGTTAACTAGCTGAAAGCTCGCGTTAACGAATTCATTTCCTGCGATAAAGAGTCTTGCAAAAAAAGAACATACTAAACCAATACATTTGGCTCGTAATAAATAAAATAAAACCGAGTACTTATGAAAAAAATAGTGTTAATCTTAGTTGGAGGATTGCTTTTAGGAGCATGTGGGTCTGAAGCAAACGAAGCAGCAGATGATTCAACAGATAGTTCAACTGAAACACAAACAAATGCATCTGGAGATGTTGTTAAAGATCAAATTGTTGGATTGATCGCAGATGTAGAAAAAGGAATGAAACCATTATCACCAATTGCAGATGTTTCAAATTACGACAGTAGTGTTGAACCTTATTTGGTAGGAGAAAACGAAACAGGTAATTATAATTCTAGTTGGGAAGATGGTGATTTTAAAGGATCAAGATTTTATTCGACTAAATACAATGACAAGTCTCAATTAGGTGAAGTTAGAATGCAAATTCTAGTAATTGATGATGTGCGTTGGGATCCTGAAACGGACGAAGAAGATGCTTCTAAGGCAATTGACTATGATAAATACAAAGATGTTATAACTGAGCAAGTTGGTTCTCAACCAGAAGTGGATGAGTATAGTGATGGTCATGTTTGGAAAACTGCCACTGCAAATTGGTATCTTTCAGCTTATGATGATTTTTCATTAGAGTTTAAAATGAAAGAAGCGAAATAGTTTTAACAATTGATTATAGAGAAGATATTTTCTTCTTTATTACTAAAATGGCTGGGCTTTGTCCCGGCCATTCTACGTTGAAATTGATTTATAAACAATGTTTACTTTTTAGATATTTTCACATTGTAGAGTTGATTGTTTTTTGCGTTTATGACAAAAACCTCTATAGTGTCAGATGTTAGCTTTGCTCGCATAAAACCATAATCGCCCTTGGCAAATTTTGTCATATCGGAATCACTTGTTACGCCTCTAAATTCTGATCCGGCGCCGCTTACAAAATAATGAGTGTGTCCATCAGGTTTTTGATGTTGTAAATCATGATCGTGACCAGAAAAGTAAACGTCTACTTTGTATTTCTCAAAAATTGGTTGAAATGGAACTTGTATATCTGTTGTTTTTCCTCTTCGAAATCCAGTTGTAAACAAAGGATGATGTCCTATAACAATTTTCCATTTTGCACTTGATTTATCCAATACTTTTTCAAGCCATAATAGTTGTTTTTTTTTGTTCTGTCTCCAAAGTCCGCCGTGGAGCTTATTCATCCCTTTGTCAAAAGGGTTGGTATCGATAAAAACAAATAAAACAGAATCTTTAGATTGAGGAATTGCTTTCGTCAAACTAAAATAGCGTTGTGTTGTTTTCCATCTTGGATTTTTTTTATGATACCTTAATTGAGCGCTAATGCTGCCTTCATAATCATGATTTCCAATCGCTGTGTACCAATCTCGTCTTAAACTGGTGTCTGCGTACATGTTTTCAAACGTATTTTTCCAGCGCTTATCATTAATACTTCTTACACCATGTGGGTAAAAATTATCTCCAACACTTACAATAAAATCAATTGGTTTTTGTGTAGCTTCAATTGCCATAGCGTTAGCCACGTTTCTTTGATTATTATCTCCTTTTCCCCAATCTCCAATCACAAAAAAATCCAGACTTTTATTTGCGCGAACGGCTTCATTGTTGAGATTTGTAGTGTCAGAGAAACTAAAACCAACAGAACATAATCCACAGAATAAATAAATGGAATGTAATACAGAGTTCTTAAATTGCTTAATCATACTTTAAGTGTTTGTTATTAATTCAAAGAACATCTTTCAAGCTGAAATAACTTCGATTCCGCTTCTACAAAAACTTTGCTTTCACGGTTGTAAATCAATGCATTTATGGTTGTTTTATTACCAAATTCTTTTATTAAATGTTGATATAATTCATTAGTTTTTTTATTCAAATAACTCGTAATCAAATGAAGTTCAATATCATTGATTTTCTGATTGAAACTAAGTTGCCGGAGCTGGCTGTCTATTGTTCCGTAAAAACTACCCATTCCTTTGATTTTCGAGAGCTTACGATTGTGCAAAGCTGATTGAATAATTTGATTGTCCAGAGATAAGAAAATTGTAATATCTGTAATACTGTTTAATTCAATAATTGCGTTTATCTGTTCTGTGGTTTCAGAATCTAGCGTAATAGAATTTCCAAGAGAAGTATAAAAATAATTCTCTTGGAGGAAAGTTTGCTGAATAACGGTTTCTAAATTATCCGTAGGGCAGATAAAATTGAGATGTTTATGCATTCCTTCTCGATTATGGATTATAAGGGAATGAAGAGTGGTGTAAATCAATTTTTAATTGCTCATTCATCAGTTTATATCCAAATGTGAATTCTACTTTTGCTTCATTGCCATCAAGGTCTGTAAAAAAATAGTTACCCATTGCTATAGCTCGATTCTCTTCTAAAATAATTCCTGCATTTTCAAACCTTACTTTTGTCCACGGGTTTATAGCGAAACCAGTATCTTCTAAACATGTGCGGTTTTCACCAGCAATAAAATAAGATAGTGCACCATCCTTGGTTGGTCTAAATTGCTCGAATTTACATTTGGTAGGTTTAAAAAGAACTGGACCAGCTTCAAAAGAGTAAAGTTTGTCAAGAAATTCATTTGTAAATCCTTCGCACTCGGATCTGTTATCTTTCAGTGCTCCAATTTTTACTACTCCAGCTCCCCATTCTTTTTGGGCGTCTAATACTTGTTGTTTTGTAATCATTTTTATTTTTTTATTAATTAATTTCATGTGTTCTATAAACTGGCCATTCATCACTATAGCCATTGGTCCAATTCATAGATTTTATTTCTTCTTGTGCTGTCTCGCAGGCCTTAAGTTCTGATCGAATAAGTGCTTCATCCATATCCTGCCCAATAAATACAATTTCGTTTTTT
>CAKZON010000064.1 GCA_937136425.1 uncultured Crocinitomix sp.
GAAGAAGGATTTAAATCTTGTTTTAACAGAATTAAAGAAACTACTTTAACGGCATATGAACATCAACATTATCCGTTTGATCGCTTGGTGGAGGAGCTGGACTTAAAGCGAGACACGAGTAGAAATCCGTTATTTGATATCATGTTGACATTACAAAATGTAATGGAAGGTGAAACTCAGGTTCTTGATGAAGTTGGTCAAGTTATTGACAATGGAGCCTCTGTTGCTAAGTTCGATATGAATATTACGGCTCAGGAGACAGGAGATCATTTGAGTATTTATATCAATTTTAATAGTGCGGTCTACGAAAAAGAATTAATCAGCCAATTAATGGTTGATTATAAAACTTTGGTCAGTCATTTATTGGCAAACCCATCAGAGAAAGTGGGAGAGGTTCAATTATTGTCTGATTCTGCTGTGGAGCGTCAACTCGTAACCTTAAATCAAACGGCGCAAGATTATCCTTCGGATCAATCAGTTGTTGATTTGTTTATTGCTCAATCTAAAGCTACACCTAATAAAGTGGCGCTAGTTTTTGAAGATAAAGAATGGACTTATGCCGATTTGAATACTGTTTCAGGCCAATTAGCAGATTGTTTGCAAAAAGAACATGGAATAGGCAAAGGTGCAGCTGTAGGAATAGAGTTAGAGCGAAGTGATTGGCAAATTATTTCGATTTTAGGTGTGCTAAAAGCAGGAGCAATGTATGTTCCCATAGCTAGTGATTATCCAACTGCGCGTAAACAGCATATCGCGTCTTCTTCAGCTTTAAACTTTTTAATTACGACATCTGAAAAAATTGTTGATTATTATGAGGGATCAGTATTTGAAGTGGACACTCAATTTATAGCTGAAAACTATGAAGCGAGCTATCATGTAGATTTGGATGCAAATGCACCAATTTATACCATGTATACTTCTGGTTCTACAGGTAAACCAAAAGGAGTTGTTGTTTCACACCAAAATGTTGTTTCTTTAGTTCAGAATAGCAACTTTTTAGACTTTAATTCAGACTTAACTTTACTTTCAACTGGTGCGTTTTCTTTTGATGCAACTACGTTTGAATTTTGGGGAATGTTACTCAATGGAGGTACATTGGTAATGTGCCCGCAAGAGGTTTTATTAAGTGCAGAAAAATTAGAAAAAACAATCACTGAAAAAGGAGTGAATGTGATGTGGTTTACCTCTGG
>CAKZON010000065.1 GCA_937136425.1 uncultured Crocinitomix sp.
GGAGCAAATCAAGCAGTAATTGAAATGCTTGAAATGATTAAAGAAGACGGTGGTGATTTAGATAAATGGATTGCTAAAGCAAAAGACAAACAAGATCCTTTCCGATTAATGGGATTCGGACATAGAGTTTATAAAAACTTTGATCCGCGTGCAACAATCATTAAAAAAGCATGTGATGATATTTTAGGAAAATTAGGAATTAATGATCCAACATTAGAAATTGCTAAAAAATTAGAAGAAGTAGCATTAAATGATGAGTACTTTAAAGCAAGAGGACTTTATCCAAATGTTGACTTTTATTCAGGAATCATTTATAAAGCAATTGGAATTCCAACAGAAATGTTTACAGTAATGTTTGCCTTAGGAAGGTTACCAGGTTGGATTGCACAATGGAAAGAAATGTTAGATAACGGTGATCCAATTGGAAGACCTAGACAAGTTTATACAGGTGAAAACGAAAGAGATTTTGTAGCACTTGATAAAAGATAATTAAAACAATCTTTAAGAATATTAAAGCCCTGACATAGTTGTCAGGGCTTTTTTTTGGCGGATACTTTTTAGGTTGGTGCATAAATTTGTATATTAGAATAAAACTACTCAACTATGAATCTAAATTTTACAAATTCAATCTTTTCAGCTGCATTACTATTTCTAGGAACCGCTATAAATGCGCAAGTAACAACTACATTTGATTACACGGGGGATGTACAAACTTATACCGTTCCGTTAGGTGTTACTACCATTCAAATTGATGCTTATGGAGCACAAGGACAAGCAATAACGGATGAAGAATATGACGAGTCTATTGGAGGATTAGGAGGGTTTGCAACTGGTGTGCTAACAGTAACACCAGGCGAAGTACTAAATATTTATGTTGGAGGAACAGGAACTGAAGATGTTGCAGGATATAACGGAGGAGCATTAGGAGGGTTTGGAACGCCAAGTACAGGAGACGGTGGCCGTGCAGGAAGTGGCGGCGGTGCATCTGATGTGCGCCAAAGCGGAGCAACCTTAGGCGATAGAGTAATTGTTGCAGGTGGAGGCGGCGGAGGCGGTCGAGATTACGTAAATGGTGGATGCGTACCATGCGGAACCGGAGGAAACGGTGGTGCAGGTGGTGCTTTAACAGGAACAGATGGGGATGACCCTTTTTATGATATGGGAACTTATCCTAATGTTGGTGCAGGAGGAAAAGGTGGTACAGCTGTTGCTGGTGGTGCTGGCGGTGATGGACCAGAGGGACCAGATGGAAACCCAGGAGTGTTAGGAGTTGGAGGAGCAGGAATTGATGGAACACAAAGCGTTGCCAGTGGTGGCGGCGGAGGTGGATACTATGGCGGTGGTGCAGGAGCAGGTGCAGCATGGGGATCTGGTGTTGCAGGAGGCGGTGGAGCTGGAGGTTCTTCTTATTTAGGAACCTTAGCAGAAGCATCTACAACTGGTGGAGTAAGAGAAGGTAATGGACAGATAGTTATTACAGAATTATGTATTGCAATGGATACTGAGGTTTCTGCAGAAGAAATTTGCGAAGGGGAAGAACTAACTTTATTTGCAGAATCTACATTAGGTGGAGAAGTGTCATGGGATGATATGGAGGTAATAAATGGAGAGGCATTTACACCAACAGGAACTGGAGAAGTAACTTATGTTGCTACTTCAGATATGGATGGAGATTGTCCGTTTACGGTGACTGTAATGATTCATGAAGCACCTGAGGTAACTGCAACTGCAAGTGAACTTGAGGTTTGTGAGGGAGACGAAATTACTTTAACGGGCGGTGGAGCAGATTCTTACGAATGGAACTTTGACGCCGTTGATGGTGTTGCTTTTGTGCCAGATGCAGGGCCTGGAGATGTTGATTTTCAAGTTATAGGTACTGAAAGTGAGTTTGGTTGCGTAGATTCAGCAATTGTAACTGTTACTATTGCCGAATTACCTACGGTTATTGCAAATTCAGATGAAGACGCTGATTGCGTAGGAGATTTGATTACACTACCCTGTTCAGGTGCGGATACTTATGAGTGGGATATGGATGTGGAAGATGGTGTGGCATTTGAACAAGAAATTGGAGCCACAACTTATACGGTTATCGGAACTAATGCAAGTGGTTGTTCTGCATCTGCAACAATTGAAGTTACAGTATTTCCAAATCCAGTTATTAACTTAACTAGTACTGACGAGCTGTTTGGAGATGATGGATCTATCACATTAGATATTGATGCTGGTTTAGCACCTTATATTTTTGATTGGGATAATGATGGAACTGGAGATGCTGATGATACACAAAACCTGACGGATTTAGCTGGTGGAACTTATACTGTGATTATGACTGATGCAAACGGGTGTTCTACTACTGCTTCTATCAATGTTGATTCTCAATTGTCTATTGAGGACATAAATGCGAATGATTTATTGGTTTATCCAAATCCTACGCAAGGACAAATCACTATAATTAAGTCAGGCGTATTTAATTATGAGTTAAAATCTATAACAGGTGACTTATTATTTCAAGGTAATGCTACTGGTCAAGAATTAATTTCTATGGATCATTTAGCAACAGGAATCTATTTCTTAACAATAGATCAAGACAATGTGCTAAACACAATTAAAATAGTAAAGAAATAGGGTTCAATTTAATAAGACATATAGCATTGAGATGCAAAAGGCAACTATCGTAACAGAGATTACCTATAAAGCCGTGTGCAGTTCAGGCGCTGGTGGTCAGCATGTCAATAAGGTAGCATCAAAGGTTATTGCAACTTTTAATGTTTTAGCATCCAATGGCTTAACAGATCGAGAAAAAGAACGATTGGTTGAAAAACTTACGGGGCGATTATCTAAAGATGGTACAATTCAATTAACGGCAGAAGAGAGTAGGAGTCAACGAAGAAATAAAGCGCTTTGTACTGAAAGATTGCTCAATTTGTTAGAGACAAATTTGATTCGACCAAAGGTACGCCGTGCTACTAAACCTACAAAAGCGTCTAAAAAACGAAAGTTAGATAATAAAAGAAAAAACAGCGAAAAAAAAGCCTTACGAAAAAAACCAAGTAGAGATTAATTACAGATCTAATTATAAAATTGGAGGTGAATATTTCGTTGATGATTGATTCGTAATTATAAACTTCAAAGTCTATAAACAAGTAATGCCCGATTTGCTGTGTCAAATCGGGCATTACTAATAATTTAAAAAACATCTTTGAAAATGAACCTCGTTATGAAACAATACTCGTTCACTTCGGTATTAAAACAAACGTCCCCCTAATTTCCCCTAAATAAAAATTACTTTTTTTTAAATTAAATTGAAGATGTCCCATTTTACTAGGGTTTCAAGAATGATTATTTTTTATTTTAATTCCAAATTTCTTTAAATAAGGATCAAAAGCAGTAGGATCCATATAATATTCAAGCCCAATTCTAGCGATAATTGAAAGAATTATAATTGCTAATTTACTTTTAACGCCAAACGCATAAACCAATAATAAAGAGCCTGCAATAATTGCTGCTACAAGAAAAATTTTATAGAATAAAGTGGTTTGTAATGACGACTCCCTTTCATTTGCTGTGATCTCAAAAAATGTAATGACACCGCTAATTGTAAGTACAAAAAATATGGGCCAAATATGTTTAACCTGATGAAAGACACTCCAAAGTAATTCTTTTAAATCACCACCTGGAGGATCGAATAACTCACCAATTGAAATGGAGATGGCTAATGTGGTGCCAAAAGCAATGGCAATAATAAAGAATCCTCCTACTAATAAATAGCCGGGGTTTTGCATGCGACCTTTAAAAGTAAGGTACAAGAAACCAATTACTGTGAAAAGTAGAATTTCGTAGATGTACGTGAATAATGTTTCAGCAAAACTCCAATAACCAAATATATTTCCTAATAACAAACCAAAGTTTGATACTAAACCAAAAATTACTGGGTCTTTATAAAAAGGAGTAGAAGAATTACTCAAACTACGCGCGCTCGATAACTGTAGCGTAACCTTGTCCAACTCCAATGCACATTGTCACTAGGGCGTAACGCTTGTTTGTTTTTTGAAGTTCAATTGCAGCACTTTGCAAAATTCTACCTCCTGTCATTCCAAGCGGATGTCCAATTGCAATTCCGCCACCATTTGGATTTATACGTGGATCATTATCAGCAATTCCCATTTTACGTGTACAAGCTAATACTTGTGCCGAGAAAGCTTCATTGATCTCAATAATATCCATATCGTCTAGTGTTAGCCCTGCACGTTTTAGAGCTTTTTCTGATGCGTAAACAGGTCCAATTCCCATAATACGTGGTTCAACACCTGCAACAGCCGCAGATACAATTCTTGCCATTGGTTTAAAACCATTACGCTTTACAGCAGACTCTCCTGCAATTAACAATGCTACAGCCCCGTCATTTAATCCAGATGCATTTCCAGCAGTTACAGAACCACCTTCTTTTTTAAATGCAGCACGTAATTTTCCTAAAACCTCTAAAGAACTATTAGGCTTAATGAATTCGTCTTGGTCAAATATTATTGGATCTTTTTTACGTTGCGGAATTTCAACGGCAACAATTTCTTCAGCCAATCGGCCACTGTTTTGTGCCGCAGTAGCTTTCATTTGGCTCCAATAGGCAAATTGATCTTGGTCTTCTCTAGAAATACCATATTGTTCAACTAAATTTTCAGCCGTAACTCCCATTCCGTCCGTTCCAAATATTTCTTTCATTTTTGGATTGACAAAACGCCATCCAAAACTAGAGTCATGCATCTGCGCATCTCGTCCAAATGGTTTAGAAACTTTAGAAATTACCCAAGGGCCACGTGTCATATGCTCAACACCACCTGAAATATAGATATCTCCAGCTCCGTCTTTAATTGCTCTTGAAGCATTGATAGTTGATGCCATTCCTGAAGCACAAAGTCTATTTACAGTTTCTGCACCAGCAGTAATAGGAATACCAGCCAATAAAGCACTCATTCGAGCAACATTTCTGTTATCTTCTCCCGCTTGGTTAGCACAACCAAAAATTACATCTTCAATCTCAGAAGGATCAAAATTGGCGTTTCTGGCCATTAGTTCTTTCATCACAATTGCACCCAAGTCATCTGTTCTAACCGGAGCCAATGTTCCTCCAAAATTACCAATTGCTGTTCTTATTCCATCTATTATAAATACGTCTTGCATAGTCCTGTTTTTTAGCAAGTCAAATTTAATAAGATTAAAGGAATTAAAAGGTGATTAAATGAATTGGTTTTAATGTGGACTTAAATCCAAGTCTAATCATTTTTTTATGAATAAGATAGCAGTGTGCTACAATTATTTTTCAGCCAATACAGGTTCAGTGTAATGCACTAAACTATGTGTGTTAGCAAGTGATAATAATTGTTCGCCATTCGAATCAATAAGCAACCGCTTTTTTGTATGACTCCAATTTTGTATTTGTTTTTCACGACGAAAAGCATAGTTGATTTCTAAAAAAGATTCCAGATACATTAATGCTTTAGGCGGATACTTCTTGGTATGGTTTCCACCTTTACCTGAAAAGTGTGCTTGCATGGCTTTTTGCAAATCAATTGTGCTGCCAGTAAAATAAGTTCCGTTGGAACATTCGAGGATGTATAAATACCCTTTGCGCATAAGTTTTGAATTTGCGCAAATATAAATGATCTGAAATTATAGGTTTTTGTACTGTTTAACCGCCGTTAACAATGATAAATGTATACTGAAAACAGCTTAAATACGTGTATTAATCCTTATAAGTACTTAGTACTTTTTTTGAGCCTATAGTTCTGGTAATGTAATCGATACTTAGTTTTGGATTTCTTGAAGGAGAATATTCTCGACCATAATAAATGATTTGAATATGGAGTTTGTTCCAAACTTCAATTGGAAACAAACGCTTCGCATCCTTTTCCGTTTGCGCGACAGATTTACCGTTTGTTATTCCCCAACGGGTTAGTAATCTGTGAATATGGGTATCAACAGGAAAAGCCGGAACTCCAAATGCTTGCGAGACAACAACAGAAGCTGTTTTATGTCCAACAGCTGGCAGTTCTTCTAAAGCAGCCATGTCATTGGGTACTTCACCACCATGTTTGTCAATTAATATATGCGATAATCCATAAATCCCCTTTGATTTCATAGGAGATAAGCCGCAAGGACGAATAATTTCTTTAATCTCTTCTACAGATAATTTAATCATGTCGAAAGGATTGTCCGCACGTTTAAATAGGAGAGGAGTAATTAGGTTAACGCGTTTGTCTGTACATTGAGCTGATAGTAAAACAGCTATTAATAGTGTATAAGGGTCTTTATGATCAAGTGGAACGTCAACTACAGGGTAGATTTTTTCCAATTCATCTATTATATATTGTACTTTTTCAGCTTTCGTCATTCTCTTTTAATTTAAACCCGTTTTTAATAAAACTCACGAACTCTTTAAAATTGCTTTTTTTTGTGAATACAGATTTGGCTATTTTTCCTTTACTATCACCACTTGTTTCTTCTTCTAATTTGTTTTCAATAGGAGTAACTTCCTTTATGTTTTCTGTAATTCTTTGGTCAGATCGTTCTTGAGCAGTTTTGATACCCGCTATTTTATCTGATTTGTTAAAGTTAGATTCGGCTTGTTTAGCCCAGCCCATTTGCTCTTGTGCCAATGCTAAATTATTGAGAGCAATACTATCTTGTGGGTCTAATTCTACAGCTTTTTCGTAATCCTTTATAGAGCTTTCATAATCTTTCATATTCGCTTTTATGTATGCTCGGCATTGGTAGTAATAACCGTAATCTGGTTCAATAGCTATTGCAGCGTTAATATCCGCAAGGCTTTTTTTGTAATCCAAAATATTTAAGTAGCAAACTGCGCGTTGTGAAAGGGCATTCGTGTCTTTCGGATCTTCTTTTAACACCAAAGTAAAAAGATCAATGGCAGCAAAATGATCATTTTCTTTAACTTTGGATAAACCTTGTGCAAAGTTGGCGTCTTTTGTCATGGTACAAATTTAATAATTGAAATGCAATGAACGATAAAGAATTGGGCTTTCCTGTCTATAGAAAATATGTTGGGATCAATGTTTGGTTTAAAATAGTAACGAACACGCATTTCATTGAAATTAAACAAATAGGAAGTCGTTTTGTCCAGTCAGAAGTATTGGCCAAACAATATCCTGAAATGGTTTTAATAAAAGATATGTTGGCTTGTCATGAAAACAGGTGGGAAGTAATGGAAGAGTTGGATTTTGAAACAGTTAGTAAAAAGGTAGGTTAATGAAAGTATTCGTTTTTTTAATTGCACTATTAGGCACAATTTCTTCAGGTTTTGGTCAAAGCTTGTACTTGCGTACATTTGGAGATTCTACAAAAAATGCAATCATTTTTTTACATGGAGGACCTGGATACAATGCGGCAAGTTTTGAAGCTACAACGGGGCAAATTTTGGCAGATCAAGGATATTATGTAATTGTTTACGATAGAAGAGGAGAAGGACGTTCTGGTGCTGTGTCTGCGGATTTCACTTTTGAAGAATCAATCTCTGATTTAAACTTCATTTACGATTCGTTAAAAATTAGCACGGCTTCATTAATAGGGCATAGTTTTGGAGGGATGATAGCTACTAAGTTTGCAAAGGTTGAGCAAGATAAAGTAAGCTCACTTGTTTTAGTTAGCGCACCAGTAAATTTGCAAGAATCTTTTAAAACTATTTTGCACGCTTGCCAAGTAATATATTCACAACAAAAAGATGTTCAAAGTTGGGCATATGTTAATGCTCTTTCGCAAACAGACAGTTCAACAATAGCTTATAGTTCAGAATGTTTTAGGTTAGCCATGCGCAACGGGTTTTATTTGCCAAAAAAAGCAACAGGAGCAGCTAAAAAAATTATAAAACAATTTGAGGAGCAAGAAGAATTATATAAAGTAGCCAGTAAAATGGAGAAAACAGGGCCATTGGGATTTATTCGGAATGAAAAATACACTACAATTGATTTGACGGAAGATATTAAAACTTTAGTTGCTAATAAATTGAAGATTTATGCTATTTATGGGCAAGAAGATGGATTGTATTCATCAGAACAAGTTGAAAAATTAACCAACATTATTGGAAGTGATAATGTAAAATATTTGAGTAGGTGTTCTCACAGTCCTTTTATTGATCAACAAGAAACTTTTTTGAAGCAGGTTGCACTTTGGGCGCAATAGTTCTAAGGAAAAATTACAGTTTTTTTCTAGCGTTATTATCAATATCAATTAATAAACTCTAGGTTATTGATTTTGTAAATAATGACAGCGATATTATCAATTTGATAAATAATAACATGTTCCTTAACTTTGTTAAAAAAAACAAAACATTATGGAACTAAATAGCATAGGATTAAACCAAGAGAAGTCAGAAGCGATAGTGAAAGATTTAAATCAACTATTAGCAGATTACCAACAGTTTTATATGAATTTACGTGGTTTTCACTGGAATGTTAAAGGAAAATCATTTTTTGAATTACACTTGAAATTTGAAGAATTATACAATGATATCAATTTGAAAGTAGATGAAATAGCGGAGCGAATTTTAGCATTAGATGGAACACCATTACATAGCTTTACAGATTACCAAACCATTTCAAGAATTAAAGAAGTTAAAGGATTGACTGATGGAGCAGCAATGGTACAATCAATTTTGGATGATTTTAAATTATTGATTATTGAACAACGAAACATATTACAGAATGCTGGAAATAATGATGACGAAGGAACAATCACATTGATGAGTGATTATATTACGGAAGAAGAGAAAACGGTTTGGATGTTAAAGTCATATTTAAACTAGAAGTTACCACATATAAATACTAAACCCCGCTTGGAAACAAATCCAAACGGGGTTTTAATTTATAGACCAACTCGCTCGTTAATCTATTTGTAAACCACCTTTAATTATTTAAAAAAGTTAATGTACGATTCTTCAGCAATAAGGTGTGCTTCTTGCGGGAATTCTGCATGTACAATTAATTTGTTTTCATGATGATGCTCTAAACTAGCAATGGTTTTTCTATTTAATAATAATACAGTAGAGTGTCCATGGTGATCTAGCTTGTCAACCAATGTAGTGCCATTGAATTCGCACACCCAATGCGTTTCTGAAAGGTTTTCTTGGTAACTAACCTCAATGGTTGGAACTTGGAAGTAATGATGTTCTCCAATCCCCTCTAAATCAAATACAATTCTTAAAAAACCGGTATTGTTATGTAATTGTTCGTTTGTAATTCCTAAATCAGCAAAGCTTACTTTACCAATAACTGGTTTATCAAATTTTACTTTTATCTCGCCTTGGTTTATTTCTACGTTTTCCATATGTAATTTTAAATTATTTCTCCTGTTTATCGTCATAGGAGTTGTTTGTTTTATTCAAAGATAAGGTGGGTATAGGCATTTAGTCCTGACTATTTTTTGCTTGATAACTGATATTTATCAGTTGAATTGAAATGGGTGCCTAAAAAATGAATAGCTTTGCCCAAAATTGAAGCCATGTACAGCAAAGATGAAGAAAAGCAGTTGAAAATTGAGTTCTGGGGAATACTAAACGAGCAGTTAGAGTTAGAGCGCGGGTTCCACGGAAATAAGGTGAATTGGATGAATTTCAATACAAAAATTAAGCAACTATTTTTCAGAATGGAGGCGGATAGAGAAGGAGCACGGCTTTGTATAGACTTACAGTTTGTTGATAGTGGAATCCGAGAATTATTCTATGAGCAATTCACTGAATTTCAAAAACTATTGGATGAAAGTTTGGAGGGAGATATCCTTTGGCAAGAAAATTTTCATCATTCAAATGGTAAAACAATTTCACGTATTTCAGTAAACATGGCTGATGCCGATATGTTTAAAAAACAAGATTGGCCAAAAATGCATGAGTTTTTAAAGAAAAACTTTATTAACCTAGAAGGTTTTTGGGCAGAGTTTGGAGAAGTATTTGTGAATTTAAAGTAGGTTAAGATTCTATGAAACAAAAAAACGCCGAAGAAATAAATTCCGCGGCGTTCCTCAATTGTTAACTGTAAAACGTTATTCTACCCACAAAGTATCACGGTAGGTGCTAGATCCTCCAAAAATTCCAAAACCATCAGTAATATTAGAGTAAACCTGAACTGGCTCTGCAAAAAAGTCTCCTTGTGCATCTAAGTATTTAGAGTAAGAAAGTTTGTATTTATACAAATCTTCACTTAAGCTTTTTAAACCTACCACGAAAAATTGATCTCCTTCACCAGAACTCCAAATATATTGTCTTCCAGTAAAGTTAATCGTTTGACCATTAAAGCCATTGTCAGAAAAGAAGAATTCCATTGCATAGCGTGTTCCATCAATATCTGGCTCACCATTAATTACATAAAACTCTTTAGTTGAAAAATACGGATTAGAACTTAAGAACTCTTCACCTGGTTCGCCCCCTTCAACATAAGTGTGGTAAACAATAGAAATACCGTAAAAATTGTCCTGACTCGCATCATCAGTAAAACTGAGCTTGAACTCATATTGTTCTCCTGAATTTGTTGAACTTGAATCGACTGAACTCAGTGCTATAATACTTGGAGTCTCAGCAGATGCTGTAACAGTTTTGAATCCTGCAGCTTCAACACGTAAACCGTAGGTTGTTCCAGCAACAGGCATTGGATCTGTACAATAATATCTTCCATCCGTGTCATGCGTAAAGTCTGCCAATACATTGTCGTTTGCGTCTAATAATTTGGCAGTAGCATTTTCTATGTTTGGTAACATTTGATCGTAAAGTACATCACGGCTTTCACTCAAATTAATCCAAATTGTGTCACCAGCCGAAAATATGGCATTTACAACAATTCTTGGTTCACTTTCTTCTTGTTTTAATGGAATTTCTTTTTCGCAAGCCATGAATAGTACTAGGGCTGCAAAACTTACAATTATCTTTTTCATATTCATGTTTTAAAATTTAAGCGATTTACAATAGTGTATGCTGCAAAAGTAATGCAACATCAAACTATGGTAGTTATGGATAAAGGTCAATCACTTATGAAAAAAGGTCAAAAATTTATTGAATTGGGGCTTTTCCCAAATTTGTTTTTGAAGGCAGCACTAAAATTTGATAAATTATTGTAGCCAAAATCTAAATAAATATCGGATGGTTTTAATTTTCCGCTTTTTAATTTTTGCCCAAACGGATTTTCAAAGTCTTTACCTATCATAATCATTCCACCTCTTGGTCCACGCAAAGTTTTATGCGTTGTGGTGGTTACAATATGACAGTGGGGAATAGGATCGTTTAAAAGGCCTGAAGCTATTAAACCACTTGGATGGGATATATCTGCAAGTAAAAGAGCGCCAACCTCATCAGCTA
>CAKZON010000066.1 GCA_937136425.1 uncultured Crocinitomix sp.
TTTGGATGTTTTCCCACTAACGCCAACAGGCAAGATTAGCCGAAGAGATTTACCAGAACCAGATTTTACAGAGATAGCCACTACTGAATATGTTGCTCCAAGAAATGAGGTGGAGCAGCAGTTGGTGGATATCTGGCAAGAAGTCTTGAATAAAGATCAAATTGGAGTACATGATAACTTCTTTGATTTGGGGGGACATAGTTTAAAAGCGATTCAACTCTTGTCTCGAATTAACAAAGAATTTGAAGTAATAATTGACTTGACAGGATTGTTCGCCAATCCTACAATAGAAACAGTTGCAACAGAAATTGAAAAAATTAATTGGGTAAATGACTCCGCAACAGAGAGTGATGAACTTAATGATACCGAAGTATTTTCGATATGATAAACGAATTATTTAAAGAACTCAAAGATCTCCAAATTGGATTAGAGTTAGAAGAAGGAAACTTAAAAGTAAAAGCAGCAAAAGGAGTAGTGACTCCTGAGCTTTTACAAAAAGTTAAGGCTAATAAAGCTGAGTTGATCGAGTTTTTGCAAACTTATAAGCAAAAAAAGAAAGATCATGAAGTGATTCCTGCGCTGGAAGCTTCGGAAGGTTATGAACTATCTTCTGCGCAACAACGATTGTGGATATTGAGCCAATTTGAAAATGAACGGGTTGCATATAATGTGCCGTTAAGTGTTCGGATAGCCATTAAAAATAGCGCTCATTTTATAAAGGCAATTGAGGCTGTAATTGATCGTCATGAGATTCTTAGAACAGTTTTCAAAGCGGATGATAATGGAGCGGTCAAACAATGGATTCATACAAGAGAGGATTTAAATTTCTCTGTTATAGAACATGATTTTTCTAAAAGAGATACGCCAATTGAAGCGGTAAAAGAGCATATTAAAAATGATTCCTACCAACCGTTTGATTTAACAGAAGGTCCTTTGATTAGAGCTTTTCTTCTTAAGCTTTCTGAGGAAGAATATGTTTTCTATTACAACATGCACCATATCATTTGTGATGGCTGGTCAAGTATGGTATTAGGTCAGGAAGTTCAAAAGTTTTATGAAGCTATTGAGTCTGGAATTTCATTAAACTTACCTCCGCTACGTATTCAATATAAAGATTACGCAGCATGGCAATTGAATCAATTTAAAGCTACTTCTTTCCAAAACCATAAAACGTATTGGTTGGAAAAACTCTCAGGAGGTTTGCCTTTATTGGACTTACCAACGAACTTGAAACGCCCAAGCGTAAAGACAAATCAAGGACGATCATTACAAACGTGGCTTCCTGCTGATTTAACAAAATCATTGAAGACCTTTTGTCAAGGAAATGAAGGAACTTTGTTCATGGGATTGTTGGCTGGTTTTAATGTGTTGTTATATCGCTATTCCGGCCAGGAAGATTTGGTAGTTGGAACACCTGTTGCAGGTCGAGATCATCAAGAATTAGAAAATCAAATTGGGTTTTACATCAACACGCTTGCTTTAAGAAATCAAGTAGACGGAACCGAAGGTTTTGCTTCGTTTTTTAAGCGAATAAAAGAAACAGTCCTCAAGGCATATGAGAATCAACAGTATCCATTTGATCAGTTAATTAATGATCTGAATTTAAAACGAGATACTGGCCGAAATGCGGTGTATGATGTAATGCTCGTTTTGCAAAATATTGGAGATTTAAATCAAGGAATTTCTCCTGAAATATCTCAAAGCAATGAAATTCTTGATCTTGGAACATCTCTGAGTCAATTGGATTTGAATCTTGATTTTCAGGAAGTAGGGGATAGTATTAAAATGACGGTTAAGTATAATCCGTCTGTTTATGAGAAAGAATTAATCAGCCAATTAATGGTTGATTATAAAACATTGGTCGGTAATTTATTGGCGAACCCATCTGAAAAAGTAGGACAGGTTCAATTATTGTCTGATTCGGCAGTTGAACATCAACTCGTAACCTTAAATCAAACTTCTCAAGAGTATCCTTCGGATCAATCTGTCGTTGATTTGTTTATTGCTCAGTCTAAAGCAAGTCCTAATAAAGTGGCGCTAGTTTTTGAAGATCAAGAATGGACTTATGCAGACTTGAATACCGTTTCAGGACAATTAGCCAATTGTTTACAAAAAGAGCATGGAATTGGCAAAGGCGCAGCTATAGGAATAGAGTTAGAGAGAAGTGATTGGCAAATTATTTCGATTTTAGGTGTGCTAAAAGCAGGAGCAATGTATGTTCCCATAGCAAGTGATTATCCAACTGCGCGTAAAAAGCATATTGTAGATTCTTCAAATCTAGATCTTCTAATTACAGTGACAGACAAAATGTTTGATGTCGATTATTATGAAGGAGGTCTCTTTGCGATTGATGTAGAGTTTACAGCTGAGAATTATGAAGTTTATCATGTAGATTTGGATGCGAATGCACCAATTTATACCATGTATACTTCTGGTTCTACAGGTAAACCAAAAGGAGTTGTTGTCTCACACCAAAATGTTGTTTCTTTAGTTCAGAATAGCAACTTTTTAAACTTTAATTCAGACTTAACTTTACTTTCAACGGGGGCGTTTTCTTTTGATGCAACTACGTTTGAATTTTGGGGAATGTTACTCAATGGAGGAACATTGGTAATGTGCCCGCAGGAGGTTTTATTAAGTGCAGAAAAATTAGAAAAAACAATCACTGAAAAAGGAGTGAATGTGATGTGGTTTACCTCTGGTTGGCTCAATGAATTAGTGGATAGTTCTTTGTCTTTATTTGGCAATTTAGCTATTGTTGTAGCAGGTGGAGATCGACTTTCGCCTAGTCATATCAATCAATTACGAAGCACTTATCCAACCCTTCGTATTATCAACGGATACGGACCAACTGAAAATACAACCTTCTCATTAACGCATGAGATTAAATCAGAAATTAAAGGAAGTGTTCCTATTGGAAAACCACTAGCTAATAAAACGATTTACATTTTAGATGAATATCAAAACCTCGTTCCAGAAGGAGTAGTTGGAGAATTATATTTGGGTGGTGCGGGTGTTGCGCTAGGTTATGCAAATGATCAGGAGCAAACCAATGCTTCATTTATTCCAAGTCCGTTTAATACTGATGAGCGTTTATACCGCAGTGGTGATTTAGGAAAATGGTTACCGGATGGAACGGTGGCTTTTATGGGTAGAAAAGATGTCCAAGTAAAAATTAGAGGTTATCGAATTACATTAGAGGAGATTGAGCAAGAATTAAGCGAGCATGAAGAGATTGAAAATGTGGTGGTTTTAGTTCAAGGAGAAACATCTGGAGAAAAAGCATTGGTTGCTTATTTTACTGGATCTTCAGATTTGGTATCAACAACCTTGACAAGTTATTTAAAAACGAGATTACCATCTTACATGCATCCTTCTGCCTATGTTCATATGGATGCTTTCCCGCTAACGAAAAACGGAAAAGTAGACAGAAAAGCATTGGCTAAAACAGAAAGTGAAAGTTTAAAAGGAGCGTCTGCTTATGTTGCTCCAGAAACTGCTACAGAAAAAACAGTGGTTTCTATTTGGGAGGCTGTTTTAGAACGCGAAAAAATAGGAGTTGCGGATGACTTTTTTGAACTAGGAGGACATAGTTTAAAAGCCATGCGCCTAGTAAATGAATACCACAAAGAGTTAGGAATTCGATTGAGTTTGAAAGATTTATTCGTTTCTACTGTTTTGTCTGCTCATGTGGCTTTATTAGATACAACTTCAAGTACAGGGTTTAATTCTATTGAACCAATTGCAGCAGCAGAAAGTTATGCCATTTCAGATGCACAAAGAAGACTTTGGGTGCTCAGCCAATTTGAGCAAGGAAAGAGTGCTTATAATATGCCATTTTCTTTACCACTTCATGGTGTAAAGAATTTGGATCATTTCAAAAAAGCAATTGGGGCGGCAGTTAATCGTCATGAAATTTTACGCACGGTTTTTAAAGAGGATGCAAATGGA
>CAKZON010000067.1 GCA_937136425.1 uncultured Crocinitomix sp.
CCAGCTTATACTTTTGATTGGGATAATGACGGAACTGGAGATTTTGATGATGATGAAGATTTAACTGGTTTAGAAGGCGGAACTTACGTTGTAGTTGTAATGTGTGATGCAGGTTGTTCAGTATCAGAAACAATTGATTTAGGTTCTCAAGTTGGAATTGATGAGTTAAACGGATTAACTGTAGCAGTATATCCTAACCCAGCATCTGATTTAGTAACAATTACATTAGATGGTACTTTTAACTACGAACTAACTACAATTAATGGTGATGTTGTATTAAAAGGAAACGGATTTAATACAGAAGAAATTGCTCTTGATAAATTGGCAAAAGGAATGTATATGGTTAACATATACGCTGGAAACCAATCAACTGTTATCAAGTTGGTGAAAGAATAAGAGTCTTTCTAAATAAAAATACGGAAGCCCTGACGTTAATCGTTAGGGCTTTTTTTGTGCTAAATTATAATCGAATTTCAAGCCCTGACGATTACTGCATCACTTTTTATTCTTAAACGGTTTGATTTGGATTGAAGAAGTATTTTGGGAACAAAATTTGTTGCATGGGTTTAGTAGAATAATTGCTAAAAGCATTAAAAATTTAACGTTAATAACTTAGAGTCGGATAGACAAGTTGTGCGCAATTTTAGCGTTATATTGATATAACATTCAAACGTATTTCTATGACCAAAAAAACGATAAAAAAAATCTTTGTATTGGATACTTCAGTACTCTTGTTTGACCACGGAGCCGTTCAAAATTTTAAAAATCATGATGTGGCTATTCCTATAACTGTTTTAGAGGAGTTAGATAATTTTAAAGTGGGTAACGATACTAAAAATTTTCAGGCTAGAGAGATTATACGTTTTTTAGATAAGTTATCAGAATCTGGATTGAATGACTGGGTAAATCTGGGGAAAGGTAAAGGAAAGCTTAAAATTGTCATGTCTAATTTGGTAAACGGAAGAGATGCAGAGGCAATTTATGGGGTTGGGAAAAATGATCATAAGATTATTAATGCAGCCATTACATTGGCGGATACAAATAAGAACCGACAAGTTGTATTAGTTACAAAGGATATTAATTTGCGCTTAAAGGCGAAGGCTATAGGGTTATTGTCCGAAGATTATGAGACGGGTAAAGTAAAGGACATTGAAAAATTCTCAGAAGGCTTTCCTGTCATAGAGAATATAGATTCAAAAAAAATCAGTGAACTTTATAAAAAAGGAAATATTGATGCTGAAAATATTCTTGGAAAACAGAAATTAGCAAACGGATATTACATCCTTAAAAATGGAACGAGTGAATCTGTTTTGAGTCATTATAATCAACAGTTAGACAAGATTGAGCGAGTTGATAAGTCATACGTTTATAATGTAAAACCAAGAAATGCTGAGCAGGCATTTGCTGTTAATGCCCTGTTGAATCCTGAAATTAAGTTGGTTTGCCTTCAAGGTGTAGCCGGCACAGGAAAAACACTGCTTGCATTAGCATCAGCCTTGGAACAACGTCATCTCTATAATCAAATAATTTTAGCACGCCCAATTATTCCACTAAGCAATAGGGATATTGGTTTTTTACCAGGAAGTGCTGAGGATAAAATATCACCTTATATGCAACCGCTTTGGGATAACTTAAAGTTTATCAAAAGCCAATTTAGACCAGGTGAAAAAAAGCATAAGGTGTTAGATGATATGGAGGAATCTGGCGAATTGTCTATTACTGCACTGGCTTTTATAAGAGGGCGAAGTTTGTCAAACGTTATGTTTATAATTGATGAAGCTCAAAATCTAAGTCCGCATGAGGTGAAAACAATTATTACAAGAGCCGGGGAAGGAACCAAAGTTGTGTTTACGGGTGATATCAAGCAAATTGATACACCTTATATGGATGAAGAAAGTAACGGCTTAACTTATCTGATCGATCGCTTGAAAGGCCACGAACTATTTGCACATATAAAATTGGAAAAAGGAGAACGTTCTGATTTGGCAAATCTTGCCAATGAATTATTGTAATCCTGTGCTTGCATATTTCATGTGCCTTTCACATATACCAACTCAGGTAAAAAAACTATCTTTACTGCCGAATTAAAAGAACGGACAATAAAACATAGATCAATGCCTAAAAATTTTGTTGAAGAACTAAGATGGAGAGGAATGTTGCAAGACATTATGCCTGGAACAGAAGAATTACTTGAAAAAGAAATTGTAACAGGCTATTGCGGCTTTGATCCAACAGCAGATTCTTTACACGTAGGATCATTAATTCCGATAATGATGCTTAAGCATATGCAGCGAGCAGGCCATAAACCAATTGCTTTGGTTGGTGGTGCTACTGGTATGGTAGGAGATCCTTCTGGAAAATCAGATGAAAGAAATTTATTGGATGAGGAAACATTAAATAAAAACGTGGCTGGAGTGCAAGGAGTGCTAAGCCGTTTTTTAGATTTTAATGAGAGTGAGACAGGTGCAAAATTGGTGAATAATTATGATTGGATGAAGAATTTCTCCTTCATTGAATTTATTCGTGATGTAGGAAAACACCTAACGGTAAATTACATGAGTGCCAAGGATTCTGTTAAAACACGAATTCAAACAGGAATTTCATTTACTGAGTTCTCTTACCAATTATTACAAGGGTATGACTTTTTGCATTTATATAAAGAGCTGAATTGTAAAATTCAAATGGGTGGAAGCGACCAGTGGGGAAATATAACAACGGGCACAGAGTTGATTAGAAGAGTGGCAAGCGGAGAAGGATTTGCTTTTACATGTCCTTTAATGACCAAGGCAGATGGGACCAAGTTTGGTAAAACAGAAGGTGGAGCAGTATGGTTAACAACCGATAGAACGTCTGCTTATGCTTTTTACCAGTTTTGGTTAAACGCAACTGACGCTGATGCTCCTAAATATATAAGAACATTTACGTTTCTTACAAAAGAAGAAATTGAGGCAGTAGAAGCCGAGCAAGCTGAAGCACCGCATTTGCGTGCTTTACAAAAACGTTTGGCTGCGGAAGTTACTTTGATGGTGCATGGACAAGATGCATTGGATAGTGCTTTAAAAACGACTGGAATTTTATTCAATAAAAAAGCAACTATTGAAGACATGAAACAGTTGAGTGCACAGGATATTAAAGATGGTTTTGATGGTGTGCCGCAAACGGTTATATCAAAAGCAGATATGGATGGAGGTCTTGGAATTGTTGATGCACTTGCAGCAAAAGGAGGTTTTTTAAGTTCTCAGTCTGAGGCGCGCCGTGAGTTGAAAGGAAACGCTATTAGTGTTAATCGTGCAAAGGTGAAAGATGATTACATAATTACGCCGGATGATTTGATCGCAGATAAATTTGTACTTTTGAGTAAAGGCAAAAGAAACAACTATCTGCTAATTGTGGAATAGTTTTTGAATTATACCCATTAAAATACCAACTGAATTAAGATGATTACCATGAAATATATATTACCATTAATTGCAGCACTTTTAATTGTTTCTTGTAAAACAACAGATATTGTAAAGTATCAGTACAAGTCTACAACAATGCTTGGGTCAAGAGTTTTAACGGTTACACAGGATTCTGTTGTTAGTACTTTTACTGGACGTTCTGAACCAACAAGAGTAGCGCGTGCAACTACGCCAGAAGAATGGAGTGAATTAAAGGCAAGTGTGTCTGCTGTTAAATTAGGATCAATTGCAGATTTAGAATCGCCTACTAATAAGCGAGCTACAGATGCAGCACCTTACGGATCAATTATATTAAGCACGAAAGATTCTGCTTATCATTCGTCTGCATTCGACGGTTATAACCCACATGCATCCCTAACTCCTTTTATGGCAGTAATGCAAAAAATTGCTTCTAAAAGGTAGGTGAATAACCTTTATTTAGATTTACTTCTTGAGCCTTTTTAAAGAAGAATTAGCTCCTGTGTGATTGATTAAGATTACAAGATTGGTATAATAATACCATGAAAATCAATAATTAAAGGCTTGATTCTTAGCTGACATCCCCACTTTATTTCTTAAATTTGAGTTAAGAGAAGATTAAGGGAATGTTAATCCATTCAAAATTCTCACATAATTAATAAACTTATGACGATCAAGTTTTATGTGGTTTTATTGCTGTTGATTTGCCAAGGTGCTAGCGCACAGGTTTTCATTAACGAGTATTCTTGTTCAAATATTTCTAATTATACAGATGGCCTTGCAGATCAAAATGATTGGGTAGAATTTTATAATTCTGATGCAGCTGCGTTTGACCTAACAGGTTATTTTATCTCAGATAAAAGTAGTAACCTCAATAAGCGCGAAATCACTGCAGGAGCATCTATTCCAGGTAATGGTTTTTTGAAAGTTATATTTTCTGATCGAAATGAAATCATTGGAGATGAACTTCACGTTGATTTGGGATTGGCTCAAACTAAAAATGAGTGGATTATTTTAAGCTCCTCTGCAGGTACAATTGTCGATAGTTTAAAGATTGTACGAATGACACAAAAAAATCATTCGTATGGAAGAACAACAGATGGGGCTGCTTCTTGGAGTATTTTTACAAGTCCCAACTTAGGTACAACTAACACAGGAGGATTAAATTATTATACCAATAAGCCCACAATGAGTTTGGCACCTGGTTATTATACCGGAACGCAAAGCGTTTCTCTTTCAACACCAGATGGTGCAGCAACAATTTATTATACTGAAGATGGATCCGTTCCTACAGAATCTTCAACAGTTTATGCCGGGCCAGTGAGTATTAGTGCAACAACCGTATTGCGTGCGCGTGCTTTTTCATCTGATCCTAGTACACCTGCCAGTTTTGTTGAAACAAACACCTACTTTATTAATGAAACCCATGCTCTTCCTGTACTCTCTATATGCGGGGATGAGATAACTGACTTTTTAAATAATGTAGCTCCGGGCGCTTTTTCAGAGAATTTTGACGGAGCAATTGAATTATTTGAGGAAGACGGTTCATTTGTTGATGAAGGTCAAGGGTATTACAATAAGCATGGTAATGATTCTTGGGCTTATGATCAAAGGGGGATGGACTTTGTGATGAAAGATCAGTATGGTTATAATTATGCGATTCAACATCAATTATTTCAGGAAAAAGATAGAGATGAATATCAGCATTTAATTATTAAGGCAGCAGCCAATTGTAATTATCCTTTTGAGGATGGAGGAGCGCATATTCGAGATGCATATGTACATACGATTTCGCAATTGGGTGATTTAAGGTTAGACGAACGAACTGCACGTTTGGGTGCAATTTATGTGAATGGTGAATATTGGGGTGTTTATGATTTCAGAGAAAAAGTTGATGATGCAGATTTTACAGATTATTATTATAATCAACCTGGAGATCAAATTGAGTTTATAAAAACTTGGGGTGGAACTTGGGCTGAATATGGCGACCCAACAATGACTGAATGGAATGATTTGGTAAACTATATTACTACCAATGATATGAGTGTAGATGCCAACTACGAATATGTAAATGAGCGTTACAATATTGGCAGTTTGATCGATTATATTGTTCTAAATTCATATATCGTTTCTTCCGATTGGCTGAATTGGAATACTGCATGGTGGAAAGGAAATAATCCTGATGGGGATAAGAAAAAATGGCGTTACGCGCTGTGGGATATGGATGCAACTTTTGGGCACTATATTAATTATACAGGTGTAGAAAGTACAGAGCCAGATGCAGATCCTTGTAATCCAGAGGCACTTGTTGATGGATCTGATCCAGAAGGGCATATTCAAATTTTAACCAGTTTAAGAGCGCATGAGGATTTCGATTATTATTATATCACACGTTATATTGACTTAACTAATGGTGTATTGTCATGTGACAGAATGATTGAAGTATTGGATAGTATGATCACGGTAATTACCCCTGAAATGGAAAGGCAAATAGCGCGTTGGGGTGGAACTGTTGAAGAATGGGAGGATAATGTCCAAGAATTGAGAGATTTCATTAATGCTAGATGTGAAGCAATTGCAGAAGGCTTAATTGATTGTTATGACTTAGAAGGGCCTTATGACATTATGCTGGATGTTGAGCCAGCTGGAGCAGGGAGGATAAAAATGAACTCCCTTTGGGTGGATGATTTTCCATGGACAGGTACTTATTATGGAGGAATAAATACAGTGGTTAAAGCAGATGCTTATACAGGTTATGTTTTTGATCATTGGGAATCTATCAATCATCCTTTTACGGATCCTGAATTTCCTGAAGATACATTGATGTTTACGACCACAGATACATTAATAGCACATTTCCGTTTAGTTGAAGAGGATGAAGTTGATCCTCCAGCGCCAGTTGGTTATGATGGAATTCATGTACCTAACGCATTTTCTCCAAACGGAGATGGTGTTAATGATGAACTCACCATTTTTGTGGGAGATAATATTAATTTGCTTGACTTTATAATCTACGATCGTTGGGGCAATCTATTGTTTAGAACTTCTGACAATCTTACACTTTGGGATGGAACTTATAAAGGGAAATTGTTGAACACAGGAGTTTATACCTATTATTTGCAATACAGTGAAGATGGGATAGGACAACAAACGGTGACAGGTAACATTACATTAATGCAATAGCTATGAAAAAAAGCCTTGCAATTTTCATGGTGTTTTGTGCTGCGCAAGTCTTTGCTCAAGATTATCATTTTACACAAACCAATCAGTTTTTGCTATTACAAAATCCTGCAAATACAGGTCTTTTTGATGGATGGGAGCGTGCGGGTATTGGGCATAAAACACAGTGGGCAAATGCAGGATCCAAATTTCAAACTTCTGTTATATCTGCCGATTTAAATTTGTTTAGAAAAAGAACTGGTGAAGGTGCTAGTTTGGGCTTGGGCTTACTTTTTTTAACAGATAAAGTCGGGGATAGTAAATACGGCACAAAGCAAATGGCATTTAGCATAAGTGGTATTGTTCCACTAGCAGAAAATCATAAAATTGCAATGGGCATTCAAGCAGGACTTGGACAGAAATCTGGTGATTTTTCGCAGCTAATATTTTCAAGTCAGTTTAATGGGAGTGAATTAGACGAAAACTTAAATTCAGGTGAATCGAATAACTTGGCGAGTTTTATTTATCCTGATATTTCGGCTGGAGGCTTGTATCAATTTGGGTCTGATCAAAGCAATTTAGGTTCAAGCGGACAGCCTAAAATTGTTGCAGGAATTGCTTATTATCATCTTAATCGTCCCACTCTAAGGTTTAGGTTGGGTGGAACAGAAAAACTATATGCAAAATGGGTTTTTCATGGTAGCTTTACTAAAGTATTTAAAGGGTCAGATCAAGGAGTTGAACTGGTGTTAAATCAAACTATTCAAGGGCCGCATACCGAAACAAATATTGGTGCATTATTGCGACATTACCTTTCTAAAGGATCGAAAATCACAGGATTTAAGCAACCTGCATATTTAGGTTTTGGTATGTTTTACCGACATAAAGATGCAATTGCGCCAATGGTGCAAATCAACTATAAAGGATTTGATTTTGGTTTGTCTTACGACATAACATTGTCCACTCTTGGCCAAGTTAGCCGCGGTGGTGGAATCGAATTTTCTTTAGTCTATACTAATTTTGATTACGCATTGTTTAAACGTCAACGGTATTAAGTTTTTTATTTACTACTAATGTATTGGTCAATAGTTGATGGCAAGGGGCTTATTGCAGGAACATCTTGATTAATAATCGGTATACCATCTGCTTGAAATGGAGCGGCCAGTTCGAGTTCATGGAGGAGGTCCGTCAGCGCCTGAACATCATCATCCCGATCACGCTGGCGCTGATCTTCATCTTGATTTACTTCAACATGAAGAACATCACCGAGACGCTGATCACGATG
>CAKZON010000068.1 GCA_937136425.1 uncultured Crocinitomix sp.
ATTGTGAACGCAATTTCAATAAAAAGGCACTTTTTTAATGCTCTTAAAGGCTTTTTGAAAAGCTCATTTGGTCATAAAGGATGCACTCATTAATATGTCCGAGATACACTTATCTTACTACTTCGCTCGGCAGCACACTATGAGTTCGCTTAAAAATACGTGAAAATTGACTTAAGTTTGAATACCCAATTAAGTGTCCTACTTCGGAAACTGAATAATCTTTCGTCAAAAGTAATTCCATGGCTTTATCCATTCTAAAAGTGAGTGAATATTGATAAGGACTTTTTCCAAAAACTTGCTTAAAGAGATTTTTAAATTTTGATAGACTCATGCCTGCATTTTCTGCCAATTTTGAATTTGGGGAAACTTCATTCCAGTCTTCTTCTATCTTGTCTTTTGCTTTTAATAACTCCTGAATATCCCTTGGATTCACATTTTGAATGCGCTTGTCAAATGATCTTTCACCCCATTTCTCCAAGGAATATGCCATTATTTTTAATACGTTGGAAAACAAATCCAACTCCCGCATATTTGTTCTGTCTGATTTAATTGAACGAATAATTTTATCAAATTTGAAATCGATTATTTCAAACATACAAATGGGATTTTTTTCGAAAAGAAAGTCATACACAGGATTCCCTTCTGCTTCATTTTTAAACGCATTGTTTAACAACCACTCTTTGGAAAATGAAATATTAAAAATATTAATTGGCACATTTGCTGGGAAGACCATTTCTGTTTCAAGCATTGCAGAAGAAAGTAAAATACCGTAATTGTTGAATCCTAATTTCTCTTTTTTACCAGGTAAATTTTGGTCAATAACAACTTTTGATAAATAAAAGTTGAATAAAAAGCGATTATTTTCTTCACTTGGTATTCTACAGATTTTAATAGGATTTAAAATCTTGGCATTAATAAATGTAACACTTAATCCTTCTTGAATATTTAGAACTTCGATTACTCCTTCTCCAACTTCAGAACCTAAGGTCATCTTATTTCCTTCGAGCTTAGAAGGAATATTATTATGCAAATGCTCTATCCAGACATTTGCCGAAATCAATTTATTTTTGATTGTTTTCATTTAAACAATTAACAAGTATCTTAGCTAAAAGTAGGTATTATTAAATTAATCATTTATTGAGCTTAATGTCAATTCGGTTTATCTTTTGCTTTACATCCCTAATCTCATCATAGAGGACAGAAACATTTTCTGCTGTATCATAAGACAGCCCTTCAATATTTCTATTATTACTTCTAGCTTCGTAAAGTAAATCCTTAACTTGTGTCAATTGAATTGATAGGTGAAAATTATGTAACACAATGATAAGTAACATTGATAATACTCCTATTACCCCATACTTATTGCTCTTCATTTTTTTCTTAGATTCCATTTTAAACTTTAACTTATTGTATTGAATATTAGATTAAAAAAAACGCATTTGAAAAATATACTTCATTGAACTCCCCTTGCCTTCATCCGTTTCAACCCAGTGATAAACATTATAATAAACACTCTTATTCTTTTGCCCGAACTGGTAAAGTTTTTTTAACGAAATAGAAACCTTATGAGAAGTGCTCTTAGCTTCTTTTAATTTTAGTTTTCTATTTTTTTCATCTCTGATGAAAAGTACTGATCTACAGTTATTACAAAGTATTTCATTCGAATAAATCACTATTAACGAATCTTTTTCATTAATGGCAGAAGCCTCAAAATTAATTACGTTCGAATTATTTTCTAAAGATACGTTTGTGACAACCGAATCACTATAAAAAACTTGCCAGTAGTCTAACGTATCGCAAAGTCCTGTCTTACAACAAACTATTAGAATATACAATAAACTAAATTTTCTCATTTTTTAATTTTGCATAAAGTTAAGCTTGATGTAATCAAGGTAGATAGTTCATTGAGCCAGATATCTATCTCATTCAGCCACTGATTTGAACTCGAAAACATGCTAAAACCGCGATCATATGTATGAAGCGGACTAAAGTTTTACTATCGATCGTCTTTTTTTATGGATACATGATAGAAGTGACTTGCGAAATTCTTCTCATTCAGATACTCCAAAGGCGTTTTTTGAGTCAGAAATTTAAATTCTTTAATAAAGTGACTTTGGTCAAAATACCCATTTTCCAAAATAGTATCCAAATAATCGGACTCTTTGCGAAGTAGCATTTTTTTTACCACATCTTGAAACCTTGCTATCTTTTGAAATTCCTTTGCTGTAAGTCCAAATTGGGATTTAAATCCTCTTTCAAATTGCCTCAGGCTTAAGTTCGACTCTTTTGCAAATTCACGAATTGAAAGACCATTAAAATTATAATATAATTCGTCAATTATTAGATCCCATTTATCGTTGTCTTCATTGTGAAAACGATTAAAAGCTTCTAATAAAAAACGCTCGATCACTTCTATTTTGTCAATTGTTTCCGATATGCTCTCAAGCTCATCTAATAGTTGCTCTCCATTACTTTGCCACAAACTTTTTAATGAAAAATAGTTATTATTTAATTCTGAAAACGGAATTGGAGAAAAGTGCCTAAAGGCTCCACTTTTAAAGCGAACAGAAATAAAAGACACCTTTCGTTCTTTATCAAAACGAAACATTTTTCTTGGACAAACAGTATGTGCTTTTGGCAGTGTTTCTTGGTTAACAGATAATGGTTTCCCCCTATGAAAAACTAATTCTAACCCTGTACCTGGAAGCACCTCTGGAAGATCAAAAAAGTCATTACTTGATTGCTCCAAAACATAAAATCGATCAATATACTTTGACAAGAACGTTGATGGTTTGTATGAATTGTTTTTTAGCATCAATAAACTTCAATTGAGGGTTCTTCAGCGAGTAATGGCATTACTGAATTTATAAAAAATTTGAAATGTTCGGACGAATTATGTTTTTCCAAGGCTTCTTCATTTCTATATTTTTCATGAAAAATAAATTCTTTCTGGTTGTTTATACTCTTATATAATTGGTAAGATAAACAATCTTTTTCTGCATTACTTTTTTCAATCATCCTATTAGATAACTCTATAAATTCCTGTACTTTGACTTCTTGTACTTTGGCGATAACAATAACCTTTTTTTCCATAATTATATTTTTGACAAAGATGGTTTGTTCAAAATCATAACGATAGTAAAAAAACGACAAATAAATAGCACCTTAAAAAGATTAATAAACTTTAAGAGTTATCAAAGGATAATATTTACAAACCTATTTTGACCCATTTTTCTATAAATTGGTGAAAGCCAAATGTTGAAATAGTGAAAGCAGTATCATTCCTTCGTCACAATCATTTTCATTTTAAGTGTATAAAATGTACACGACCGATAATATTATAAGCTCTTCGATTCTCGTTAGGTTCATAATCTGAAGAGCTAAAATGATTCGGATATCTTGCTGCAAACTTCTTCCAACGCCTTTAAATCCTCAAAAAGAGGGTTCGATAACAGTCCCCCTCTTTCCGCAAGTAAAATTAAGGTCTAGCTTTTTAGCTAGGCCTTTTTTGTTGGAATCAATTCGACGAACTTGTTCGATCGAGTTGAGTACGACGAAAAAAGAGAACGAAGTGACCTTAATTTTATTTGTGTTATTTTATTCCAAACGGGATCAATGATTAATCCCCCTCTCTCCGCAACAAAAAAAGGTCTAGCTAAAAGCTAGACCTTTTTTATTTGAATCAATTTGATTAACGTTTAATTAAAACTTTTGATTTTAGCAATTTACCTTCAACATCTAGTATTAAATAATACATTCCTGGGACTAATGTTGAAGTATCCATTATATGCTCTGTATTTATACCAGGTTTTTCTACTAAGACGATTTGTCCTAAACTGTTGTAAAGTTTGATTTCATTTAATATCATGTCACTTGAATTAAAAATGTGCAATTCTGCATCAGCAGGATTTGGAAATACGTTAAAGAATCCAACCCCTAGGTCATCAATACCAAGCTGACTATCTACTATAAAACTAAATTCCCGCTCGCAGCCGTTGGCATCTGTTATTGTTAAGATATAAGTACTAGCAGCTAGGTCAAATAAATCTTCCGAAGTATCTCCAGTGTTCCACAAATAGCTATAGGTTGGAACTCCACCAGTTGTTGTAATGTTTATTTGACCATCATCTCCAAACACTTCATTTGAAACAGATGATGCAACTTCTATTTCTGAAGGCGATTCTATTTCTATAAAAAGTTCTTCCTCACATCCATTTGCATCAGTTACAATAACCGAATAATCTCCTGTCTCAAGGTCGTTTGCTGTTTCCGTAATTTGTCCATCCGACCACAAATATGAATAAGGCATTGTTCCAGAAAGCACATTAGCGATACCTGAACCCATTTCCCCTCCAAAGCATAAGTTGTCTATACTCGAAACTTCTAATTCGAAGTTATCTATATTCTCAAGGGTAGTTCCAAATGATTGAATACAGCCATTCCCATCAGTAATTAAAACATTATAGATTCCAGCTTCCAGATCGCCAATACTCGCAGTTACGTCACCTGTTGTCCAGGCATAAGTGAAATCCGGTGTTCCTCCTGTTAGTGTTAATTCAATAAATCCATTTTCCCTGTCACAAAACTCATTGGATATTTCTGACTCAACTGTGATTGTATCGGGTTCAATCACCTCAATCGATAACTCTTTGATGCAGCCTCTATCATCTGTGACGGATATCTCATAAGTCCCGCCAGATAAATCGTAAATTCCAGCTGTTATATCCCCCGTTGACCACTCAAGCTCGTAGGACGGAATTCCACCATCAATCGAAACATTAATTCCACCATCTGCAAATCCATTACAAGAAACAGAGTTGATAGTTGGATCAATAATTATTTCGGACGGTGATTCTACGATAAAAGTCTCTTCATCAGAACAGTTGCTATCATCTGTAAGAACGACAGTATAAATTCCTCCCACAGCCTCTATCAAAACATCTCCAAAGTCACCAGTTGACCATTCATAAGATGCCGATCCATTGATATTAATCCCAGAAAGATAAATAGCTCCGGAAGGATCATCAAAACAGTCTGTATGAAGAATAGAATCTAAAATGATTTCTGGAGCCAAATCCTCCGGAATAACATAATCTAAAATTACCGCACAATCATTCTCATCTGTTAATGTCAGCGTATGCATTCCTGCATAGGCTCCAATCAAATCTTCTGTTAAATCCCCTGTCGACCAACTATAAGTATAACCTGGGGTTCCGCCTGAGACGGTAACCAAGACTTCTCCATTATCCATGCCACAATCTGCCTGTACAATCTCCGTTTCAGTAATGATTTCAGTTGGAGAAGCTACTGTAAAAGTATCTACCATCTCACACAGGTTTTCATCTGTTACTGAAATTGTATTTTCACCACCTAACAACCCCGTTTCCGTGACCCCTGTACCACCTGTTGACCACAGATATGTATATCCTGGTGTTCCTCCAGAAACGACTACGTTAGCTTCTCCTTCTTCGGCTCCATAACATTCAGCATCTTCTGTTACGGTAATCGTTAAAATGATTTCATCAGGCTGTGTGATTTCCTGTGTAATAGAATCTTGACAACCATTAATATCTGAAACAACTAGTGTATAAATATTCGGAACTAACTCTGAAGCATCTTCATCTGTACCTCCATCATTATCCCATAAAAACTCGTACTCGGGAGTTCCTCCCGACACCAATACATCAATTGAACCGCTAGACTCTCCAAAGCAGAGGACATCTTCAAATTCAACTACCTCAACTAATGGTTTTTCATTGACTGTGATTTCGAGTTCAACTGAACTATTACCAACAACTTCATCTTCTACATCATTTGGGTTGCTTGTTGTCACAAGGAGTGTATAATCGCCAGTAATTAAGAACACCCCAGGAAGCACCACCAACTCTGAAGAATCAGGCATGAGCGTTCCTACCCATTCGATCGATTCGGTAAGCATTGCATCAACAAAAAGCTCAATATCCAACGATACGAGATCTTCGTTACCATTATTCAAAATGGTAATTTCTGTTAAAACGGAATCTCCTTCACAAGTAGCTTGAGATAACACAAAACTTGTGATTTCTACGTCCATAAAGGGATTTAAAGCACATCCGGATAAACAATCAGCATCAATAATTTTTTCTCGAATCAAATCTCCAGGCTGAGGACCGAAACCAAGTCCTAAATCAATTCCGCTGCCACCAACAAGGTGACAATAGCTCATTATTGTTCCAAATGGAGGAATAGCCCCTGCACATCCTTCATCAGATCCAGCAGCTGGTCCACAACCATCAATCGCTGTCATATCTCCATTCCAAAAACAAGCATGTGTATGAGGAGACCCGAAATTATGCCCCATTTCGTGTGTAACTACTTCAATGGTCCAAGAGTAAACTGGCACTGCTTCAAAGAAAGGATGTATATCACTTACTGCTTTTCGCAATGCTTGACTGGGACTACAAAATACATTTAACCAAGCTAAACCACCATTACCTCTATATGAAACAAAATGTCCTAAATCTCCTTCCCAAACTGGAGTAGTTGTACCAAAAAGATCTAAAAGGGTTGGTGTATCATTCACACCATCATAAGGACTTACAATATCCCATATATAAACATCAGACAAGTATACTGTTATATCTTCCAATTCATAAATTAGAAAAATTTCATTAAACATTGCTGTGATATAATCTGTTGCTCCAATGGCTCCATCCTTATCTAAAAATATATCATAATCAACTTCAAAGTAGAGTCCAACACAATCTCCTATAGCTTTGGGAACATCCGTGATACCAGAAGAAGGTGGTGCTTTGTCAATTTCAGGTGTATCATCAACACCACAAGTAAAATTACTGTTTCCGTGTAATTCAGACTCACGGAAAAATACATAATTTTCGCTTCCCTTTACTTTACCAAGATTTATATTACCTAAGCCTTGAATAGATCCAACGCCAATGATTTCTCCGTTCAAAATGCTTAAAGCAAAATGCGAATTCGGATACTCATCAAATGTTCCGTGATAATACACACTTTTTGAACGCTCTTTCAAACGAAAGTCATTTCCGGACGCCGTTCTTACCACTAAATCATCTCGAAAAAAACTAGACTCAGTTAACCTAAGTCTTACCATTTCTCCTTGGAATGGAATTACCATTTGAATTTCGGCCTTATGGTTATTCAATAATTCCTGCCAAATATCTTCATTCACTGATAACAATTCGTATTCATGTAAATCAGGAAGAGGTGTCTGTTCTTTCTCTTCTTCACTTGCTCGTGAAAATAAGTTTTGATCTTGTCCAAAAACAGGAGAACAAATAATTAGCAATAGTGCTAGTTTAAGTAGCTTTTTCATGGTTATATTAGGTTTAATTTATTTAAGTATACTTACATGTCCGTTATCCTCATGACGTCTGTCACTGTTGACATCTCCAAATTCTATTTTCCAAATGTATATCCCATCATCTACAATGCCACCGTCACCGTATGTGCCATCCCATCCTTCAAGCACATTATAACTTTCAAAAACTGTTTCTCCCCAACGGTTAAAAATGACTAGGTGATAATCATATATATCTAATCCGGAACCAAATATTGGTGTAAACACTTCATTGAATGAATCTCCGTCAGGAGTAAATGTATTTGGAATGTAATAGAGTATTTCCTCCGTTACATTAACTGTATAAGAAGTTTTGTCAATGCATCCATTCTGACTTTCTGCCGTCAATGTAACCGTATAAACTCCTCCCTCGTCAACAGGATAAGTATGGTCAGGGTTTTCTTCATGGGATATACTTGATCCATCTCCAAAATCCCAACCAAAAGTTTCTGCACCAATTGAATTGTTGACCATTAGAGTGTATGGATCATTAGAATTAAGTTCAGAAGGACTTGGGTAAAAGGCTGCTATTGGATATTCATCAAGACAGATATAGTCAAAATAAGTTCTGGACGTTTGACACCCCTCAGCCGTGGTCACCTCTAAATTCACATCATGACATCCAGCAGAATTAAAGGTATAAGACGGCATTAAACATCCAAAGAAAATATCATTACCAATCGTCCATTTGCATTCGGTAGTGACATCAGGAGTGGTATTCGTAAACGTAACGTCCATGGGATAACATCCTATTAAATTATCAGCTGTAAACGATATATCTGGTACGACTGCTACCGTTACAGTTATTTCATCTTCCCCAGTACATCCATTTTCATCTATTCCGGTAACTGTATAAGTACTTGTTTCTGTTGGAATGAAAGACACTCCATCAACGACTCCAGCATCCCAAGTTAAATCATCTGCACCAATTGCTGCTAAAACTATTGCCGTACCATCACAAATCACTATGTCATCTGCAGCAATAATCTCAGGAAGTGCATTAACAGTAACAATAACCTCATCAAGAGCAGTGCACCCAGCAGCGCTTGTACCTGTTACAGTATAAGTAGTAACACCATCTTCAGGAATAAAGCTTGCACCATCTATAACACCATCTGACCAATCGAAAATATCTGCACCAGAAGCGGTAAGTACAACCGTCTCCCCCTCACACAGAACTTGATCTGGTCCTGCATTTACAGTAGGAGTAGGATTTACAGTAATGGTCAATTCATCTGTTCCAAAGCAACCTTCAAGATCCATTCCTGATACAGTATATGTTGTTGTTGTTTCCGGCAAGAAAGGTAATCCGTCAATTACTCCACCATCCCACAAATAGACTATTCCTCCAGCACCCGAAACTATTGCAATATCGCCTTCACAAATGGTTAAATCAGGCCCAGCATCAATTTCAGGCTCTGGTAAAACTGTAATTATCACGAAAGCCGTATCTGAACCACAAATCCCTGAATCTACGATATAGCGAAAGTTGTAATCACCTGGAAGAACTTCAGCCCCATCAAAAACAGCTGTTATCGGATCCATTGCTCCAGAGTCATCTAGATCATCCCATACACCACCTAAGTCAGCTTCAGTCAAAAGTACATCTAAATCAATTGTTTCATCTAAAGAGTTACATAAATCATATGCATTATCAGGACCTGCATTTGCAACAGTCCCAAAGTCAATTTCAAATGGTTCCGCATCAAAACATCCTGCTGAATTCGAATATACTACTACAAATACGCTTTCTCCTTCAGAAATTAAATCGTCAGGCCAAAGCCCTACAACCTGATCTGAACTATCAGGAATAATAGAGTAAAATTTCACACCTATATCTAGATTCCCATCTGCATCAGTCACTACAAGAGTTGTTAAATCGAACTCTAAGTCACAAATCATCCCTGGATCCTCAATAAATACGATAGGTTCAGAAACAACCTCAACGAAAATACTTTTTTCAATTCCTCCATCAATGCATCCCATAAGGGGAGTACCTTCAACTGTATAAACAGTTGTAACATCAGGAGAAGCAATAGTTGATGTACCTATTAATTCAGATAAACCAACTACCGGAGTCCATGTCCATATAAAATCATCAATATTAGGACCAGCCAAATCCAACTCTATCGAACCTCCTTCACAAAAAGAAGCCGTATCAACGGAAGGAACACAACCGATAACATCATCCTCAACACCTTCAAAATCAATGAAAAACAAAACTGATATTGCCTCATCTAGTGATCCTTCATCTAAAATTACAGCAAACTCCAAACTATGTGTTTCTCCTGGCCCCAATTCTTCAATCCAATAGGCTAAGGATATTGCTTCATCCTCAGTTACAACATCCCCTTCGGTAGAAGAAAAGCCAACTCCATTCCAAATTTCTGAAGCATTTCTATTCGCAAACCCTCCATGTGCAACGCGAAAATTTTCTCCAATAGCACCTAAACCAATATAAGAATCCCAAGGTTCTGTTTGCGTTGCAGTAACTAATGCTTTTTCACATTCAGGACTTGGTTGCTGGACAATCGTATTCGTCGTTGCATAGTCAAGTGATAGTGTGACGTTATTATCAGGATCAATATTCCGATAATAATAAATATCAGAGTAAGTCCCACCACCTGTATTGGTTATATTAACTTCTGTTAGGTAGTATAAACTTGAAGATTTCAACCTGTAGATAACCTGTACATCAATATCACCTATTGATCCCTCCCAAATTACTAACATACATTCACCAGTCACTTCATAGGACGTGATTGAGCCCTCTATTTCCTCCAGAAGTCCGGATCCATTATTACCATAGTTGACACCATCTATTTCTACCCCAAAACCATTTTCGGGAGTTCCTGGAGAAAAGAAATCACCATTAAAATCGTCCCACCCATCCATTTGAGGATTTGCAACGAAACCAAAATAGGTTGGAGCATCAACTGCAGCATTTGAACGATTATTTGATCCAACTAATAACGGAGCACCTTCGTGCCCACCTTCGTTTATACCAATTTCCACAAAGTCGCCAATGAGATAAGCGCTCTCACCTACCAATTGAGCATTCAAGTTAATTGGAAGTAAGGCCAAACTCAGAACTAAGAAAACTAAGAGTCCAAAGATTTTTTCCATAATGTTTAATTTTTTGAGTACAACAAAGTTATACCCATAAAAAAAATCAGGAATATTATTAATGGGACAAAATAAGGACAGCTTGTCTTATTGTATTATGAGAACAAAAAGAGTAGCTAAATCCTTTTATGGATTGAATTCACGAACAAAAGTCCGTAAACTTATTTCATTGGATAAATTGATCCGTTTTTTTAGTCTGTATTTAGATTTTCTAACACTATCAATGGAAATCCCAAGGACCTCAGCAATTTTTACGGAATCCATTTCAAGTTTTAATAGAATAAATAGACGTTCTTCAGAAGAAGAAATAGAAGGATATTCATTTCTTATTTTACTTAAAATATTGGGATAGGCTTTTTTGAATAAAGCTTTATACTCTTCCCAATCGGATTCGGTTAAAATTTTTCTATTCGCTAATTCTTCTTTAATCTCATTTAAATCAGCCTCATCAATTGTAGGAATAGCTTTGATAAATTGCTGTTGTAGATTACTAATGACCTGATTTTTTTCTATTATATTGGATGTAAAACGTAAAATTTCTTTTCGATTTTTTTGAATCTCCTCTTCTTTGAGCGCACTCTCTAATCGTAAAAATTCTGCCTTTTTTTCAAAAACTTCTTTTTGTCTTTTGTGCAGAGATCTTTGTCGAAATGTGCCAATAATAACTAGAATAAGAATTAAGCCAATGGATCCAATAATAAATTGATTAATTACGCTTTCTTTTTCTTTAGCATGTGTTAATTCTAAAATTTCCTTGTCTTTTTCATTCGATTCAAACTGCGAAACGATTTCTTCCGTTTTTAATCTTTGATCTCTTAACTCCAGACTATCATCAAGATGATCGTACTTCTCGAAAAAATACAAAGCCTTTTCGGGATCCCCTTCTTTTTTGAAATATTCATACCGACTTAGGTAAATATTCATTTGTCCTGGTATGTTACCTGTACTCAAGTGAGATTCAAAAGCTAGCGAATCATGGAAGAAAAAGTTCTCAAGATCTCCTTTATTCAAAAATAAATGCGCCAAATGCTCGTAAACATATGCCATCTCCATAACTTCTCCAGACTCTTCTCTTATATGGATCGATTCTTTCAAAGCATGAATTCCCAATTCATATTCTCCTTTTGATCCGTAAATTTGACCAATTACCTCTAATGCTCCTGCCCGGTGTTTCAAATTACCTGACTCATCCGAAAGCGTCAAAGCTTTTTTAGCCACTACTAAAGCTTCCTCTTGTCTCCCAAGGATATTCAAGACAATACATTGATTAACGTAGGAATGATTCAAGTCTTCGGACAGGTTATATTCTAGAGAGATTTTTTCTGCCATAATAAAATAGGCCAAGGCTTGTTCATTATCTTCTAAACTACCATGATAAAAGGCACCCAGATTAATATAAGTTGACACCATAATATTCTGGTCATCTAATTCTTCACCAATCATAAGTGCACCTTCAAAACAGTTTAAGGCTTTTTCAAATTCCAATTTACGAGTATACAAACCACCCAAATTATTTTGAAGATGAGCCACCCATTTTTTATCACCCATTTTCATGAATAATTCAATGGCTTCATTGTAGGCATACTGAGACAACTCATACCTACCCAATTGAAAATTCACTGCTCCTTTCAAATTTAGAGAAGAAGCTAACAATTTATCATCCTTGTATTGTCTGCTTTTAAATATGATAAACTCGAGCGAATCTAACGTTTCGTATGGAGCTGTTCCATATCCTTTATGCAACCTACTAAATTGCTCACGCAACTCTTCTTTTTCAGAATATTCAGTAACAGTTACATTTCCCTCATTTTTGTCAGACACCGCAAAAAGTGTCGTGCAAAAGCTTATTAAAAATATAAATAATACTTGCTTCATCAAACTAAATGGTTTTCCTAAAATAAAATTACCAAACATATGTCATTTAGAAAGAAGAATAGCCAAAAATCCCAAGTGATTGATAGAAAAAAATCTAATTGTAACCTTTCTATCAGTATTCCGGACAAAAGTTCAAATTGAAAATCTTGGTAAGTTTACTGAAGCTAAGATTTAGAATATATTAATTCGGCTATATATCAACAAAAATCATCTAAATTATTCCATCCAATGCCTTTAAATCCCCCAAAACCTCCTCCAACTCCTTCAAATCCTCAAAAAGAGGGTTCGATAACAGTCCCCCTCTCTCCGCAGAACAAATTAAGCTCGATCTTTGATCGGGCTTTTTTGTTGGAAAAAAGTTTGATGAGCTTGCTCAATCAAATTTTTGGAAATGAAAAAGAGAACGAAGTGATTCTTTCCATTCTTTTAGCACGGGGTGATATTTATTAATATTCTCAGCTTTACGGATGGCTAAACAGATTGTGCAAAATCTATTCTTACAATAATTGCCATGCAGTGTTGAACCCGATTTAATAATTTTTCTTTGACAGTGGTATGTGTTCCAATACATTTGCACTCTGTCGTGGTGTCCTTTCTCTTTTGCAATATCAATTAATGAAAGGATCATCTTATTGGCTATCGTTTTCCGTTTCGCTCGTCTTAACATTGCAGACTTGTTTCCTGCATTCGTTCCTTCCCCCTTTATTAGCTGTTTAATGGGTTCTGATGTATTTTCAGTTGTCCAACTTTGTGCTAATGAATTAAACAGAAAATCACAACAATAAAATGCAACATTGTTGCGCAGGTCATTTTTATCTTTAATTTTGCATCATTGTTGCACAACAAATGCAGATTGACGAATAAACGAAAGATATAGATGAGTTATGTTCAATATTTTAAATTTTGATAAACAACGAGCAGATACAATAGGAATTATCGCCAGTAGCCTATGTTTAGTACATTGCGTTGCTACCCCCTTTCTATTTATAGCTAAAGCATGTGCCGCCACCTGTTGTTCTAATACACCATCTTGGTGGAGGTCGATTGATTATTTCTTTCTTGTAGTTTCTTACGTTGCGATTTATTATGCCACAAAAAACTCGACAAAAACATGGGTAAAAATTGCACTTTGGGTAACATGGATTGTTTTACTGTTTACCATCTTTAATGAATCGGTAACTATCATTACGCTTCCGGAAACGTTTATTTACTACCCGGCATTAGGTATAGTGTTACTTCACTTATATAATCGTAAATATTGTACTTGTAAAGAGGATAAATGCAGTGTTGCATAAACCCTCTTAATTAAATAAACAACCCTTATGAAATTAATTAATGACGCTAACACAAACGCCTTTATTTCAGATGATTTAAATTGGTACTTCCCATCTGGAAAAAAATTTTTGACCAACCTAGATTATCCAAATCGAATTAAATTGAATGCAATTATTGACTTGTATGAAGGAGGTTCATCAACAGGATATACAGAGTATCCTCTTCTCAAAGATTAATTACTACGACGAGTTCGTTATAAGTCAATCAATCTAAAAATAAACTTCAGAAAATGCCTTATATCTTAAACGCGATACTGCCACTATTTCACCATTTTTCATAACCAGCGACTTATTAATCTTACTTTTTTTAATGTGGTCAATCTCTGATAGGTTGACTAAAAAAGATTTATGTGTTCGAAAAAAAGAGGTTGAAATTGAAGTAATTTCTGTTTCAAAATTATTGAGCGTTATTGAACTCAAAATTGATTTATTTTTTTCTGTAAAAAAGATAGACGTATAATTCCCCTCACCTTTAAAGTGAGAGATATTGTTAATTGGAATTTTATACGTTGCGTCACTATTATTAACGATAATAATGTCGTTTAATTTAGTCTTTTCTGGTATTAAATCATCTGCAATAATGCGGTCCTTTAATCCCTCTAGATCTTCTATTCCAATGGGCTTTAATAAATAATCATAAGCCCCTTTTTTAATTGCCTTAATCGCAAACTGATGATATCCTGTAGTGAATATAATTTTGAAATTATAGTTAAACTTTTCTATCAACGGCAACAAATCAAAACCAGAAGTTTCATGATCAATAACGATATCTAAAAAGATCAAATCTGGTTGGTATTCTTTAATTAAAAAAGCCGCCTCAGTTAAATCTTTCGTACTTCCAATAATTTTAATATCTGCTCCAAAAACGGTTCCTAAATTTTTAGATAGGACACTTACAGCATCTTGTTCATCATCAATTATAATCGCTTTAATCATATTCTTAATCAAATATTGGAAGTTGAAATGATATTTTGGTTCCTAAATTTCCGGATTCCGCTATACCGTCTTCCATTAAAATTATGTTGGCCTTTTTTGAGTACACTGCAATTCGTTTTTTCAACACCTCAATTCCAAATGATTGGTGATTATTTTTGTTCTTTTCTTGAATAGATTTTGCTCTTCCCACACCATTATCTATTACTGACACCAACATATAATCTTGCTCTTTTACAATTTTAAGTTGCACAATACCTTCATAGTTTATTTTTAGAAAACCGTGAAGAATACTATTCTCTATTAACGGCTGAATAAGAAAGCTAGGAATCTTATATTGCAGCAATTCATCAGCAACCTCAATCTCAAAGTCAAAATTCTTATTCCGCAACTTTTCAAGAATCAAAAAATTATTCAAAAATTCAACCTCCTTTTTAATCGGTATCAAGTTTTCTTGACTGTTTTCAAGTGTTAGTCGCATCAACTTAGAAAAGTTTACTAAATATTTTTGTGCTTGCTCAGTATTGTTGTTTCCAATGAAATTATGAATGGAGTTTAAAGAATTAAAAAAGAAATGAGGATTCATTTGCAATTGCAAGGCTTGTTTTGTCAATCTGCTCAATTCTTTTTCATTTTTGTTTTTTCTGATTCTGTACAAAAGATAAAAAAGTATAAACAATATAATCACCGAAATTCCTGCATAAAGCAAATAATTTCTAAAGCGTAAGTTTTCTATTTCTTGTTGTTGAACATTATTACTAAGCGTAAGAATTTCTTTTTCCTTTTCAACGGTTTTATATTTCGTATCCATTTCAATCGTCTGCGCAGCAATACCTTCATTTCTTACAATCGTGTGTTGAAAGAGATAGTCGTCGAAATAATATCCCTTATTTTGTAAATATGCTCGTATGATATTTTCGCGCGCCTTTTGTGAAACCTGATGGTCATTTTCTTGCTGCGCGATTGCTAGTGCTTTTTCAGAATAATAAAGACCTTCTTTCCAATTTTCTAACTTGATTTCAAGTTGCGCTATATAAATGTAAAGCGTTGTTCTTTGGTGTTCCCATTTAAGTGAGGATTCAATGATTTCTTCTCCTTGGGTAAAATAATAGCGAGCAGAATCAAATTCAGTTAATCTTGTTTTAATATCACCGAGTTGCAATTGAGAGACTGGATTTTCCCAATGCCCAATAGACTTAATGCCATAATAATTGGCAGAATCCAACTGTTTTAAATTTGTAAAATCTCTTGAAAGGCTATAATAAGCTTGTCCCAATGCAGACACCGTTTCTGGATGATTTTGTAAAATATCCGACAAATTATCGCGATCCATCTCCAATGCCTCATTAAATTTTCCTAAACCCGTATAAATTGTAGATAGTAGCCCGTAGATATTGTTTTTTGGCAAGTTATGTTCCTCACAAATTACAAGGGTGTTTTGAGCAAGTTCAATCCCCTCATCTAATCTCCCTTGCGAAACAAGAGGTTGGGCACGATATAAGTTTAACCTTAATTGATGTTGAGGTAGAATATGCTCAAAATAATTAAGATCAATAATTACAGATATTTCGTCCGCCTCGTCAAACTTACCTAATTCAAGATATGAGATACATAAATAAGTAACTGCTAAACCTTCTGTTGGCAAATCATTTTTCTGTTGGCAAAACTGCGCAATTTCTTTTAACCTTGTTACCCGATCTTCAAATAAAGGAGTCGATCTGTTTTCTTCAATAAGGCGCATCACTTCCTCATTTTTAAGCGAATCAGACATTTGGTCAAAATTCAAAATCAGATCTTGAGAAAAAGCGGAAAGAACAAGGAAAAAGTATATGCTGCTTAGTAAATACCTCATATATATGGAAAATTCTTCAAATTAAAATCCCTACAAAAGTAGATAAAATTAAATCAGTATTATGATCAGATTTATCATTGAGATTACATTCCCAAGCAAATTCTTTAACAGTAAATATGTTCTATTATAACTGCAAAATACATTACACATTCATATTGATGCATTTGCCATAATAAACCGAACACTTCACGTATCTGCCTATTTTTTTAACAGGTTCGAAAACTGCCCTTCATAACTTTGCCATTAAAATTGAAAATTACATTATATGAAATCAAACGTATTAATTACAGCAGCAGGTGCCATTTTAGTAACAATAGGTACATTTTTACCTTGGGTCGAAGTGTTAGGAATAGGTGCCAGCGGATGGGTTAATGGAGCAGCCTTACCAATGTTCATTATTGTGCTTGGTGTCTTGTGCTTAGGATTAAATTTTATTGCAAAAAAGTGGGGTAAAATAGTTTCTATCATTTTATCCGTATTGATTCTTTTAGTTGGTTTCGCATTTATTGCTTCTTTCTCAGAACGAGGTGAATCTGCCGCTAGTGGCTTATGGGTTATTGTGGCCGGCGGGGTAGTAATTCTTGTTGGATCAATTGCAGGCTTAATAACTAAAAAAGATAGTAATCCCATTGCATAAAAATCAATTCATTGAAAAAACTATTATGAAAAAAAGTATTCTCTTAACTTTTGCACTTGTTGTTACCCTTTGTTCCACTGCCCAAATTAAGTTTACCACTGCAGATTTTAAACAAACCATTACAACAATTAAAGATCTTCCAATTTGCGATACTAACGCTATTGGAGTCACTATTCCTTTAGATGATAAGATTAAAAAGTATGACAAAGTTGAAATTAGTTTACTGATAAGAGCAAAAGGGTCTGATGATCCTTTTACGCAAAAAGAAGTAGGCAATTTTTCAACCCTACAATACTATCCGAAATCAAAAAAATTCATTGATTATTTTGATGGTAGTACCAAAATTGATTTTTACTTAAAAAAGCCACTTGGTTCTGATGCAAGCGCTTTATTCACTAATCCAACTCTTTGTTATGACAGTGAAACTGCAGACATTTATATGAGCTATGAATATAAAGTTGTTGTGCGTGGACTTGAAAAATCTGGTACTGAAACTTATTGGAGCGATTATTCTGAAAGCATAAAAACCAGAGATATTTTAAAGTTTGTAAAAAACATATATACATCAGATGTTTTTTACTTTGCCATTGGGATTGATGATCAAGCGTTCATTGATGCAAGAGAATTGAAGATTAAACAATATAATGAGCGAATGGCGCGTGCTGATGAAATTAAGGAAATGTACTCTATTCAAGTTAACACACCAGTGGGTGTGGCTACGCCTAGAATTGATGTTTACAATGCTTACCTCATTCTTCGTGCAAAGCTATATGAAACGGAGGATTATGATCGATTGGATAAAGTTGATGCAAAAATGCTAAGTATTAAAAAGAAATATTTAAAACTTGGAATTAAATTAAACAGCATTAAAGATCCAGATGCCATTTATGAAGAAATCATGAATTTTCCGTATTAAATTAGCTACACAAATCCTTCTTTTTTAACTAGGCTTGTGAAACTTTAAAAAAGTGATAAAATGAAAAACTGCATAACATCTTTACTCACCTTAATTTTTGTTTCGCAAATAAATTTGTTGCAAGCACAAAATTTTCCAGCCGAAACTTGGGAAAAAATAGAGCATCCCACACTTTATGGTTGGGATGCAAATAAACTTAGTGCAATAGAGGAGTATATTATTGACAGCACCTCCACTACTGGAATGATGATCATTCAAAATGGAAAGGTAGTTTTTGAATATGGTAATGTTTCTGAAAACAGTTATATAGCATCTTGTCGTAAAAGTATTTTAGCAATGCTTTATGGCAAATATGTGGCTGATGGCACCATTCAGTTAGATAAATCGCTAGAAGATTTAGGCATTTCTGCTGATGGCTTACTACTTGAAAAAGAGAAAAAAGCAACCATTAAAGATATCATTTCAAGCCGATCTGGAGTTTACCTACCTGCTTCAAATCCTGGCGACATGACATTTTTAGCTCCAGAAAGAGGTACTGTAAACCCAGGAGAATATTGGGTTTATAATAATTGGGATTTCAATATGGCGGGATACATATTTGAAAAAGAAACCCAAAAAAACATCTATGATGAAATAGAATCGCAGTTTGCAATTCCGCTACAAATGGAAGATTGGAATAGATCTCTTCAAGAGAAAGATGGAGATGATTTAGTCTCAGATATTCTAGCCTATCATATTTATTTTTCAACTCGAGACATGGCTAGAATTGGTTTATTAATGTTGAATAAGGGAAAATGGAATGATCAACAAATTATTCCAGAATATTGGGTAGATGAAATGGTTAAGCCATGGTCAACTTTTGAAGAATTAGATCAATTAAATCCTAACATTAAAAATGACATCTCCCAATTTTCTTATGGTTATATGTGGTGGCTTTGGGATAAGCCTAAGAATGACATTTTAGAAGGGGCTTACTCTGCACAAGGCGCCTGGGGTCAAAACATTACAATTATTCCAAAAATTAATACGGTAATCGTGATCAAAACAAATGACTTGTATTCAAGACAAAGTGGAAATCACCATTTCATGATTGATGAAATTGCTCAAATGTATAATCCTGAATTAAAGGAAGACTTAAAATATTTAACCGAAAGTATAATTGCAAATGATGTAGAGCAATTTGTAAAAGATTATCGTAATTCACCTCCCAATGCAAATCAGGCCAATTTTCAAGGTGTTATAAATAGATTGGGGTATTATTATTTGAGATTAAAGGAATTTGACAATGCACTGGCCATTTTTAAGCTTAATGCAGAACAGTATCCTACATCTTGGTTAGTTTTTGATAGTTTAGCTGAGGTTTATTACAGGAGAGGTAATTTTGATGAAGCGATAACATATTATCAAAAAGCAGTAACACTAAACCCTAATAATGAGTGGAATAATAACGCACGAGTAACATTTATTATTGAGCGGATAAAGCAAATGCAATAATGAAATATAATAACGCAGGCTTAAACTGATTAATGCAATCAAAGCACATGGTAAAATCTCTTTTTTTATATTATTACTCAGAAAAAGGATACGGTCTTGGACTTTTTTTTACAATGGGATATCTTGCTTCAATGATCACTTTGCTTCTTTTAGGTCTAGTGTGTTTATCAGAATCGATTCTTGATGATGGTATCTTAAAGTCAATATTTAGCGGAAATGTGTCATTCGGAAATAATAGCAGGGGAATGGCACAGTTCAGCGGGAAATTATTCGCTATTATACTTTTAATTGTCCTAGCTGGATTATTATATGTTCCTTCTTATTTCTTTTATAGAAATTGGACGGTTGATTTCGATAAAATGGACTATTTGGATCGGCAAAAAACAATTTCGCAAGGAAAAAAAGTAATGAATGTTTTTGGAATTTTTGCGGTTATTGTTTCTGTAGGAGGAGTGTTCATTATGATTGCAAATTTTAGTTAGAATATGTTAAGAAAACTAACCCGTTTCAAAAGAATACACCTTAGGCACTAAAACGTCAACAAAAAATGAAACCAATTATAATTTATTTCCTTCTCTTTTTTTCAATTACTTCATTTGGTCAAGAATCTGTTGAAAAGATGAAAATTACATTGGAGAAATATGTAGCACAAAAGACAATTCACATCAGCGATTCTTCTATAATTATTGATTTAAATAGAGGAAAAATAAGTGCACCAAAAAATTGCAAAAACAAAAAAACTGGCACAAAAGATTCTGAAAGAGGTCAGTTAAAAATAGCTGATTTCTTAATTGAATATGACATTGGTTTTTCTGCAGGAACTTTTATTCATTCTGGAGTGAAAGATGATTACGTTTGGTACAAAAAAACAATACTTAAGGGAAATGATATCATTATAGGGCTTCAAAAAACTGAACATAAAACAACATTAGTTGTAACTGTCTATGGTGATTTAGATACTATGTGTTTTCCCGCAAATTTTAGAGCGGAAGTAAAAAATGAAACCGACATAAAAACACTGTTGGACATTGCTGTTAGTTATGAAGCTAAATTATAAAGGCTCATTTAATTTTGATAGTATGACAATTATTTAGTGGAAATGATTCATTCGGAAATAATACCGGAAGATTAGTACAATTGAGCGCAAAGTTATTTGCAATTATACTATTACTTGCCGTAGCTATATTATGATATGTTCCTTCTTATTTTTATTATAAAAATTGGACGGTTGATTTCAATAAAATAGACAGAATTGATCCATAAAAAACGATTTCATATGGAAAAAAGTAATGAATATGTTTGGAATTATTGCTGCTCCAATTTCTGTAGGAGGAGTGTTAATTATGATAGCTGAGATTAGTTAAAGACTAACTGAAAAAGAAGGGTAAAAGGGTTCAGAATAATAAACCTCAAATCCATATTTGATTAAAAATTTAGGATGCAAACTTAAACCTTGTAAAATGAAAACATTAGTATCAATAACAATTCTCATTTTCAGCACTCAGATTTACGCCAACTGTAGCGGAGCGCCAATTAAATTTTGGCCAAAGGAAAAAACAATTAATCGCAATTCAATCATCATGATTGAGGGAGATATGAATCCGTATATATTAAACGAACTCAATAATAATTACCCAATTTATTTAAACTCTTCTAATCATAAAGTAAAACTTCTGGTGCAGGAAATTTTAATTGGAGAATACTATACCGCCCAAGTTATTTTACGGCCTGAAGAAGAATTAATCATTGGTCAAACTTATCATTTGTATAGCGACAGCCTCTCTGATAATGATATTCTATTGAAAAAACGCAACCCTACCACTCTTAAAATGAAACCAGTTTCATGGATGGTAGATTGGGAAGCAATTGATACAATTCGTCCAGCATTTACATCAACACCAATAGAAATAAAAAAGATATTGGACTGTTACTCCAGTTCTTGCGGCGAAGAAATTCGCGTTGTCTTTAATGCAGATGTAGAAGACCAATCAGAAATTTTAGTAAAAACAACCGTAAGAGATAAAAAGAAAAACAAAACCGCCACATTTTACTTAGTTAGAAAAAGAGATAGAGTAGCTGTTGGACATGGAATATGTTATGGGGCTTTTAATATAAAACGAGGCGGAGAATATGAAGTTGAATTTAGTTTAATTGACGCATCAGGAAATGTTAGTATAGAAACTATCTCTAAAATAGCATTTAGCGTCCCATTAGATGTTAAGGAATAAATTAACAATTTTCACCCCTCATACTTTTACCTATTCTTATTTTTGTTCAATACATTATCAGTATTTTAATCAAAAATTATAATGTTAAGTATAACAACTAACGAACACTACCTGACAAATGGATAAATTTACTTTAGTAGGTACTATTACTTTAGTTATTCTGTTTTTTTCCGTGCTGCTTTCGTTTTTTCTTTTCACCGTAAAAGCCAAAAACAAGTTAGGGAACACGTTATTAGCAACCTATTTTACCGTGTTTGCTATTCATATCAGTGTTTTTTTCTATTCAAAATACATAGAACTTCCGTTAGTAATTGAAATGTTGCGGGATCAAATCATCACACTCGCTAGTCCATTACTTTATTTGTATTTATTATCCAATATCTATTCCGATCTAAAGTTGCGCCCAATACATCTATTAAACTTGCTACCGCTAGTGATTGCCATTCTAATATTTACGCCCCGTTTTTATGCTGCAAATGAAACCGACAGAATACTTTTTACAGAAAATTTTAATGCGCAAATTGAAACTAAAATCTCTTATATCATTAGCACATTGACAACTGTTTTTTATTTGGTGTTGATGTTTATTGAATTAAATAAATACAAAAAGTTACTCCAAGAAAACTACGCAAATACCATCTCTTTTAATTACAAATGGTTGTACCAATTAACTGTTGTGGTTTCCACAATTTTTGTCTTTTCACAATTCAAACAGTTGTATAAATTTTTAGGGAATGATATTGATACCTTAAACATTATGAGATTAATGCTCATTATTCTTCTCTTAGGTTTTCTATTTTGGATTGTTTTAAAAAGTATGTATCAACCCGAATTATTTAAAGCAATTGATACAAAGCACCAATTAATAAAAAGTGTTGCACAAGTCCATGCATCTGAAGAAAAAGACGCAACTATTCAGGCTGAAATTAAAATTTTACAAGAATTTATGAACGAGCATGAACCTTATTTAGATTCATCTCTCACCCTACAAAAATTAGCTCACCAAGTTAAAATGCCTTCACGTGAATTGTCCCTCCTAATCAACCACCATTTAAATCAACATTTTTTTGATTTTATAGCATCATACCGCATCAAAAAAGCCATTTCTTTATTGGATAATCCGGCTAACAAAAAGCTAACTATTTTAGAAATTTTGTATGATGTCGGGTTTAATTCTAAATCACCATTTAACAAAGCCTTTAAAAAACACACGGGACAAACCCCAACTGAGTACCGATCAAAACTCTAACAACTAGCTGCTTACAATAAAGCAATACGCCCCGTAAAAAGTTAAACGCATTTTTAATTAAAAAAAGAGTACTACTTTATTTAGTTGTACGCCGTTTCGTCCAATCGTCTTCACATTTGTTTCAAATTAAAAAACAAATAAAAATGAAAACGCTTTTTTTTATCGCCCTAATCTTTTTTTCAACTTGTGCTTTTGTACAAAATCCACTTAACGAAAACTACACCGAAAAGGTAGAAGAGTTGCTCAATGAATATCCTATTAAAAATGGTCCAGGAATAGCCATTTCTGTCATTAGAGATGGGGAAGTTATTTATAAAAAGAATAAAGGTTATGCCAACCTAGAACATATGGTTCCAATCACTGATTCAACAAAATTTGTTGTTGGTTCAATAGCAAAACAATTCACCGCCTTCTCTATTCTATTATTAGAAGACGAAGGAAAGCTCTCTATAGATGATGACATCATAAAATACTTACCGGAATTAAACTTGCTAGAACATAAGATTACTATTAAACAATTAATCAACCATACCAGTGGTTTTAGAAACACATATGACCTAAATAGTTTGAGGGGAATAACGGATTATGACCTATGCAGTCAAGAAGAATTGGTTGATTTATTATTAAGACAAAGAGGTTTGAATTTTGTTCCTGGCGACAGGTTTCAATATTGCAATGCTGCTTATGTTTTATTGGCTGAAATTGTAGAACGAGTTTCTGAAAAGAGCTTTGCCAATTTTACCAAAGAAAGAATTTTTGAACCACTTAAAATGACGAATAGTTTATTTGTGGACAATCCTCACCTTGTGGTAAAAAACAAGGCATTATCTTATTATAAACAGGGTAACGACTTTCATTATATTCCATTTAATCATTCTATTGTGGGCTCTACTGGGCTATATTCAACTGTTGGGGATTTATGTATTTGGGCTAATAATTTTGACAAAATAACTATTGGAAACCAAAATATTATTCGAAAAATGAAACAGAAGAGTAATTTAAACAATGGAGAAAAAATTCCTTATGCTTTAGGTCAGGAATTAAAGATTTATAAAGGTTTAAACGTTGTTTTTCATGGGGGCGGTGACGCTGGTTTTAGATCTTATTTACTAAGAGTACCTGATTACAATTTATCAATTGCTGTTTCAGGAAATTTCGAATCTTTTAACCCATTAAACCTATCATATGGTTTGGTAGACGTATTCTTACCAAATGAAATTCAAGAGCCAATTAAAGAAAAGGTTCCAAATTACACCTATAAAGACTTGCGTAAATTTGAAGGAGATTACCAAGTATTTCCAGGATTATACATCACTATTTTTGCTGAAAAGGATTCACTTTACTTTAAAGTTTATGGCTCCGAAGACAAACTCAACCTACCGGTTATAGCTGAAAATGAATTTCAATTTCCTGCAAGGCCACATAGTAAATTCAAATTTTATGAAAATAGTCTTACATGGCATTTTTCAGATTTTTATTATCCTGGTAATAAAGTAATACTTGACCCTCCTACATATGAATCGCTTGTTTTAAATGATTATGCAGGGTTATATAAAAGTCCCGAAATTGAAACTGCTTATTCATTCATAATAAAGGACAATAAATTAATTGCAACTCATTATTTAAATGAAGACGTAACATTAATACCAATTGAAGAGGATACTTTTATATCAAACACATCTCATATTGGTCGTGTAGCGTTTACAAGAAATGACAACGGAATGATTAATGGTTGCAAAATATCAGGCCAATCGTCTTACAATATTCTTTTTTATAAAACAGCGTAAAACTTACTTTCTCTAACCATCATTCAATTTGAATAATTGAGGTATCAAAAAAAAGGGTTGATAACCAACAATCAACCCTTTTTAATTACATTAAGTAAGCTACACTATTCAAATGGACTTGTATAATCTTGATTGTTCAGATATGTTTCATCTGTTAGTGTATGTAAAAAAGCAATTAAATCTGCAATTTCGCCTGCATCAAGCATTAAACCTGTTCCCATAGTACTCGCCAAAGCAGGATCAAGAGTTGATGAGGTATTGAGTTCTTCATTATAATGGTTTACAACTTCTTCCAACGTATTAAAACGTCCGTCATGCATATAAGGAGCAGTAACGGCAATATTTCGAAGTGAAGTAACTTTGAACTTTGCTTTATCAGCATCATCCTCTGTCACATCATAACGTCCTAAATCAGTAAAATCAACCTCACTATCCAATCCGTTATTCATGTACTCGTCATTCTCAAAATTAGTTCCCGAATGGCAATGCGCACAATCGGCTCCAGAAGTTTCTGGAAAAAACTCATTGTATTCTCCAAAAAACAATACGCGTCCGCGTTCTTCAGCATCTGTTAGAGTTGCCGTACCTGCTAAATAACGGTCATATTTTGAATCATCTGAAACTATAGACATCATGAAAGCCTCCAACGCCAAAGAAATGTTTAACGCATTGATTTGCCCATCTTCAAACGCTCTTACAAACTGGTTTTTATAAAGCTGTTCTAATCCAAATAGCCTGTAATTACTCAATTTCTCAATCACATTGTCAAGTGTTTCATTCATCTCTAAATGATCTTGAATAGGCAGCAAGGCTTGATCTCTTAATAACTCCGCTCTTCCATCCCAAAAGAAACCATTCTCATTCCAAGCTAAATTTACAACAGCCATTGCCTGTCTTGCTCCAAACAAACCATCAACCCCCTCCGAAAATTGATCCGAATCAGAAAAACCATCCGCTTGCAAATGGCAAGATGCACAAGCCATTGAACCATCTTTAGAAAGTTCTTTCTCATAAAACAACATTCTACCTAATTTCACTTTTTCAACAGTAAACGGGTTATCCGCAGGCAAGTTAGGCACAGGTAATGTATTGTTTACATATTTAAGGCTATAAGGCGAATTATCATACTCTGCATAGTCTTCAATAACAGGTGGATCTTTCTTACAAGAAGCCAATAATATGACTGCACCCATTAAAAGGGTGTATTGTAATTTAAAGAAATTCATAGTAAACTATTTATTTAATAATAAGACGTTCCGTAGCTATTGTTTCGCCTTTAGCATCTAGTACAGTTACGAAATATATACCAGAATCAGGTATTGTTAATTCCATCTTTTTATTGTCGTTTACAAATGCTGTTTGCACGATTTCACCTAATGGATTAACAATATTAATTTGATTAACCTCAGTTGTGTTATCAAAATTTACAACAATATCGCCATTTGAAGGGTTAGGATAAACAGACCAATCAAGAGCAATTGCATTCTCATCAATACCAACCGTATATAAACCAAACACCACATCTCTCCAATTTTCTAAAACCTTTTTTGCTGCTCCAGTTTCACCATGCGAAATGGTTCCAGCCGTTAAGTCAATATCATTTAACCCTGCAGCATAATCTCCATTAAGGCTCATTATCATAGTACCTCCGTCTGTATCTACCCATACGTCAGACTCCACTTCGAAATAATTACTATTTCCTAAACCGTGTAATTGGAAATTTTGCGAAAAATCAGCACCACCAAAACCTTCATAGGCAATAAAACGATAACCTGCTGCCCATCCCCAATGCATTGAAGGAGACTTGGGCGCTAATGGATGGTCTGCCGCCCACAGAGTAGGATCGTCATTATTAATTGGCTCATAAACACCAATATGAAATTTTACCGATTCAATAGCTGTAACATCAAAACTACCCAATTCAATTGTAGTTGAAATTTCATCTTCTGGTCTTACTAATGCCATAACATCATCAGAAACTGCTGTTTCAGTTCCTCCGTCATGAACAATTGTAATTTTCGTTAAATAATATTCTAATCGAGTCGCTTTGAAATCATTCCCTAAATTATTGGTGCCAACTGCATCTAAAACAAAATCTTCCTCTCCCAACTTATGGTTTATTTTAAGTTCAACATTAGTTTGAGCATTAACGGAAGCAGCAAAAAGCAATAAGAATGTACCAAGTATTAGTCTTTTCATAATTAAGTTTATAATTGAAATTTTAGGATTATCTCAACTAAGATACGCCAACTAAGGCGTTTCGTCCAAATTATTATGAATATATACCTGTTGTTTTTTTAGGGTAAATTGAAAACTTAATTTAAATTCTTTAGCAAAACCCTGCAATTACTGGTTTTTTTTCATTGTTTGAAACTATTAAACTGTTGGAATTCTAAATGAATTCATATTCCATTTCAGTTAATTTTTCGTTAAAAAAGGGTGCTGTAGACATTCACAATTCTTTTGATAAAAGAAAAAAAGCTAACTTTGATAATAAGCAGTGAAAATCTCAAGAAAAATAGCACCTCTAATTCTGATTCCTTTGATGTTGTTCTCATCAATAGGTTTTTCTTTAGACGTGCATTTTTGTGGAAATGAAATAAAAAGTATTGGACTATTTAGCGCTACCCCATGTGAAATGGAGGAAAGTGTCAATCAACCACAAGATGTATCTCAGCTACCTTCTTGTCATCAAAAGAAAATTAGAGAGAAGGAGAATACTAGTTCTAAAACCGGCATTAATCAAGGTAAATGCTGCCATAACGAAAGTTTCGATTTTGAAGTGAATTCTGATGTTGAACCACTTTCAATGCAAAAAATTGACCTAAATCAATTAAATGCAGTAATCATATATACAGCAATAGATCTTGGTTTATTCCAACCTACAATACAAGTAGAATTTTACGAAAATTACAGACCTCCTTTAATTGATGAAGACATCTCTGTCATTTATCAAGTTTTCCGTATTTGATCTTCATTTTTAGTAAGTAATGCTCCTTACCACAGGTATAGGGGCTAGTCGCGTTTATATACTAAAAATGAAAAATGTTAAATACAATAATAAAATTTTTTCTTGACAATAAACTTGTTGCATGGTTAATGCTTGGATTATTCGTGTGTTGGGGATTCGTAACTGTTCCATTCAACTTCGACTCCAGTATTTTACCTCGTGATCCGGTATCAGTTGATGCAATTCCGGACATTGGCGAGAATCAACAAATTATTTATACGGAATGGATGGGACGTTCTCCCCAAGACGTAGAAGATCAAATTACATATCCACTTACCACTTCACTATTAGGTATTCCAGGTGTTAAAAGTGTACGAAGTAATTCAATGTTTGGATTTTCAAGTATTTACCTAATTTTTGAAGATGACATTGAATTTTATTGGAGCAGAAGTAGAATAATAGAAAAGCTAAATTCTTTACCTACCAACTTATTGCCTGAAGGTGTAAACCCTTCATTGGGGCCAGATGCCACAGCTTTGGGACAAATATACTGGTACACATTAGAAGGACAAGATGAAAACGGAAACGCAACGGGCGGTTGGGATTTACATGAACTTCGTACCATACAAGATTTTTATGTAAAGTATGCAGTTCAAGCTGCCGAAGGCGTTTCCGAAGTAGCTTCTATTGGTGGTTTCGTTCAAGAATATCAAATTGACGTTAACCCTGATAAAATGAAAATCTACAACATTACTTTAAATGAAGTAATGAAAGCAGCAAGAGCAAGTAATTTAGATATTGGTGCACAAACAATTGAAATAAATTTAGCAGAATACTTTGTTCGCGGATTAGGTTATGTTAAAAAGGTAGAGGATATTGAACTAAGTGTTGTCAAAATGGTTAACAACATTCCCATTCGCATTAAAGACATTGCTAATGTTCACTTAGGCCCCGCAACTCGCAGAGGAATATTAGACAAATCAGGCGCTCCTGCTGTGGGAGGCGTTGTTGTTGCAAGGTACGGTTCTAATCCTTTAGAAGTTATTAATAACGTTAAAGAAAAAATTAATGAAATATCTGTTGGACTCCCTAGTAAAGTATTAGAAGACGGCACATCATCACAAGTTAAAATAGTACCATTTTATGACCGTACAGAACTGATTCATGAAACAATAGGAACACTTGAAGAAGCATTAACACTGGAAATACTGATTACCATTATTGTTGTAATCCTAATGTTACTTCATTTTAAATCTTCATTACTCATTGCAGGCTCACTTCCGGTTGCTGTTCTCATGTGTTTTATCGCAATGAAATATGCGAATATTGATGCGAATATTGTAGCCCTATCAGGCATTGCAATAGCGGTGGGCACAATGGTAGATATGGGAATTGTACTGACTGAAAGTATGATTACACAATTAAAAATTGCGCCTCCAAAACAACCGGTAAAAACAACCATTTATATAGCAACTGTAGATGTTGCTTCAGCAGTGGTAACAGCCGTCGCAACAACAATTGTTAGTTTTCTCCCCGTTTTTACCATGCAAGCTTCAGAAGGTAAGCTATTTCGACCTTTGGCATACACTAAATCGTTTGCTTTAATAGCTTCTGTAATATTGGCAATTACCGTGATACCGCCACTAGCAGAGCAGTTATTTAAAATGAAGAAGAAAGGTAAAGTTTCAGTTTATTTTTCAAATGCCATTTTAATCGTTTTGGCTTTCCTTTTATTGTTCAGTTCCTACCCTTTTTTCGGAATTATTGGTGTAATTGTTGGCATTGGCGGTGCATTAACGAATTATTTTGAAGATCATAAGCCTGATAAATGGTTGAAAAAATTCACTTACTTAAAAAACATTATTTATGCACTATTCGTAGCATGGTTGTTAGCTACAATATGGATGCCATTAGGTGTTTCAAAAAGTGTGTTAGTAAATTTCATCTTTGTTATTTCCATCATAGGTTTATTAATTAGCTTCTTTTATTTAATCATTCATTTTTACGAAAAAATTCTTAGGTTTTTATTGCGCATAAAGTATGCCTTTGTCGGCTTATTAATCTTGTTATTGTTCTCAGGATACAGCATTTTTAAAAATACGGGACAAGAGTTTATGCCAGCGCTAAATGAGGGCTCATTTCTTCTTATGCCAACTTCAATGCCTCATGCAGGAATGGAAATCAATGAAGCTAATATTCGGTTGTTAGATTTATCAATTAGTTCTATTCCAGAAGTTGAATTAGTTGTTGGTAAAGCTGGACGGGTAGAAAGCGCACTCGACCCTGCTCCTATGTCCATGTATGAGCACATGATTACGTATAAATCCGAATATAAAGTTGATGAAAACGGAAGAAAGATGCGTTTTATGGTTGACAAAAATGGAAATTATAAATTGTCAGATTCAAATGAATTAATACCAGATGAAAATGGGCAGTATTACAGACAATGGCGAGACCACATCAAATCACCCAATGACATTTGGAAAGAAATTATAAAGGCTGCCAAAATACCTGGTTTAACATCTGCGCCAAAACTGCAACCTATTGAAACGCGTTTGGTCATGTTACAAACAGGAATGCGCGCTCCAATGGGCATAAAAGTAACGGGGGCTGACTTGAAGGAAATTGAGGCTTTTGGATTGGAATTAGAAAAGGTATTAAAGGACGTTGAAGGTGTAAAAACTGAAGCTGTTTTCGCCGAAAGAATTGTAGGAAAACCCTATTTGATGCTTTCGATTAAACGGGAAAAGATTGGGCGCTACGGTTTATCAATTTTGGATGTTCAAACCCAAATTCAAACCGCTATAGGTGGAATGATTGTGGGATCTACTGTTGAGGGACGAGAGCGTTATAATATACGAGTGCGTTACCCATCCGAATTACGTAACAACCCAGAAGAAATAAAAGCCATGTATATTGCAGCTCCTGACGGAACTCAAGTACCTTTAGAAGAATTAGTTGAAATAAAATATGAACAAGGACCACAAGCCATTAAAAGTGAGGATGGTTTTTTGGTAGGTTATGTATTATTTGATCGTGAAGAAGGATATTCAGAGGTTGAACTAGTTAACAAGGCTCAAACATATATTACAAGCAAAATTAATGACGGATCACTTATCGTTCCAAGTGGAGTCACCTATCAATTTGCTGGGAATTACGAGCAACAGGTTAGATCAAATAAACGCCTTGGAATTGTTATGCCCATTGCATTAGTCTTAATCTTCTTAATCCTTTACTTCCAATTCAAATCAGTCATTACATCTCTATTTGTATTCTCTGGAGTTTTTGTTGCTTTTGCTGGTGGTTTTATAATGATTTGGCTATACGGACAAGAATGGTTTATGAACTTTGATCTTTTCGGAACAAATATGCGCGATTTATTTCAAATGCGCACAATTAATTTAAGTGTAGCGGTTTGGGTAGGTTTTTTGGCGTTGTTCGGTATTGCCACAGATGATGGAGTATTGGTTGCCACTTTTTTAAAGGATAGTTTTAAAAAGAATGAACCAAAAAATATTAAAGAAATACAAGATGCAATAGTGGAAGGAGGAGTGCGAAGAGTTAAACCTGCTATGATGACCACGGCCACTACAATATTAGCCTTACTACCCGTTTTAACATCCACCGGAAAAGGAGCAGATATCATGCTACCAATGGCAATTCCATCATTTGGTGGAATGATACTTAACCTCATCACTATGTTCACTGTTCCAATTCTCTACTGCATTTGGAAAGAAACTACCTATAAATGGAAATTAAATCGATCAAAATAATGAGACATTTTAAACTAAAATTCATACTGATTTTGTCCTTCATTTTAATGACACAAAATATCTGTGCTCAATCTTTAGATTCCTTACTCCAGTTGGCTGTTTCAGAAAACACCACTCTAAAATCTTTGGAATTAGAGTATAAAGCAGAACTGATAAAAACAGACCAAGTAAGTCAATTACCAAACCCGAAAATCGGAATTGGAGTTCCAATTCTACAACCTGAAACTCGATTAGGGCCTCAAACAATGATGATAAGCGCAAGTCAAATGTTTCCTTGGTTTGGCGCATTAAAAGCGAAAAAAGAAGTTACTGTTTCAATGTCTAAAATGCGCTATGAAAAAATTTCCGCATTAAAATTGAACCTTTTTTACATTGTTAAATCAAACTATTATCAACTTGAATTTGCTGAAGAAAAGCAGGCACTAATCGAAAAAGATATACTCCTTTTAAAAGTTATTGAACAATTGAGTTTATCAAAAATAGAAAGTGGTGAAGGTTCTATTGCAGATGTTTTACGACTTCAATTAAAAATTGATGAATTAACGAATGAAATTGCAATTCTTGAAAACTCAAAACACACAACATCTACTCGTATTAACGAAATAATAAAACAGCCTTTAACGTCACAAATAACCACGAGAGATCGTCTATTGCAAATTCCTCTACTTGACTTTGACATAGAAGCATTTCAAGCAAAAATATCTGCTCATCATCCACTTATGGAAATGCTGAATGTCGAAATTGAAATATCAGAAAATCGTGATTTAGTTAATAGCACAACGAACAAGCCTACTATAGAACTTGGGATAGATTACAGTCTCGTCGGTCAACGAACAGATGCCAGCCCAATTAATAATGGACGAGATATTCTAATTCCAAAAATCATGTTGAGTATTCCAATTTATCGAAAGTCATTTAATGCCTCAAATCAAATAGAATCAATGAACAGAAAAGCCATAGAGTTGGATAAAATTTCCTTGATAGACCAAATGACTCGTCAACTCATTGAATATAAAACGGAGTATGACAACGCAATCTTGATGTTCAACCTTAGCGAACAGCAAGCATTAACTGCACAACAAACCTATGAAATATTATTAACCAATTATAGTACAAATAGTGTTGGATTTGATGACCTATTATCAATCCAAAGTCAATTGCTGATATATAAGCAGCTAAATATAAATGCTAGGCTATTAGCCAATATTGCCGTTGCAAAAATTGAACGCCTAACAAATTTTTAATCTAAGTAATCAAAATGAAACATGCATATAAAATAACAGGAATGACCTGTAACGGATGTAAAAGTCACGTGCAATCTACCTTGGAGAGAATAGAAGGAATAAAATCTGTCATAGTTAACCTAGAAAAGAATACAGTTGAATTAGAAATGACGGAACATATTCACTTGCTTGAACTTCAAAAGCACTTCATAGGATCATCTTATATGATTCACAAATTAGATCATAAAGTAGAGAAAAAATCAAGTTCACAAACGAAAAAAAAGGGCTCCTTTTATTGTCCAATGCATTGTGAAGGAGACAAAATCTATAACGAATCAGGCGATTGTCCTGTATGCGGAATGGATTTATTAGCAGAAGTAAGTGTTACTTCTAATTCGCAATATACTTGCCCCATGCATCCTGAAGTTATAAAAGAGGAGGCTGGCTCTTGTCCCAAATGCGGTATGGACTTAGTACCAATAGAATCAAATGTATCAGCCGAGCAAAAGACTTACAAAAAGCTACTGAATAGATTTTGGATTGCTACCGTTTTTACGCTTCCAATCTTCTTAATTGCTATGTCCGAAATGATTCCAAATAATCCATTATACAAATTAATGGATATGAAATATTGGAATTGGTTGCAATTTGGGTTGTCCATTCCGGTTGTTTATTATGCCACTTGGAAGTTTTTTGAGAGAGCATATTCCTCCATCACAACAATGAATCTAAACATGTTTACGCTTATTGGAATTGGATCAGGTATCGCTTGGCTATTTAGTTTCTTTGGAATGTTGTTTCCAGATTTGTTTCCAAACCAATTTAAAACTGAATTTGGAACAGTACATGTTTATTTTGAAGCAGCCACAGTAATCCTAACCTTGGTTTTATTAGGTCAATTATTGGAAGCAAGAGCTCATGGAAAAACCAATAATGCTGTAACAGAATTGTTGAAACTCGCTCCTAATAAAGCTATTAGAGTTGAGAATGAGGAAGAAATTGAAATTTCAATTGATGAAATAAAAGTAGGAGATCTACTAAGAGTAAAACCTGGCGATAAAATACCAGTTGATGGTGAAATAATTAAAGGAAAAACAACTATTGATGAATCCATGATCTCGGGAGAGCCAATTCCTGTAGATAAAGAAGTTAATGACAAGGTTACTTCTGGAACAATTAATGGTAAGCAATCATTTGTCATGAAAGCTGAAAAAGTAGGAGCAGACACTTTACTTTCTCAAATTATTCACATGGTTAATAGTGCTAGCCGAAGTAAAGCTCCTATTCAAAAATTAGCAGATAAAATATCCGGATATTTTGTCCCAGTAGTTATCGTTGTTTCGATTGTAACTTTTTTAATTTGGAAAATATTTGGTCCTGAACCATCATTAGTTTATGCCTTTGTAAATGCTATTGCAGTATTAATAATAGCCTGTCCATGTGCATTAGGTTTAGCTACTCCTATGTCTGTGATGGTTGGGGTTGGTAAAGGTGCTCAGGAAGGAGTTTTGATTAAGGATGCCGAGTCTTTGGAAAAAATGAACAAAGTTGATGTTTTGATAATTGACAAAACAGGTACAGTTACAGAAGGAAAACCTTCCGTAGAAAAAATTACTTCACTTTCTAGTTATTCAGAAAATGAGTTAACACAATTTATAGCTTCGATAAATAAACAAAGTGAGCATCCTTTAGCAGAAGCTACTGTCCGATTTGCTGAAGATAAAAAAATAGACTTATTAGATATTGATGATTTTGATTCTATAACTGGTAAAGGAGTTAAGGCAATTATACAGGACCAAAATATCCTTGTTGGAAATGAAAAGCTTCTTGCTGAACACTCTATTCTAATAAAAGGAGAAATAGCTGAAAAATCAAAAGCTGAGCAAGAGAAAGGAAAAACAGTTCCATTTATTGCCATTAATAATGAATTAGTGGGCTTTGTTGTTATTTCTGATGCAATTAAAGAAACAAGTAGATCAGCTATAAAGACATTAAAAGACAAAGGGGTTCAAGTTATTATGATGACCGGCGATAATAAATATACCGCCAAAGCTGTTGCTGAAGAACTTAAACTAGATGATTATTATGCAGGTTGTTTGCCTGAAGACAAATTAAATAAAGTAAAAAAATTACAAGAGCAAGGGAATTCAGTTGCAATGGCTGGTGATGGTATAAATGATGCTCCCGCATTGGCCCTAGCAGATGTTGGAATAGCAATGGGAACAGGAACAGATGTAGCTATTGAAAGTTCAGCAATCACCTTAGTAAAAGGTGATTTACATGGGATTGTAAAGGCAAGATCTTTGAGTCATAAAGTCATGCGTAATATTAAACAAAATCTATTTTTTGCACTTGCCTATAATGTCATTGGGATTCCAATTGCAGCAGGTGCACTCTATCCAGTTTTTGGACTATTGTTATCACCAATGATTGCAGCATTAGCAATGAGTTTTAGCTCGGTTTCTGTTATTACCAATGCACTTCGATTAAGAGCACAAACTATAAACAACTAAGTCATGAAAAAACATATCATACACATAGGAATTTTAGGAATAGGATTAGTTCTAGGTTGGTTAATTTTTGGTAAAAATGAAATCGTTGCGCCCGATAACAATAGCCACACTCACTCACCCCCTGAAAGCGAAGAACAAATATGGACATGTTCAATGCACCCCCAAATTAGAAAAAATGAACCAGGAAATTGTCCTATTTGTGGCATGACTCTAATACCTGCAGATAATAAAAGTTCAGAAAACGAATTCATTTTAGAAATGACTGATGAAGCTGTAAAATTATCTAATATTCAAACCACTACATTGACTAGTTTAGGGCATGAAACTGAAACATTAGAACTGTCGGGAAAAATTCAAAAAAATGAAGAAAATGCAGCAAGTTTGGTCACACAAATTTCAGGGAGAATTGAAAAGTTATATGTCAACTATACTGGGGAACAAATAAACAAAGGGCAAAAAATTGCCAGTATTTATTCCCCTACACTTATTAATGCTCAAAAGGAACTTTTAGAAGCAAACAAATTAAAGGAAACCAACCCTGCATTGCTAGAATCTTCTAAAAACAAATTGCGGAATTGGAAAATTACGGATGAACAAATCTCAACTATATTATCAGAACAAAAGATTCAAGAAACATTCGTGATTTACGCCCAATATTCGGGCGTAATTATAAACAAAAAAGTGTCAGTAGGAGATCATTTAAAGGAGGGCGAGGTTCTATTCGATATTCAGAATCTCAATTCATTATGGGTGATTTTTGATGCGTATGAAAATGACTTAAACGCGATTAGTGTGGGAGATGAAATTACATTTACTACTACAGCATTACCTACCGAAATGTTCAAAACAAAAGTGACTTTTATTGATCCTACTATTAATCCTGTCACACGAACTGTTTCTGTGAGAGCAGAGGTTAACAATCGAAATAAGAAGTTGAAACCTGAAATGTTCGTACAAGGAACAATTAATCAATCCAACAACTATACAGCAAATCAAGACACCAACGTTTTCGTACCTAAATCTGCAGTTTTATGGACCGGAAAACGGTCTGTAGTCTACCTCAAATTACCAAAGACTGAAATTCCATCTTTTGAATTTAGAGAAATTGAACTTGGTCAAACTATTGGAAATCAATACATGGTTACTCAAGGGCTTAAAAATGGTGATGAGGTAGTTACAAATGGCGCATTTTTCATAGATGCTGCCGCACAACTAAACAATCAGTCAAGTATGATGAATAGAAAGGTTTCTGATAAATAATCGTAAAGAATTATGAAAAAAATAATTGCACTTATAGATGACGAATCAAATACAGAAATTGTGATTAAATCTGCGGTTGAATTAGCTCTAATTATGAACCTTGAGATAATCGTTTCTCATTTAGTATTCGCCCCTCACAATTGGGGAGAGTTAAATCGTAAAGAAAGAGATAAACACCCCGATTCTAAATTAAAAATAAACGACGCGCGCTTCTTAATGGACAGCATTTTGAATGAAATACGACTAAAAAACGTTAAAGCCAAAAAGCATTTTTTATATTTTGATACTAACGAAACAAATTTCGACTTAGGTTTTCGTAAGGATGAACTTATTGTAATGGAAAAAAAGTTCTTGAAAAGAGGACGGAATCGAGCTTTGCGAGAATTAATATTTAATCTTGAGCCCTCCAAACTAATCCTTAGCAAACCTCTTGAAATCAGCACAATTACTGACGTTGTCTTTACTTCAAACTTTCATGAAATAAAAACTGAAACTACAGAACTTATTAATGACTTATACGACAATTTGGTCTTCAATCTTAATCTTGTTTATATCAATACGAAGGATAAACAGGAAAACTCAGATATTAGCATCAATAATATGAAGAAGGTTATTGATGAAAATCGGTTTAGTAGAACAAGTATTTCTATTTTTCATTCTGACCGTAAGATTCGAGGAGCAGAACTTTTTTCAAATATGAAGGGTGGAGATTTAATAATACTTGAGTGTTCTCAACGCATATTAAATCAAGAATTATCAAAGTTAAACCTACCGATTATTATAGTCAACAAGTGCGCTGACTAAATTACCCATATGCAAGAACCAATTGATTTCTTTACTTACGTTTGCGGTGGTTGAAAGAAACTTAAATGCTAATCCTTTCTAATTCGATAAGCTAATCCTATTGTTGCAGTAAAAGAAGGTGCTATTGCAGAATTGTATAAAGTTCCCGCAACTGGTAAATGATAATCTGTATAATGAACATATTCTTGCGAAATTCTCACACCTGCTTTACCATAGATTACAAATCCATTATTTAGATAAAAATCTATAAAGAGTGTATTGTCAAAGGGGTAATACGGAAATGTGTTTGAATATGAAGTAATATAAGAATTGGATTGACCTTGATAATTCGATAATACAAAACTTTGTCCACTTGACTCAATATCTATTCCAGCATAAATCTTGTCCGTTTTCAATTCGTACTCGAGATAAATTTTAGAAAACAAAGTTGTTTCAAAAAACAATCGATCGTTAATCTTCCAATCAACACCAAGAATGGGAAAAACCCATGCACCAAAAGGTTGAGCAGAATACATTAATCCAAAGGTCCACACTAAATTTGAACTCTTGCCATAATGTAGCATTCCGTTTAAGCTTGTTTGGTAAGCAGAATTAGCGTCTGTTTTATAATCTGAGATTAATGCAATTCCTGCAGAGATAGTTGAACCCCAATTAGGGTTTTTCCAATGTTTTAAATAGGCTAACGACAATGCCGTGGCGTGAATATTTAGCGGGGCGTGAATCTCCAAGTCATTTTTCAATTGAAAAAATTGATATGCCCCTCCAAAACTTAATACATCTTCTTTTTCATTTAATACAAAACCATACCCACCCAACAATCCAGTTTCAAACTGATTTATGGGTGTATCTGAAGCCAATAATTTTGATGAATTAAAATGACTATAAGAGAGATTCAGATATTCATCATAATTACTTTGAGCACAAACTGACTGTGCAAAAATCAGCATACAAAATAGGTTAATGCGGCTCTTTTTTATCATTTCAACGTACAACTAATTCGTATTTCAACTTTCTCTCCAATTGAATCTGAATAATCATCTCCTCCCACATTAAAGTCTGTTCTATTAATAGACAATTTACCATCAAACTTGTTATCCTTATAAATGAATTGAATGGAAACAGATTTACTAATTCCTTTCATACCTAACTCACCAACTAACAAATAGTAACCTTCCTTTTTTTCAACGCTAGTTGATTCAAATGTGATACTTGGAAAATTAATTTTATCAAAAAATTCTTCTTCTTGCAAATGTTCATCTCGCATTGAGTTACCAGACCTGAGCCCTTTAATTGGAATATTAACTGTGAATTTTGCCGTAGATAAATCCGCTTCATCAAATGTTATTTCACCATTTAAACCATTCATTTTTCCTTCAACATCTGCCCCTGAATTACCAATTACAAACGTAACTGTTGACTTTGAAGGATCAATTTCTTTTTGAGCGTTTACATTGATTGCGGCTACTAACAGCACAACAATCATTATTGTTTTTATATATAATTTCATATTCGTTTAATTTGAATTAAGTACCTTTTTTACAATTCTGCCATCACTTTCAAGCTCTTGTTTTAAATCTAGGTTGTTTGGGAAATTCTTTAATCCTTGTTCTAAAACAGCTTTTGCCTCTTTATCTTTAAACAGCTTGAAATAATATCTTCCTAAATCCCAATAAGTATTAGCAAACTTATCTTCTGCAGAAATCGTCTCTTGATATGCCATTAGTTTTTTAAGTACTTCAATTCCTTGTTTTTCAAATTTTGGTACCTCAGAGTCTAATAGCGTTTTTGCATATAGATAATTCGCGTTCCAATTATTTTCATCTTTCCTTAAAATTTCATAATAAACCATAGCAGCCTTCTCTCCTTCTTTTATCATTTTTTGAATATCGAGCGAAAAATAGGCTTCTGTAACGGCCAAATGTGTGCTATTAATTTTAAAATTAGTATTCGTTTTATGTTGATTTGATTTGCGTTTTAATACATTCATTAAATCGCCTCCCATGGATGATTCAATAATACTGTACAATAAAATTTGCCCCTCTCTGCTCAAAACATCTACATTAATGTATTTGTCAGCAATTTCATCCAAATTCTCTTTATTCACTGTTATTCGTTCTGAATAATCCCAAGTGTGCTCAAATGCAACAAATGATGAAGAAAGTGTTTTCCCATAATCTTCAAACTTTACTGGAATAAAACTAAAATAAACTTCAATCATTTCATCACTAGATCCCCAACCCCAAAACATGTCTTGCGAAGGATAATAAGGGTTATCACTATTGTCATCTGAATTATCAAAAACAAAATCTGCCTTTATGATACTTCCTTTAGGAATTAAAGTTAATTCTCTCAGGGTGTAGACGTTTTGCCACCTTAAATCCCAATCTTTCAAGTTTAACAATGGTTTTATTGTACCGTCAGGTAATATAATATCCATTTTTACGGATTTCCCAATGTAATGCATATGCGGCGTAAAATCATATAATTCAATATCACATGGCACGTATGTCCATATAGATTTTGAAAACTCCGGAGAATTGGCAGGGATATGCAATTTTTGAGACCCCATGATAGAACCTGTCATATATTTAGTAACCGGTTTATCTGCAAAATAGAGACCGATATAACTTTGATCAGTTGTAGCCTTTCCACTTAAATGGTAGTGATTTTCAATGGCAACATGTGCATTTCCTTCAACATAAAAACCAACACCTTCTGGATAAACATACGGTTCTATTCCGGGGGCCCAACCACACACAGGAACGGCACTTCCGAACTCCATTGTTCCTCCTTTTTTAAAGGCATCATATCCTGGCTCTTCGTTTTCATCATCATACTTCTTCAAAACTCCATTATAATCTACAAATACAGTTGTATGATGAACCACTGAAGGGTCTCCTGGTTTAAAGTCTACAGCTTTTAGAATTTTTCCTTTTGGAATTTTTTGATCCATTACAAAAACGCGATATTGATCATCTCCACTTGCAGGAAGATTATAAGCTTCCATTTTTACAATCATGTCTGGTTCGCCTAATTTCCACTCTACGTTAGTCAATGATGGTTTCGCCATTAACTTTGCTGCATCCCCTTCCTTTTTACCTTTTTTTGACCAATCTTCAATTAATTTAATCTGATAATCACTTAGCAAATGTTCATTACTAAATTTGCCATAATTTGGCTCTCCTTTCCAAATTGGCATATACCGTCGTTTGGCTACATAAGCAATCATTCTTGCTCTGCGTGCAACATCATCATAACTTATTAATGGAAAGGGCGCAACATTATTGGGCTGATGACAAGAGACACAATTTGCTCTAATAATTGGTTCAATATGTTGGTTAAACGTAATTTCTTCTATTTCATCATCCCAAGATTCAAAAAAACAACCTTTTGGAGTAGCATATGCAACAGCTAAATCCTCATTATTCCCCACAGCTAGTATCGCATCTTTCAATTCTTCTTTTCTGGCCGTTTTATTGAACTTTCCTAAATCCGCAAACTGATCATTAATTCGACCATAATAAACGAGTTCATCATAAATATCAAAAACAAATGCCTCAGGAACAACTGTAGGTTTAATCCGATTAGCAAGGTCTCCATTCCGATCAAAAAGAATTGGAAATTTAATAGCGTATTCTTTATTGAATTTTTGCGCCTCTTGCCATGTAACACGAGGGTTAGAAATGATGCCATAAAACTGAACATCATTGTTTTTCGCTAAAGCATTCATTTCATTTAAATAAGGAATAAAGCGTTGCGAAATAACACAGCCTATATCAATAAAAACCAATGCCACAGGATTGGCTTTTTTATTTTTAACACCCAAATTATGTGTCTCTCCAAAAATATCAACAACCCTTGTTCCAAGAATTGAATAATTTGTTGGGCGTATGTCAACTATTGAATCTTTTTCATTTGCAGAAAAGCTTGCAAATGAAAGAAACAAAAAACACAAAAAGATTAAACCTTTTTTATTCATAAAATCATTTATTAATAGAGCAAAGGTCACCAAACTATATCATAAGTATTTTGATCTATGTCACAAAAATCGCGAAAGACTGCACAAACACACATATTTCAATTGATTTTACAAATAGTATTCCATAAATACAATATTTATTGTCCTTAATTACCTATCTACTCAATTAGATTCTTAATCAAGTAGGCGAAATCTAATGGTTATTTTATCTTTGGTTTAAACTAGTTTGAACAATGACAAGCTTATTCGATTCAATTCAAAAAAGAATTAACCTAACGGATGAATTAAAAAAAGAGATTGAATTTTTTTTTAATCGGGAGGAAATTAAGAATAAAGAAGAAATTCTTAGAGAGGGACAATATTGTAAAAAACTCTATTTTTTAGAGTCAGGCACTGTTAGAACCTACTATTTTCATCAGGATAAAGAAGTGAGTTCTTGGTTTTACAAAGAGGGGCTATATTTCACATCTTGGTATAGCTTTTATACTTCAAACGCTGGGTACGAAAGTATAGATGTATTGGAAGATTCGGTTGTTTACTCTATTACTCATGACAACTTCATTAAACTCATTAATAAATCACAAGAATTTGAAAGATTTGCTCGCCTTTTAGCTGAAGAGCAAATAGCCTATACTGATCAGTTTTTTAAGGGGTTTATGTTTTACTCTGCAAAGGAAAAATATCAACTGCTATTAGCTTATTTTCCAGATATCGAACTAAAAGTTAAACTAGGCTATATTGCTTCATTCTTAGGTATTTCAAGAGAAACATTAAGTAGAATTAGAGCGAACCATTAAATGAAAAATGCATTGAAAAAATATAAATTGAAAGCTTGGTTTTCTCTTTTGCTAATAATTGCATCAATTCTATTTTCGCTCACATGGTTATGGGGAGTAATTATTCTCCTATGGCTAATTCCTGACCTAATTTCTGGAAATACTTATTTGGCTGAACCAGTTTCAAGAAAAGAATCTCCCATTTTATATTGGGCAATTGTTTGCGTGTGGTTAATTATTATCACCTACTTATTAGTTGATCGATTTATTCCTAGTTTATTACCTGAAGCTTGGCAGTCTGGTTATTACATTACTTACTAGTACTATCGTTTAAATGTTCTAACTAGGTTGAAGCCCAAATAAATTTCTCCGTCTAACCAACTTCCCTCAGCATTAGATATAAACCCAGGTTCATTTGTTGATTGTGCATTTGACAATAGCACTTGAAAAACATGCCTTTCAGTTTCAAAATTAACGCCCAATGTTAAAGGATCGTTATAGATGGATTCTGGCGCTCGGCTAAAATTCATTACATAGTCCATTATTAACTCAATATGATTGGCAATTTTATATCTGCCTCCTAAACCACAAGCCCATTGATTGTGCAATTGAAATGGTTCATGAACTAAGTTTTGGCGAACAAATGTGGGAGCAAGTTCAAATGAAAACTTATTTGTGAAAGCACGGGAAGCAATAAGCTGAGTAGTATAACTTAATCTATCATAAAAAAGCATTTTGGGATAAACCTCTTTACTTAGCTCTGTATTTGCATTTATGGTTGAATAAGCTGAAAGATTTATTTGCGCACCATTGGTCTGAGACATTAAGCCCCATTTTAAAGCTCCGCCTATTGTTTTCCTAACTGATTCGCGACTAAGACTAATTTGAAAAACATCCGTAATTCCATATAAAAACTGAAATTTGGTATTTCCATAATCTAGTCCAAAAAAGGTATTAACTCCTCCCTTAATTGTTCCAAATCGGTGAGAAATGGTAGTGCAAAAAGTCCCTTTTTCTAATGTGTTTGTTGATTGCAGGTTTCCTATTTTCAAACTAGTAAAAGCTTGGTTTTCTTGAGCGTTTCCGTTTAATCCAAAAAACGAAATGAGTGCTATTAATATAATTCTATTCATTTTCAACCTTATTTTTATTCTAAAAATCCGTTTTCGCTCCATTTACCTATCATTTGGCGCTTGTTTTCAGGTAAAAGACCACTTGCTGGCATTGGGTTCGAAACATTATTAATCCTATCAATTAAATTTCCATATTCAGTGCTGGTACGCACGGTGGCATAACTACTTAAATCAAGCCCTCCAAGTGGCGTTTCTCCAGCATGACAGGTTGTGCAATTATTAAACATGATTGGCTGAATATGCTCGGTATACGTTATGGTGTCAGAAGTAGTGGTTGAACCATTTTCATCAATTATTGCCTTTGTGCAACTTGTACAGAACAAACCAATTATTAAGATGGCAATTGCCTTTTTTAAATTTGTCATTTGTTTAATTTTCTGTTGTTATATCATCAATCGTAATACTGTGCGAACCGTTAGGTGAAATAGTAATGGTTTGACTTGGGTGGGAATAATCACCGGTAGAAGGGTAACCGTCTGAATTTACATCAGCAATAACTGTAATATAATATTCTCCAGGATGCAAATATGTAATTCTAACGGCATCCTCTGTCCCAGCAATGGAAGGAAAAAGAAGCACAGTGTTAAATACCTCTTCGCTCATGTAATAACCAGAAGCATCCGTCAGTGGTTCGTAAGACAAGTTTACAAACAAATCTTTCCCTTCAATTACTGGATTACGAACAACTGAAAGATCTAATGTTGCGATATAAGGATGATCAGAAATTGTAAACGGATCACCTGACTCATAAGCAAGTTCTTCAACCACTCCTCCGCTTTCATCATAGGCCAAAAAGCTGGCAGACTTCGCTTCAGTTTCTCCATCATTCACATAGAAATATGCCTCGTTAAAACCATCTGAAAAATCCCATGCAGGAATATTTTGAGGAAAATCAACCGCAAGTGCTGCAGTTTCTGCCAAAGCATAATTAGCTCGAACGGCTTTAAAAGTCATGTGCCGGGTTGGAGGGTAATTTAATCCTAAACGACTTGTATAAGCATTAAAGTATAAACTATCACCTGTAAAACGCAATTCCATCCACATGGTATTTGTTCCACCTTTAGCATCAACCAATCTGTAAAAATCTCCCGACACATCTGTTCTAACACTATCTAATACGAAATAGCTTGAACGGTAAATTCCGTTTAACAATCCTCCATTCCGAGCCAAAATTGTTCGTGTGTCTTTAAAATCTGTTACAAAAAACGAGGTTAATAGATTACCTACAGATCCTCCTTCAAAAATTCCATGAATGTGCGAAGCTGAAATTGCGCGATAATCAAATGTAAACCAATCATAAGTGTCTGCAATAATTTTATTTGATCCTACCCACTGCCCTTGCATATGCTCTAATAAGCCAAAACCTTGTTCATTTATATCAACAGGAATTACTTCAACGGGCGGTGGACCAATAATAGGCGGTTCTTCATTATTGGCAATATTTCTAATTTCTTTTTCGCAACTTAAAAGTGTTGTTATGAAAATTAGACTCAATACTATTTTAAATATTTTCATCAGTCGTTTATTTTTTGTTTATACCATATTTCTATTACTGGGCGTTCCATGATGTACTGCATCACCTCTAGTGTGGAATCGTTAATCAATTTCAACTTGGTGGTATGGCTAGTATCTGAATTCAACGTTGCTCCACTTATTCCATCCACCTCTACATAGCAATCTCCTTTTTTCTTCAAATCTTGGAAGATGTAGTGTGTTTCATCATCTTTAACATAGATTGTAGTTCCATCATTATAGGCTAATACTTCTGCTTTAATTTTTTCGTTTTTTTCTTCAATTTTATAGGTTGCTTTGTAAAAGCCATCATCTACTTTCCATGTACCAACTATTTCTGGTGTCTGATCACAACCCAGTAAAAAAGAAAGCACAATACCAATTATTACAACTTGTTTCCCCATCATTCAGGAGCAAAACTACACCCTATTAAATCATGATTTTGTGACATACATCAAAAAATAATCAAATCAATATTTAGAAATTGTGTCTGTTAATAATCAATTGTAAAAGATGGCATTACCAAGAGAAGCATACACAGATCAAAAGTGGTTTGAAACCGAAATGAATTCAATTTTTGGCCAATCATGGCAGTTTGCAGGATTCATTGAAGATTTGCAAGAGGAGGGAGACTACTTAACCTTGCAATGCGGTTATCAAAACATTATGGTGATTAAAAATGCCAAAATGAAACTCAAGGCGTTCCACAATTTATGCAGACACCGTGGAACGCAACTACTAAAAACAACAGGAAAACGTCAAAAAGTCATTACCTGTCCTTATCATGATTGGATGTATTCTTTAACTGGAGAATTGATTCATGTTCCCGAAGGTGAAAAGGAGTTTCCTAATCTTGAAAAAAACAAAGTTTGTTTGCACAAAGCTTCTGTTGGCACTTGGAGAGGAATGATTTGGGTTAATCCTGACCCTGGTGCTGCTCCGCTCAATGATTGGTTTAAAAAATGTGAACCTTATTTAGGACCTCATGACCCAACACGCTTAATCGAATATCCTGATACTAAATCAGAAGTTATTATTAACGCAAATTGGAAAATTGTTGTAGAGAATTATATAGATGTTTATCATTTATCTCATCTACATTCTGAAACACTAAAAATGTACAAACATGAAGCTGCGGAATTTGGTTTTGTGGATGATCACTTTGTATTTAAAGAACCTTTGGCTAATAAATATAAGAAACACTTGCCTGACCTTTCTCCTTATAAACTTATTGAAGAAATGATTTCAAATGAGTTTGGTGCATATGTGCCCTTTCTGTTTCCAAACACGGGTCTTTCTGAAACAGAGTCCACTTGGAGCATTTTTAATGTCATTCCGTTAGCACCTGACAAAACGAAAGTAATTATTCGTTCAAAACTTGAACCAATGACAAATCAGGAATACCTAGATCAACAAAACCGCTCCAACTCTAATTGGGAATTATATATGGGAGCATCAACCCAGCAGAAAGAAGTGAATGACAATAATCCGTTAAACAGTGGTGATTTTATGAAAGAAGACATTTTTGTGTGTGAGCAGCAACAAAAAGGAATGAACAATCCATTATTCGGAAATTATAAACATGCCGCCCATTTAGAAAATGGAGTTTTGGGCTTTCAAAAAATTATTAAAAAATGGGTATAACATTCAAAAACGGCATATACCTTTTTCAACCTTGTTTCAAGATAAATTGACAATTCCTTGTTGAGGAGTTAAATAAAGCCGCCTGCCAAACACCGTCAGGCGGCTTTTTGTAGAGGAAGAACAATGCCTCTAACTTTCGATTTACAAAACGAATCAGTTTATCTCAAACCATTTTTATTACTATTGAACAATTAGTTTATTCGTCCGAATTAAATCGCCACTTTCAAACAGGGAAAAGAAATAAACGCCAGCATTCAATTCAGCTTTTGTTAATGTAATTTGCGACCCCTGAACATTTTCTTTTTTCCACACAACTTTACCCAATGCATCATGAATAACCACTTGATGATTGTTTGATAAGTCTTGACTAAACTGAATTACTGCATAATCAGAAAAAGGGTTTGGGTAAATTCCAAATGAAATTGACTCCAACTCATTTGTTCCCAAACAATCAACAACTGTAATTACAACTGAATCGATTGCAGAACATCCATTTTCATTTACAAATGAATAAAACAATGTATGATCTCCCTCACCTGCTTCAATTGGGTCAAATACAGAACCTTCCACTCCATCACCAAAAAAGTCGCCGTCAACAGGTGTTCCAAATAGGTTGATCAAACCATTATCTAAACAAACCAAAACATCTTCCAATGCTGTAAATTCTACTTCTGGATTTTCATAAACTGTAATCAGAATAGAATTTGTTGCTGCACAATCATTATCACCTATTCCAGTAACTGTAAAAGTTGATTCACCAACAGGAGGTTCAAAAGCTTCTCCATCTACAACCTCATCTTCCCAAGTATAGGTTATCGCTCCTGAAGCAGTTAATGTTACCGTCTCACCTTCACACAACGCTGTGTCATCTGCCATAATTTCAACAAGAGGAAGTTCCAAAACGGTTATATCCACCTGAAATTCGCAATCTTCAGCACCACCAGTAGCAAAATAAGTTGTTGTTCCTACTGGAGGATTAAAACCCTCTCCGTTTACAACTCCTCCCGTCCAAATGACTTCATCTCCAGTTTCAGAAATACCATCTAAAACAACCAAATCTCCTTCACAAACTTCTTCTGAAGAAACCTCTACGGCTAAATTCGCACATCTTTGAAAAACATAGGCAGAACCTGAGTTTACTCCATCATCATCATTAAAAGTCGCTCCAACTACAGCATGATTATTGCTTATTGAAACTGAATATCCAAAACGGTCACTTACATCTTCATCAGATGCTATGAGTTCTTCAATCTCATCCCACAATCCCTCATCATTTTTTTCAAAAATATAAGCAGAACCCGAATTCAAACTATCATTGTCCGACCATGCGGCTCCAACAATAACATAATCTTCATCAATTGAAACTGACAAACCAAAGCCATCACCTTCAGCGGCATCTGCAGGTGTAAGTTTTTGAATCTCATTCCACACCCCATCATCATTTCTTTCATAGATGTAAGCAGAACCTAATTCTGGTCCGCCCTCATTAAGCCACCTTCCAACAATGGCAGATTCTCCATCAATTGAAACAACATTACCAAACCAAGCTGACGCTGCTCCATCAGATGCTGTTAACTTCTGAATTTCCAACCACAAACCATCATCATTGCGCTCAAATACATAAGCTGAACCTGAACCGTCACCGTCATCATCACTTAATATACATCCAATAATTATGTACCCTTCATCCAACGAAACTGAATAACCAAACCAATCTGCAGCTATGGCATCAGATGCTGTTAATTTTTGAACCTCAATCCACATTCCGTCATCATTGCGCTCAAATATGTAAGTTGAGCCAGCATCTCCAGCACCCTCATCAGTTAGAGGTGCTCCAATTGCTACATTATCTCCACTAACTGAAACCGTCCACCCAAAAGAATCATTAAAAGTGGCATCAGATGCATTTAATTTTTGAACTTCAGTCCAAACACCTAAGTCATCTCGTTCAAATATATAAGCAGCTCCAATATCCAACCCGCCTTCATTGTTTGACCAAGAAGCTCCAACAATAATGTTATCTCCATCAATTGAAACTGAATAACCAAAATTATCTCCCAATAGTGCGTCTGACGCTGTTAACTTCTGAACCTCAACCCAATCGTCTCCCTCACGCTCAAAAATGTATGCACATCCAGCAAATGACGCATCACTGCCAGGAACTCCAATTACTGCATAATTTCCATCAATCGAAACCGAACTCCCAAATGAATCTCCACCTACTCCTTCTGATCCTGTAACTTTTACTATTTCTCCCCAAGTTTGAGTAAAGCCGCAAGGAGCTAGCAACATCAAAAGGATTGTTATAATTCTATTTTTCTTATTTCTCATAAGTTATTTTGTTCTATTTATTGTAATACATGTTTGGTCTTATGACACGCTTAAATTTATCATTCAACTATCAACTTACTAGTTTGTAGAATTCTACCATTTTCCATTAAGGAGAGATAATAAACCCCTGTTGCCAATTCCGTTTTCGTTAATTTAATTTGATTACCTGTCACACCCATTTTTTGCCAAACTTTGTGACCTAGAATATCATATACTACAATTTGATGATCTTTAGACAAATGCTGATTAAATTCAATTATCGCATAATCAGAAAAAGGGTTTGGATAAATCCCAAAAGAGTTTGATTCCAATTTCTTCAATCCTAAACAATCTACCACATTTACCTCGATAGAATCAATTCCACTGCATCCATTTTCATCAATAAATGAATAAAACAAATCATGTGTTCCTTCTCCTGCTACATTTGGATCAAATTCAGCCCCAGCAACGCCAGGTCCAGAAAAAGCGCCATCAACAGGCGTTCCAATTAATGTAATTAATCCATTATCAAGGCATAATAAATCATCTTCTAAGTCAATAAATTCAACATCCGGATTTTCAAAAACTGTAATCAAAATAGAATCTATTGATACACAATCATTATCATCAGTTCCTGTAACTGTATAGATTGTCTCTCCCACAGATGGCTCAAGAGATATTCCATCCGTTACTCCTAAATTCCATGAATACTCTGTTGCGCCACTTCCTGTTAATACAATTTCATCTCCTTCACATACCATTACGTTATCGGCGTTCGCTATAACTTCTGGTAAAGTATGAACCAATATTTCTATAGTAACGGAACTTTCACAGCCATTATCACCAGTTCCAATAACCGTATAAGTTGTTTCTCCAACCGGCGGTTCAAATGCTTCCCCATCAACAATTTCATCCTCCCATTCATAAGTGAAAGCTCCAGAAGCTGTTAATGTTATTTCTTCTCCTTCACATAATTCAGTATCTCCTGCAATAATTTCAACAATCGGTGTCTCTAATACTGAAATTTCCACCTGAAGTTCACAATCTTCAACACTACCTGTTGCCACATAAATTGTAGTTCCTAATGGCGGTATAAAGCTATCCTCATCAACTACTCCACCTGACCAAGTTATATCAGCATCCAATAATGACGTAGCATCTAAAATAACCTCGTCTCCTTGGCATACTTCTTCTGAAGAAACATCAACCAACATATTTACACAGCCTTGAAAAATATAAGCGAAAAATTCATTTTCGAAAGGTGTTCCTGGAGCTCCAGCAATAATGTGATTCTCACTAATTGCAACACTAAATGCAAAAAGATCTGCAAACACATCTTCTGACCATTCAGAGCCAGTTATTTTTTGAACCTCAGGCCATGAACCATCCTCTTCTCTTTGAAAAACATAAGCTGATCCTGCAGTTGGTTCAGAAATTATTATTTGAGGGGAACCTACTACAACATAATCATTTTCAATTGCGACAGACCATCCAAACCCTTTTCCTCCTTCAGGATCTGACGCCACTAACTTTTCCACTTCTTCCCAAATACCATCAACATCTCGCTCAAATACATATGCAGCACCTGTATAAGGTTCAGCTGCCTCATCATCTTGAACTCCTATTATAGCCCGACCGTTATCTATATCAACTGAATTACCGAATTTTTCATCTGCAATGGCGTCACTAGCAGTTAATTTTTGAACTTCTAGCCAAACACCATCATCATCTTGTTCAAAAATATAAGCACTCCCCGAATTAGAACCGTCATCATCATTCCCTCTAGCTCCAATAATTACATAGTTTTCTGTAATTGAAATACTACCACCAAAACCATCTCCTGCATTTCCATCTAAAGCCTCCAATTGCTGAATTTCTAACCATACCCCATCTGGATCTCGTTCAAATAAATATGCTGCACCAGAATTGATCCCTGATACATTTTTCCCAGGCACTCCAATAATTGCGTAATCCCCGTAAACGGAAACGCTTCTCCCGAAAAAATGACTGCCACCAGCATCACTAGCTGTTAACTTTTGCACTTCTATCCAATCACCATCAATATTACGTTCATACACGTAAGCAGAACCAGAACTGACACCATCATCACTATCATTGGGCGCACCTACAATTATATAGTCCTCATCTATTGAGATGCTATTTCCAAATCGATCTGCCGCTTCTCCATCAGCAGCAGTTAGTTTATCTTCTTCGTTCCAAACTCCATCAACGTCAAGTTCATACACATACACTGCTCCGGGATCAATGATATTTCCGTCACGACTAGCAGCTATTGCATAATTTCCACTAATTGAAACAGCATTTGCGAAACGGTTTGATCCTCCTGGCATTAGATCAGATGGTATTAAGCCTGTTATCTCATCCCAAGTTTGCGTGAAACCGTTAGGAGCAATCAATATCAAAAAAAGAAAAATTATAGTATCTATTTTATTTTTCATAAGTTTTATAGTTGCTTCATAATTTGTTTTAAGATTGTTTCCCTCTCAAAACAAGTAGAATTTTTTTTTTCCTTTTTACACTTCAAAAGCCACATTTAGTTTTTCTCCCAATTCAACTTTTATAAATTGGTTTTTAACCTAAAAACATCTTGTAAAATCATTCAAATTGCGAGGGCTAAAATCATTCATGTTAGAAAAAAAACAAAACAAGAATACAAAAGAACCTCGCTGAAAAACCCATGTAATAATAGATTTTAGACAATCGACATTTAAAAAAAGACAATCGAATAAGAACTAAACCCTATCTCAAATCAAATTGAGTGAAAAAATTTATTGTTTTTTTTGAATTCGATTAAAAGCATTTTAATCTTATATTTAATTGCTCTTATGAAATTCATTCTGCTCTACTTTTTTATTCTCTTTCAAGCTACCTGTTTTGGTCAAGAAGTAATAAGCACTCATTATACATTGCTAGATGGACTTTCAAGTAATGCGGTGTATTCAACGCTGCAAGATTCCAAAGGATATTTGTGGTTTGGAACGAACGCCGGAATTAATCGATTTGATGGGATTGAATGGGAAAAGTTCTCATTTGAAGAAAATATTTCGGGGATTGATATTTACCGAATATATGAGGATAAATCTGGAAGAATTTGGTTTTTATGCGGGAATGGTAGTTTGTGTTTTTATAGCTACGATTCAAACAAAATTATTCCGGTGGAACACAATTTATCTGAGATTAACCCAGGTTCATTTTTACTAGGTTTTGGTCAGTATAAAGAAAATCTATTTTGGGGCAGTAATTCAGCTGGCATAATACAATTAAATAAAAACGGGGAAATCAAAAGCCACCTGGACAATATCTGCGGTCGTCACGTTAGTTATTTCTTTGAATATGAATCCGAATTATATGCCGCTGCAGGTAGTTGTCTATTAAAATACGATCCGTTAGCTAATGAATTCTCTAATCGTCATCCCCTTCCGGCTCAAAATTACATTGCCGCCACAATTAAGAAGGACACTTTTTATTTAGCCCATCAAAATGTTGTAATTAAATATAACCTAAAAACATTTGAAACGATTGATACCATTGTTTTCCCTCCATCAACCTCAATACTTTATGTTAATCATGATTTTGACAATAATTTATTGATTGGCACCTCCAATGGTTTATATAAAAACAATAAAGAGTGGTATCAGTTAATTGGAAATAAGATTTCAGATATTACCATGGACCATGAAAATGGAATTTGGATCTCTACCTTGAACAATGGTGTTTTCTATTTAAAAGACAACGCATCCCTTCTATTCAGCAACAAAAAGAATAAAAACCTGGCATTAACTAATTTTGGAATTGACCCTCAATCAACTTTAATTAATGTAGGAAACTATAGGACAATAGATTTGAGCAAGGACAAATATGGGTTTCAAGGCAGTGTAGAACCCGTCAACATTCTTTTTAAGGAATCCATAAATGAAATTAACAACAACCAGCAATTTGACCATACCTTGGTTCAATTTGACTGGAAATTGGGTAGTGCAAGAATGTATCAAGTTGTTGACTCATTAATGTATTTTAGCCGTCATTCTGGGCTCTATGAAAAACGATTTCCGAATGAAAAAAACAAGGTAAACGAAAAATGCTTACACAAAGGTAACGTTACTATTTTTTTAATTGATGGCGAAAATAAATGGATTGGCGACAATCTTGGTTTATGGTTAATTTCAAATGGAAAATCGCATCATATTACTCCTGATGTAACTGTAACTAGTATTAAATCTCATAGTGGACTCATTTATGTGACCACCCGTGGAAAAGGGCTTTATATATTTAAAAATAATGCCCTTTATGCAAAGGTGGGAGAAGCCGAGGGTCTTTCTAATTCATTCTGTCTTAACACGTACGAAGATGCTAATGGTAGAATATGGATCGGGACTAGATCTGGTGTTACGATTATATATAAGATTGGTAACCTCGTAAAATTACGCCGTTTTTCAACTAATTATGGCGCTATTAACGGAATCATAAGTGATATTATAATAACAGACAACAATTATTTATGGCTAGAGACGCCTGAAGGAATTATTCGACGCAACTATCAAACAGAAATTTCAAGCACTCCAGCTGGTATTGAAATGAAGTCAATTTTGATAAATGATGAAAAAGTCAATCCGCTTGAAGTAGAAAATCTGGATTATCATGAAAATAACATTCGTATTGAATTGTCTGGCCTAACTTATAAAAGTCCACCCCAATTTATTTACCGCTTAGTTGGCGGGAATGAAAGCTGGTCAACCACTGAAAACCCAAACATTAATCTTGTTAATCTCAGTTCAGGCAATTATAAATTTGAAGCGTACTCTGTATCAGGAGCAGGAATTAAGAGCGAGAATATGTTGCAATTAGCTTTTACAATACACCCTCCTTTTTGGCAATCCTATTGGTTTATTACCATAATAACCATTGCACTACTTTTAATTATTGTACTGTTTTTTAAGATTAGAGTGTTGACTTATAACCGAGATGTGGTAAGGGATATTTTGCTTTCAATAAGTAGAAAATTAAGTAGAGAACAATTTATACTTGTTAAGAATGTAAAGAATGGGGCACAAACCAAAATTTTATTAGAACAAATTATTCGTATAAAAGGAGCCAAAGATTATATAATAGTTGTAACCAAAAATGAAGAAGTTATGGTCAAAATGACCATGAAAATTGCTCTGCAAGAGCTTAACAATAAAGAATCAAACTTTTATAGAGTTCATCAATCTCATATTGTTAATATAAAACATGTCAATGCTATACATGGTGATTTTGCAACAATTATTGAAGACGAGATTCCAATTGGAAGGGCGTTTAAAAAGAATGCACTTAAAATGAAGGAGCGTCTTTTTTCGTAAAACAAAACTTATCATAGCCAACAATTCACTCTTTTAAATCATTTATAATATGAACTTTAAAAATTTATGCCGATACTTATAAATTCTTGGCATAAATCAAACAGAGTTATATGTTCATAGTACTTTTACCCTTGTGTTTTATTCTCTTGTTCTGCAATTGGGAGTTCAAACCTAGCACCAGCGTAAAAGAAACATTATTAAAATCTATTATTGTATTCGCTCTAATTCTGTTTGGAATTACCGAAGTATTAAGTTTAATTGAAATATTAAACCCTACGGCCATTGTAATTTCCTGGTTCCTTATAGCCATTTTTCTATTTGGGAGAATTTATCTAAGTAAAAAGCTTTCATTCAAGTCTCTTCATTTTTTGAAAACAAAAATTTTGGGGTTAACCAAAAAAAGAAGTCGGTTTCTCCTTATTGGATCGATATTAGGTTTGATCTTGTTGCAAGGACTTATTTACCCTCCTAATAACTGGGATTCCATGACCTACCATCTTCCAAGAATAACCAGTTGGTTAAGCCATGGATCTCTTGATCATTATGCAACACATATTGTCAGACAACTTTATCAACCGCCGTTTTCTGAATTTGTACTTATGCATGTACAAGTACTTAATGGCAGTGATTTGTTTATGAACTCCGTGCAATTTACTTTTTTACTTTCTTGCATATTGGTAATTTTATTGCTTTTAGAGCAGCTGGATATAACCCCTAACCGCCGCGTAAAATATATAGCTGTTATTTTAGCACTCACAATTCCAGAAGCAATTCTTCAAGCTTCAAGTACTCAAAATGACATTGTTGTTTCTTTCTTTATTCTTTGTTCCATTTATTTCAGCATAAAAGTGCTAAAAAAACCTTCATTGGACTTTTTTATTTTCTTTGGCCTCTCAGCTGGTTTGGCTATATTAACAAAGGGCTCTGCATACGTTTATTTACTCCCATTATTTAGTGTTTTTATTGTTGTCTACCTCTACAAACTATTCAAATCTATATCCGCTCAGAAATTATACTTGCCAATTATTGCTGGTGCTATATGTATAGTTATCAACCTAGGGCATTATAGTCGAAATTATTCTTTGTCTGGGAATATTTTGGGGGCAGACGAGCAAGAATCAGGGATGTATTTTAATGATGAAATGAATCCCCAAAATTTATTTTCTAATCTTCTTAAAAATGTAGGTCTTCATATAGGACCTTATCCACTAAACAATGTGTACGATACTGGAATCCAAAAACTCCATGAAAAATTAAACATTGATATTAATAATCCTAAAACAAATTTTGCCAGCATAGAATATCATGGAGCCTCCGATTTTCCAAATGATGAGGATTCTGCAGCCAATCCATTGCACTTTTGGTTAATCTTATTCTCTATTTTCATCTTAATTGTTCAGTTAGTTAGAAGAAAGGAACATGCATCCAACTACTGGATCTTTTTATTTGCGATTTTCTTATTGCAAATCTTCCTTTTTTGCCTTTTATTGAAATGGCAACCTTGGCACACGCGTTTGCACCTCCCATTATTTTTAGTTGCAATTCCAGTTATTGTTTATGCGCTTTGTATTAAAAGGAAGTTCCAGAAACGAATCTACTTCATGTTACCAACCTTTATATTTTACGGATTTCTAGTTGTTATTTTTAACTCTTCTAGGCCTTTTTTAACTTCAAATAAAACCACTGATATTTCAATTTTTGATGCAAGAAGCAAAAAATACTTTGCAAAAAAACCATTTTTACATGATGAGTATAAACAAATGTCAGATTTCATCACAGCAACCTCTTTTCATAAAATTGGATTAATCATTGGAGCAGATGATTGGGAGTATCCTTTATTTAATTCTTTCCAAAAATCGGACGCTGTTCCCGTTCATATTTATATGACCAATTTCTCAAAGACATTACTCTCAGAAGAGGATATTGATTGCATAGTGTCAACTTCTGTCAACAGAGAATCTATTGGTTATAATGGCAGAGATTATATTAATCAGACCTCAGCAAACCTTTCCGTTTGGTTTTATAAGTAATTCATATTTTATTGATTTAAAGGCGACAAACTAGTGTAACCATCTCTTCTTGAACCTATAAGTATTTTGAATATTGAACCATGACAAAAATCAGTTAAGAAATAAAAGATAAAAACATCCTTTATTTACATAATTACCTAATTTTGTACCAAACTAAGAACAAGATGTTTTCTAAAACATGCGAATATGGTCTAAGAGCAATGATTTACATTGCTCAACAAAGCAATGAAAAAAACCGCGTTAGTTTGGTTGAAATTGCTGAGAAAATAAATTCTCCTGCTCCATTTACAGCCAAAATTTTGCAGCAATTGGTCAAAAATGAATTGATTAAATCAAACAAAGGACCTACTGGAGGATTTGAAATTGAAGAAACGAAATTAAACTTGATTAAACTAAGTGATATTGTGAACGTTTTGGATGGTAACTCTATTTATCAAGGCTGCGGGTTAGGACTTAAGGAATGTAATGAAAAAGAGCCTTGTCCACTCCATTTCAAATTTGCAGAAATTAGAGAAAAATTAAAAATCATGCTAGAAAGCACCACTCTAATGAACTTAATTAATGATGTTGACTCTATTAATTTAGGGATAAAACTCTAATATTCATCATTAATAAAGGATAAAAAGGTCTTTATGTATTTTATTAATAAATAATGCAAATAAAAATAAATGTTCCACTTCATTTATCAGTGGAAATTAACAGATAAAAAATAGAAAAATGAAAATTAATAATGATACACTTGTAGGAGACATAGTTTCAGAAAACTATCGTTTAGCTAGCTACTTTAAAAAGCAAAAAATAGACTTTTGTTGCAATGGAAATAGAAGTTTAGAAACTGTTTGCACCAAAAAAAATATTCCTGTTGAAACTATGCTTGAAGAAATTAAGGCAATTGTAGAAACGGAAAAGAAAGAACATAACTACCAGTCTTGGGACATTGGCTTTTTAACCGATTATATCTATCAAAATCATCACTCTTATGTGGAAGAAAAGATTACTGAAATTAAGCCTTATCTAAACAAAATTTGTAGTGTTCATGGCCAAGAACATCCTGAACTTTTTGAAATCAAAGAACTTTTTGAAGCCAGTGCAAATGATTTAACCTTACACATGAAAAAGGAAGAACTAATTCTGTTTCCTTACTTCAAAAAATTGGTGCAAGCCGAGAAAGAAGGCACCGCACTCGTAGCACGTCAATTCGACACTGTTGAAAGTCCAATTGCTCAAATGCATCTTGATCATAATGACGAAGGCGAGCGTTTTAGAAAAATTGAAGAATTAACCAATAATTACACACCTCCAGCAGATGCATGTAATACTTATCGCGTAAGTTTTTCTTTGCTAAAGGAGTTTCAAGACGATCTTCATAAACACATCCACTTGGAAAATAATATTCTATTTAAAAAAGCCATTGAACTAGAGCAAAAGTTAAAGAAATGAAAAAAGTTTGGATTGGATTTATTAGTGTAGTTGTACTCTCTTTTATTGCACTAATATGGGTTGGAACAGAAATTTACCAAACCCAACCACCTATACCTGATCAGGTGGTTATAACAGAAACAGGCGAAACAATTTATACCAAGACGGATATTCAAACGGGGCAAAACGTTTGGGAATCTATTGGTGGCATGGAAGTAGGTTCAATATGGGGGCATGGAAGTTATGTTGCGCCTGATTGGACTGCGGATTGGATTCATAGAGAAGCTGTTTTTATACTTGATTATTGGGCTGAAAATGATTTTCAAAACAATTATGAAAATTTAAATGCGGAAAATAAAGCAAGGCTTAAAGCGCGTTTAATTGAGGATATCAAAACCAATACATTTGATCCTGCAAGCAAAACAATTCATATTTCAGAAAGCAGATATGCTGCCATTCAAAGCAATGTTGTTCATTACTCTACAATATTTTCTGAGGGGAATGAAGAATACGCCATTCCTGAAGGTGCTTTAACCGATCCTGAAAAATTAGCGCAATTAAATGCCTTTTTCTTTTGGACCTCATGGGCAGCTAGCACCAACAGACCTGACCTAGATTATACTTACACCTCCAATTGGCCGCACGAACCTTTAATCGATAATACCATTACTGCTGATTCGCAAATTTGGTCAGGTTTGTCAATTGTGTTATTGATTCTCTTTATTGGTTTGCTTGCTTATTATTATTTACGAAACCATGAGAAAGGGGAAGCCATTTCTCAACCAGATAAAGATCCATTAGTTGGAATGAAACTAACGCGATCTCAAAAGGCAATTTTGAAATATTTTGTTGTCATTTCTTTATTAATTGGGTTACAAATTGTTTTAGGAATTTTAACGGTGCACTATACCGTTGAAGGGCAATCGTTTTTTGGATTTGATTTGGCCAATTACCTTCCTTATTCTGTTACAAGAACTTGGCATACACAATTGGCTGTTTTCTGGATTGCAGCAACATGGTTAGCAACTGGTTTGTTTTTAGCACCAATGATTTCTGGTAAAGAGATGAAATACCAAGTTTTTGGAATCAACTTTTTGTTTATTGCATTGCTCATTATTGTTTTAGGCTCAATGCTTGGAGAGTGGATGGGAATTCACCAATTGCTAGACTTAACAACCAATTTTTTCTTTGGTCACCAAGGTTATGAATACATGGATTTAGGGCGGTTCTGGCAAATATTCTTAGGAATTGGGCTTATTCTTTGGGTGGTTATGGTTAGTCGTCATATTCTTTATGCTATTCGCCAAAACAACGAATCTAAAAATTTGCTCATCATTCTTTTAATTTCCGTTATCGCTATTGGAATGTTCTTTTTCTCAGGATTAATGTATGGCGAAAACAGTAGTTTGCCAGTTATTAATTATTGGAGATGGTGGTTAGTTCACCTATGGGTAGAAGGGTTCTTTGAAGTATTTGCAACTGTCGTAATTGCTTTTATTTTCTCAAAAATGAATATTATATCTGCTAAAACAGCAGGTAGAGCCTCAGTTGCTTCCGCGGCCATCTTTCTTAGTGGTGGTATTATAGGTACACTGCATCATTTGTATTATTCTGGAACACCTGTGCAAGCAATTGCTTTAGGTGCAACATTTAGTGCATTAGAAGTTGTGCCTTTAACCTTAATGGGCTTTGAAATTAGAGAAAACTGGAACCTCCTAAAAGGTAAAAAATGGATTCAAGCATACAAATGGCCCATCTACTTTTTTATTGCCGTTGCATTCTGGAATTTTGTTGGTGCAGGTGTCTTTGGGTTCTTAATTAATCCTCCTTTAGCGTTATACTATATCCAAGGATTAAACACCACAGCCGTGCACGCACACACTGCTCTATTTGGGGTTTACGGTATGTTAGGAATGGGATTCATTTTAATGTGTTTGCGCTTTTATTCTAATAAAGCATGGGACAATAAAAAGCTCAAAAGAGCCTTCTGGTTTCTCAATATTGGATTGGTTGCAATGGTATTGTTAAGTTTGCTTCCTATTGGTATTATTCAAGCTTACACATCCATCACAAAAGGATATTCTTTTGCACGTGATGCCGACCTATTGTATTCACCAACCATTCAAACATTAAAATGGTTGCGAATGATCGGAGATATTATTTTCTCAATAGGAATCTTTTATTTCTGTTGGTTTACAATCAAGGAGTCTATTCAAAGTTTTAGACAAAAATAAATAGACCTTATTTAATGAATAATCCCCGTTGCAATGATTCGATTTGCAACGGGGATTTATTTATACAAAAAATAACACGCAAGAGCACTTCCCTAATCTACAAAAGTAGTTTATACCATATCGATTTAATATATTTGTCAACCTATTAAATGGTGATTATTATGGAAGACAAGCAAATGAACAATTATATTAAGGATGTTTTAAAAAACATGCCAACTGATTGGTTAAATCTAACAACGCACCGTTTAGATATTTACGAAGAAAATTTAGCTAAAACGCAATTTCTAGAGCAGTTTGAAATCTTATTTAATGAGAATGATTCTTCTTCTTCATCACTTAGTGAATTGCCAACAGCATTTGATTATATCAGATTAGGGCATCCATTATCTTGTTTGCTTGAATGGGTAATTGCCAACTTAAATAATTCAAAGGCAGATAATGTAATTAGTTTTTCATCACGCACTATTCCTGTAATGGCTGTGCTAAGAAAAAACTTATTAGCCAATAAAAACACACAAATTGTATTCACAGGTTCTTTACCTGACTTTTTTAATGCAAAAGTTTTAAAAGAGGTTTATGGATATCAATTTGATTTATTGCAAGTTAATAAATTAGATGATGTTACTCCTTTTGAAGGAAGTACTGTTTTCATCTCACAGCAAAATGACATTTGTAACTTCAACCTTCATTCTAATGTAGACTTTTTTATAAATGTTCATCCGCAATTAGGGAGCATTCTATTAGTGAATGGTGAAGAAAATGAAAGTTATATTTCAGAAATTCAACATGTCAGAAGAAGAGAGACAATTGCTATGACTCCAGCAAACTGCCATGCCGTGCTCAATTTATTGGCCAATTCTTCAACTATTGAAGCTGGAAATGGTAACGCAGCCGAGGACAAATTATCCGTTACGAATTCAATTCAATCGGTTACTGGTACCAATACAAAAGCTTTGGTTGCGTCTAGCGGTCTATCTATCCAGTATGCTATTTTAATGGGACTTGTTCATCATGCTGAAGAAAATCATAGCGGAAAAGCGATTAAAATTGTTGTTCCTCCAAACTGTTATGGCGGAACAAATGACCAAGCAAGAAGAGTTGCTGCCTGTCTTGACAATGTTGAGATAGTTGACTTACCAGTTGATGGTGGTAATGATATGGTTCAAAGCATTGATACTGTTTTAGAAAAAATTGCTACTCAAGATGCGGTTCCTTATATCATTGCTGAAATTCCAACTAACCCTAGAGTTGAGGTTCCAGAATTAATAAAGTTAAAGGAGGTTTTAAGTAGAGAACGTAAAACAACAAGTGGCACTGTTGCTGTAGATCCTGTGTTTATCTTAGATCAAACATTTTGTCCAAATGTTCACTTTTTGGGTGAAGGCGAAATTCTGTCGACAGTTAGAACAATTTCATTTGCTAGTGGATCAAAATTTCCAAGCGGTGGATTATGCACGGCTGGTTATTGCATTGGAAATAAATTAACAGACGCTTTAATTGAGAAGATTGAATTGCATTTACAATTGTGCGATAATGAAGCTACAGCTTTGCAAATGGAAATTTTAGCCAAACAATTGCCTTCAATGCTTGAAAGAATTGCAGGTGCTTATGAAAACACGCGTGATTTTGTAAACTTCATCAAAGAAACATTACCCGGCGCTAAAATTAATTTTGTATCAGAGGAATTAGCCGCACATGGATTTACACCTTCTGTTTTCTCATTAGACCTGCCTACCAAAGGAAATACAGATGAAGAAAGAGAAATTTATAAAAGAGAATTGAATCTAAAATTAATCAACCTAATGATTAATGAAATTCCAAATGAAAGTAAATATTGCGTGAGTTATGGTCAGTTAAAAGGCTGTTATTGGACAATACCTGCAACGTCTACTCAAGGAACGACAAAAGAAGGGGACAAAGACTATATTGCACGTGTTGCACTTTCGCAAAACATGGATTTGGAATTACACAAAAAAGTGTTTTCAGACTTTGTTCAATCCATCTAATATTGCGGATTAAAAACCAATAATATTTTTCTTAGATTCATTTAATTTATTGTTCAAGGGCATAATATAAAAATACCGCAACAGAGCTCTTATGTTAAGAGTTGTTGCGGTATACATTTAAAGTAATACTTCTATTCTTTAATAATTCATAGAGTCTAACTCTCCATCAAGATTATAGTAGAAATAAAAGTTTGTTCCTCCATTTTCTGGTTCTAGGTTAATTGAATATTGTGCCTTTGAAATGTCTCCATTATCAGGAAAAATTACTGATGCTATAGATAAAGTTGGATTCTTTAAATCCTTTTCGTCTTGCAATTGTTTTTTAGATTTCTCTATTAATTCACCAAGCTTAGTTAAACTTATCTCATCTCCTAATTGAAACATAAAATCTGCTGCTTTGGTTCCTGGAGGCACTTCTAAAGTCACCTCTGCTGTTTGCTCCCATGCGCCTTGTGTTTGATTCCACTCTCCCATTTTCAATGATTCTGGATCCTTTGTTACAGTAACCCCAATCATGTTTCCAATCGATTTATCGTAGATAATGCTTAAATCTGTAAAGTAGGCGTCATCACCAAATTCACTTTTAATTTCGTTTTCAATTTCAGTAAATCCTTCCGCAGTTGCCTCCTGATTTCCTGAACTTCCACCACAAGCAATTAATGTTGTAAGCATCAATCCTGCGACTGTAAATCTTAGTTTTTTCATAGCTCTAATGTTTAAGTAATTATTCCTCATCATCTTTTCCAAGAAGAAAAAACAACGCACCTCCAACAACTATCAACGCAATCCTGATTATCCAACCTGCCGTGTCTCCCCACAAGTCTATCCAAGCAAGTAATTTTATGTTGTAGTTTATAAAAGATAGAACGATTGATACGACACCCATTAAGGCTAGAGCTAATCCTGCTTGCCCTATTTTTATTTTAATGCTTTCCATACTTTGTTTTTTTAAGTTTTAACCAAAGTTAGGAGACAATAAAGGATTAAAAAAGGGCTAATCTATTTCTGAGAGGCCCTAGTTAATATATGATAGATTTAAATCAATAACCGTATTTTTCTTAAAATGACTAATCCTTGTTCCAATCAAATAAATGTGTTAAAAACACATTTTTCTTGCGTGATGAAACAGGAATTTTTATGCCGTTTTTCAAGTATATTGTACCTGATTTATCATACCTATCAACGAATTTTAGATTCACAATAAAAGATTGATGCGGTCTAGTAAAATATTGATGGGTAAGTTGTTTTTCAAACTCCTTTAATGATTTTGAAGCCAAATGTTTTTTTCCATCACTCAAATAAAAAGTAGTATAACCTTTGTCTGATTCGCAATACATCAGCTCTTGCAAATCAATCACCTGAAAAGCATCTTGAAGAGAAAGGATTAACGTATCACTATTATTATTAAAAACTTTTTTTGCTGCTGAAAGCTGCTCTTCTTGCATTTCCGTAGGCAACGAATTTACTTTACGCACAGCTTCCTTAAGTTCATCAATATCTACTGGTTTCAAAAGATAATCTACAGCACCTATCTTTAAAGCGCGCAAGGCATACTCTTCATAAGCCGTTATGAATATAACTTTATATTCTAGCTCTTCTGTCTGATCTAAAAAATCAAACCCTGTTCCGTCAGTTAAATTAACATCTAAAAAAATTAAATCTGGGTTACAGGCATTAGCAACTGTCACGCCTTCCTGCACAGATCCGCATTCACCAATTACCATCAATTCCTCATCAAGAAGTTCAATTAGGTTAATTAACCCTTTTCGAATATAAGGCTCGTCTTCTATTAATAATGTTTTAATCATTTATACTCTGTTTGTATGGTAAGACAATATTTACAAGTGTCCCCGACTCATTATTTACTTTTCGATCAACGATTGAAATGCTCGTTTTTACTTTAAATTCTTTGCCTAGCATCTCTAATCTTTCAGATGTTATTGTTGTGGCAAGCGAGTTTTTCTCTCTATTGTCTGCAACTTTTGCTTGGCTTAATCCAACTCCGTTATCCATTATGCTACAGGTTAAATTCTCACCATGAAATTTAATTTTTATTGAGATTTCTTGACTTTCTTGCTTAACTGGAAAAGCATGCTCAATTGCATTTTCTATAAACGGTTGGATCATCATTGGTGGAACCAATAATCTTTTTTGATCAATAGTCGGATCAATATCAATTACACATTTAAAAAGGTCCTCTGTTCCTAAGTTTTGTACCACAATATAATTTTCAATTGCCTTAATTTCATTTTCAAGCGTTACAATCTTATCTCTAGAATTTTCTAAAGTTATCCTTAATAATTTCGAGAATTTAGATAAATAATTAATTGATTTATTATACTCTTTATTCAATATTATACCCTGTAAAATTGCCAATGAATTAAACATAAAATGTGGTGTCATTTGAGAACGAAGTAGCTTTTGTTCAACTAGTATATTTTGATTTTGCGTTTTGATATTCCGAATCCACAAAAAGGTAATAACTGCACCTAAAACAAGTAATGATATTAAAAAGATAATGACACCCCAAAGGGTTACTTTTTGAGAGTAAGCCAATTCATCATTAATGGTCACAATGTTTTTCTTAAGCGTATGTTCACGGTCAAACGAAGTTTGCAAGGCAACCAATTCTTCATCAAGTTTCTGATTAAAAATCTTTTCATTTATAATTTCAATTGAATCTAAATACCTTCTTGCTAGCGTTATTTCTCCAGTATTACTGTATAATCCATAATAACTTTCATAAATATATTTTTCACCTGAAAATGATGGGTATTTTCTGATTTCTAACGCCGAAGAATCTAAATATAATTTTGCTTCATCCCAGTTTTTCTGCAACATATAAACCAATGAAATATTACTATACTCATTAGAGGCAGAATAGCCATCTCGCCTCTCCAGAGCAGCTGATTCGGTCAAATAAATAATTGCCTCATCAAATTCTCCAACTCCCATCAGCGCCAACGCATAATTTGTCTTAAAAAGACTTATATCACGAAATTTTGCCATGGTAATCTCATTATATGTGTCATATGCTCCTTCATAATCCTCCAAATGAAACTGAATCATACCCAATTTAAAACACAAGAGCTGGAACTCTGCAGAATCCTGATCACGAAAATATTGGTTATTTGCTTCGCAAAACTCAAATCCTTCTTCGTACCTCCCAAGATCTACTAAGTTTTCTGTTTTTACATTGATAGCCTGAACTAAATGAAACGTGTCATTTGCTTCAATACTCCTTCTCAACAATTCTTCGGAATACATAATCCCATTTGAATATTCTCCTATTCTACCATGGGAACGAGCCAACCAAGTAAGCTCCTCTAAAGTAAGGCTCTTCTTTTTATTCAATAATTCAATAATCAGTTCATACTGATCATCTTCATAAAGATCGTTTAAGGTTGTTTCTGCAAATGAAGAAAAGTGCGTTAATAAGCACATTAAAATAAGAATCCTAAATTTCATCATTGGACATATTATCTTCGTTCATAATTTCGTAAAAATAACGATTTAACAATTGCCTATTCTTTTTGTTATAAGGACTCTCTTATGAAAACCTTATCCAGTTTATTAAAAGACATGTAGGTTTAAACCTCACTCCCAAAGCTTAATTTTTTGTTAAAAATTTAAAATACAAGTTCTCAAAAGAATTATCGTTCTACATTTGTTCCAGTGAAAAGATGTTTTGCAATAGCAACTGTTTTTATTTTATCCCTAACCTTTGTTGGGAATATACTTCATATAAATGCATCTTTCTCTTTTCTTGATGCTATAGGTGACGGAAATATCGAGTTGTCTACAACTAACGAAACTTCTTCAAAAGACTTAAACAGCAAAACTCATTTCAATTCTAATGACATTTCTCAAATCTTCCAAATCTACGATTTAGAGATAGAGGAAGAAGAGGAGGAGGAAGAAGGAAAAAAGAAATTACTACCAACAACAAATTGGGAACGAAATGCTGCATTGCTTAATGCAAACCTGTCGCTTTCATCAGTAGCCAATAATTATTATAGCTCCCCAAAAAACAATTCTACAATAGAGCGCGGTTCCCTTCGAACACATCTGCGCTATCGTGTACTTATAATTTGATTGATTACGAAGATTAATCTAATCTTCAAAATTTAGCTAGACCTCAGCTTATACTGAGGCAAATACGCTGTGTTTTATACACAAATTAATAATCAAGTTTAAAGTACCATTAAAAGTGAAAACAAAATATAATTTTAGAAAAGCAATATATGTATTGCTCCTTATACTAACTGTAATAGGTGCTGTTAGTTGCAGTTCAGAAAAAGAAAGTGAAGAAGAACACCACACTAAATTCACAGTAACACAACCTATATATAAAGATACACTCATTACCAAAGAGTATGTTTGCCAAATCCACGCTATTAGCCATATTGAAGTAAGAGCACAGGAAAAAGGTTTCTTAGAAAAAATATATGTGGATGAAGGTGATTTTGTAAAAAAAGGAGATCATTTATTTCAGATAATGCCCAATTTGTACGAAGCAGAGCTAGAGAAGGCTTTGGCAGAAATGCACTACGCTGAAACGGAATACAAAAACACAAAATTACTAGCAGATAGTAATATTGTTTCTCCAAATCAACTCGCCTTAATGCAAGCTAAATTAGATAAGGCAAAAGCCGAATTATCATTAGCGCAAGTGCACCTTGGATTTACAGATATTAAGGCCCCTTTTGATGGAATCATAGACCGTTTTCACATGCGACTTGGAAGCTTGGTTGATGAAGGTGAATTATTAACCAACCTTTCAGACAACAGCCAAATGTGGGTATACTTTAATGTACCAGAAGCCGAGTATCTTGACTTTAAAATGAAGTTTAAAACCGATAGTTTGGCAGAAGTTAAGTTGAAAATGGCCAACAATAAATTGTTTAATTATGTGGGCGTAGTTGAAACAATTGAAGCGGACTTTAATAATGAAACTGGGAATATTGCTTTCAGAGCAACTTTTCCTAATCCAGAAGGATTATTGAGACACGGTGAAACAGGGAATATTTTAATGACAACACCGCTAAAACATGCCCTTATCATTCCGCAAAAAGCCACTTTCGAAATTTTAGATAAAAAATTCGTTTTTGTTGTAGATGAAAACAATACAATCGTCACAAGGCAAATCACCATTGCATCAGAATTGCCACACCTTTACGTTGTTTCTGAAGGTTTAAAGGTTACTGATAAAATTTTGTTAGATGGATTGAGAAAAGTGGAAGAAGGTGATAAAATCGAATATGACTTGGAGGCCCCTGAAACGGTACTCAATAATTTAGAATTGTACGCCGAGTAATCATTCACGCAAAAAAAATCTTAAATCATGTTTAAAAATATAATACACAGGCCAGTATTGGCCATTGTAATCTCGATTATAATGGTTTTTGTTGGAACTTTAGCCATTAAACAATTACCAACCTCTCAATTTCCTCAAATTGCGCCAACAACGGTAAATATTTTTATTGCTTATCCTGGTGCAAGTGCTGATGTTTTGGTGAAATCAACCTTAACTACGCTCGAAAATTCAATTAACGGCGTGCAAGGTATGCGTTATATTGCTTCTGACGCCACAAGTGCGGGTGAAGCAACTATTCGAGTTGTATTTGAACCCGGCACAGACCCAAATGACGCTGTAATTCGAGTAAAAACTAGGGTGGATCGTGTAATGCCTCTTTTGCCAGATTTGGTGCAACGTGAAGGAGTAATCATTATGCCAATTCAACCGAGTATGCTCATGTATGTCAACCTTTATAGTGACGATAATACAATGGACGAAAAGTTCTTGTATAACTATGCAAACGTGCAAATGATTCCAGAAATTAATCGAATTGACGGGGTTGCAAGAGCTCAAATTTTAGGAAGTAGAAAATATGCCATGCGAGTTTGGTTGAACCCAGACCGAATGAGAGCTTACAAAATTTCTTCAGAGGAGGTTATGGAAGCACTAGCTGAGCAAAGTATTGTTGGGCGTCCTGGCAGATTAGGGCGTAGCTCAGGAATTGCAGCACAATCATTAGAGTATGTTTTAACCTATAAAGGGCGCTATAATGAAGCAGCCGAATATGAAGACATTATTATTCGTGCAAATTCTGAAGGAGAAACTATTCATTTAAGTGATATTGCAGAAGTAGAATTGGGAAGTGAGTTTTTTGATATTTACTCTAACCTTGACGGACATCCGTCCGCATCAATTGTATTAAAGCAATCTTTTGGTTCAAACGCAACAGAAGTCATTGCTGATGTAAAAGCACAGCTAGAGGAAATGAAAAAAAGCTTTCCTCCAGGGGTTGATTATAAAATAAGTTATGATGTATCCAATTTCTTAGATGCATCTATCGAGCAAGTAACGCACACCTTGAGAGATGCCTTTATTTTGGTGGCTTTGGTTGTATTCTTATTCCTTGGCGATTTAAGATCAACGCTCATTCCTATTTTGGCGGTTCCTGTTTCGCTAATTGGTGCCTTTTTCATTATGCAGTTTTTTGGTTTATCCATTAACTTAATTACCCTTTTTGCTCTTGTTTTAGCTATTGGAATTGTGGTAGATGATGCCATTGTTGTGGTAGAGGCTGTGCATGCAAAAATGGAAGAAACAAATCTTTCTCCATACAAAGCTGTAAAAGCCGTAATGAGTGAAATTAGTGGTGCAATTATCGCCATAACAGCGGTTATGGTTTCTGTATTTGTCCCTATTGCTTTCATGTCTGGCCCAGTTGGTACTTTTTATAGACAATTCTCTATTACTATGGCGAGTTCAATTATTCTGTCAGCAATTATTGCCTTGACCTTAACACCTGTGCTTTGCGCTATATTGTTAAAAAATAATCACGGTAAGCCGAAACGCAAATCACCAATCAGATGGTTACTAGACCGGTTTAATGGCGGATTTGATAAACTAACTGGAAGATATGTTAAGTTGCTCAAATTAATTGTCAATCGTAGATTAATTACAGCCATAGTTTTAATTGCCTTTGGTGTGGGTATTTTTTTCCAAAACAAAATTTTGCCTTCAGGGTTTATTCCTAGTGAAGACCAAGGAACCATTTACGCTATTGTGCAAACTCCTCCAGGTGCAACACTTGAGCGAACAAATTTAGTATCGCATCAACTACAAGAAATATGTGAGGAGATTGATGGCGTTGAGTCTGTTTCTTCGTTGGCAGGTTATGAAATTATGACTGAGGGAAGGGGATCTAATGCTGGAACTTGCTTAATTAACCTTAAACCTTGGGATGAGCGCGAACATTCTGTCCATGAAATAATGGAAGAGTTAGAAGAGGAAACGCAAGATTTAGGTGCTATTGTTGAATTTTTCGAACCACCAGCTGTTCCTGGATTCGGATCTTCAAGTGGGTTTTCTATGCGTTTATTGGACAAAAACCCAACTACTGATTATCATGAATTTGATGAAATTAATCAGGAGTTCATGGCAAACTTAAAAGAGCGCGAAGAATTATCTGGATTGTTCACCTTTTTTGCCGCCAATTATCCGCAATACGAACTTGAGTTTGACAATGAAGCGGCCATGCAAAAAGGAGTATCAATTGGAAATGCCATGGATAATTTGAACATTTTAATTGGGAGTACTTACGAACAAGGATTTATTCGATTCGGACGCTTCTTCAAAGTCTATGTTCAATCCTCCCCTGAGTTCAGAAAAATGCCTACAGATGTGTTGAACATGTTTGTTAAAAATGAGCAAGGAGAAATGGTTCCATATTCCGCGTTTATGTCCTTGAAAAAAACACAAGGACCAAATGAGGTGACAAGATATAACATGTATAATTCTGCTGCTATTAGAGGTTTACCTGCAGAAGGCTACACAACCGCAGATGCTATTCAGGCAATTCAAGAGGTTGCAGAAGCAACTTTGCCAACAGGTTATGACATTGCTTGGGAAGGTTTGTCTTATGATGAAGCTTCAAGAGGAAATGAATCATTATACATTTTTATTGTCGTTCTCATCTTTGTTTATTTGGTACTAGCTGCTCAATATGAAAGTTTCTTGCTTCCACTTGTAGTTGTGCTTTCATTACCAATGGGTGTATTTGGTTCCTTTTTCATGCTTCAAATGATGGGCTTGGCAAATGATGTTTATGCTCAAGTGGGCTTAATTATGCTGGTTGGTTTATTAGGTAAAAATGCCGTACTAATTGTTGAGTTTGCCGTTCAAAAAAGGCATGAAGGAATGACAATTTTAGAGTCAGCAATTGAGGGTGCAAAGGTGCGATTCAGACCCATATTAATGACTTCATTTGCCTTTGTTGCCGGAATGATTCCGTTAGTACTTGCACATGGTGCCGGAGCAATTGGAAACAAAACAATTGGTGGATCTGCATTGGGTGGAATGCTATTTGGGACCTTGTTTGGGGTAATCATAATTCCAGGACTGTACTACATTTTTGCCAAACTCGGAGATAATAAAAAGTTGATTAAAGATGAAGATGATCAACCATTAACTGAAGATATAATTCATTATGAAAAAGATTAGATATAAAATATACGTAGGAATTGTCTTGATTACTTTTCTTACCGCTTGTGGAATTCCAAAGTTGACTCAAAAAGTAGAGAATAAAACTGTTCCCGAAGCATTTATTAATGGCACTGATACAAACAGTGTTGCCAATCAAAATTGGAAGGACTTTTTCTCTGATCAATACTTAACTGATTTGATTGATTCAGCTTTAGCGAATAACCAAGAGCTAAACATAATAATGCAAGAAATTTATATGTCAAACAATGAAATTTCTGCAAAAAAGGGAGAACTACTGCCTTATGTTAATATTGGAGCAGAAGCCGGTTTTGATAAATCTGCAAAATACACAACTGACGGTGCTGTTGAGGAAAATGTAAACATAATTGAAGGGCAGGAAAACCCACGCCCAATTCAAGATTATGGCATTGCGTTTACAGCAAGTTGGGAGATTGATATTTGGCGGAAATTACGGAATTCTAGAGATGCTGCGGTTGCGCGATACTTGGCTTCAATTGAAGGACAAAATTTCATGAAAACTAAATTGGTTGAAGAAGTTGCATCTGCTTATTATGAGCTATTATCGTTAGACAAGCAACTGGAAATTATTAAGGACTATATAGAGTTACAAACTAATGCTTTGAAAACTGTGCGGCTTCAAAAACAAGCAGGAGAGGCAACTGAATTAGCCGTGCAAAAATTCGAAGCCGAAGTACTTAATACCAAAAGCTATCAATTCGAAATTAAACAGCGTATTGTAGAAACAGAGAATGAAATCAACTTCCTATTAGGTCGTTATCCGCAACCCATACTTCGAAATTCAGTTTCATTTGAAAGTGATATGCCTGTAAACCTAAATGCTGGATTACCGTCGCAATTGCTTGAAAACCGTCCAGACATTAAAGCGGCTGAATTAGAAATAATTGCCTCAAATTTGGATATTAAAGTTGCTAAAGCGCAATTTTATCCCTCATTTGACATATCGGCCGGTGTTGGTTTGCGGGCTTTCAATCCTGCTTATTTTGTCAAGTCTCCTGAGTCAATATTATATTCAATGGCAGGTGATTTAGTAGCTCCATTAATTAATAGAAAAGCAATTAAAGCCAATTATTTAAATGCAAATTCAAGACAAATTCAAGCGGTATACGACTATGAACGGACAATTCTTAACGCATATGTTGAGACATATAATCAGGTCTCTAAAATTGATAATCTGCAACAAACATATGATCTTAAAAAGCAAGAAGTGGATGTACTCTACAAAGCCATTTCAACAGCAAATGATTTGTTCCGATCTGCCAGAGCAGATTATATGGAAGTTTTATTAACACAACGAGATGCATTGGACTCTAGATTAGAACAAATTGAATACAAAAAAATGCAATTCTTATCTATGATAAGTTTATATAAAGCGTGTGGGGGTGGATGGAAGTAAATTAAGGAATAATAGGTTTAAATTCCAGAGAGCAAAAATTTAAAAATAAATGATATTCAACAAATTTTTGATTTCATAAGCTTCTCCAAATTTTGGCTAGCGCCGGTATGGCCAAAAAAGGAGAAATTAATGCTCTCCTTCTATCCACGATTAGAACCAAGTGCAATGCACTTGGTTCTTTTTTTATTTTTATTCTACAATCAATTTAGAGACAAATGCCTCCTCATTTTTACCGTTTTCTTTAAATGTCAATAAATAAACACCTGACACCAATTGTTCTTTATTAATTTGAACACTTGCTCCAGCAATATTTTCTGTGCGATAGACTTCTTGTCCTAATAAATCGTAAATCACCATATAATTATTCCCTGTTAATACACGATCAAAATAAACTCTTGTAAACTCGTTAAACGGGTTCGGATAAACTGAAATATTTTGCTCGTCAGTAGTATATTCATTCGTGCTTAATTCATAGTCAAATAGATATTGCACCAACGCAATGCGTGTATCCAAACCAGACACACCAGCCTCAGTTCCTACAACCAATATTTTCTCATTGTCTATAATCGTAACACCATAGGCATAATCATCATTGGGAGAAAGCCCAGCTACCGCCATTCCATCTGTACCAAATGTTGGATCCAAATCACCATTAGCTGTATAACGCATCAGAACAAAATCCTTATTATATTCTTCAAATGAAGCATATCCTGCAATTACAATTTTATCATTTGCCTGAATAGATAATCCTGTACATTCAGCCCAAGCAGACATTTCCGTATACATTACTCCATCCACTCCAAAGCTTTCGTCTAATACACCAGTTGCGGAATATCTTGCTAATGCAAAGGCTCCTTCCTCTTCATAAATCATACCTGCAACAATTATTTTCCCGTCTGATTGAAATGCTATATCAGCACCATAATCATTACTTGAAACGCCATCAGTTGTTTTGATATTTGTTAATACCTGTCCATCCGTTCCAAATGTTAAATCAAGAGCGCCATCTGTATCATATTTCACTATTGAAAAATTCGTGTGACTTTCACCAGAACCGTATGCAGAGCTTGCAACCAAAATATTTTCGTCTGCATCTAAAATCAAGTTTAATTCCTCACTTTCATCAGAATAATCTCCAATAATTGGTGTTACAATACCTTCGTCACCAAAAGTATTGTCTAGCGTTCCATCTGTATTATATCTCAGCAATAAAAATTCTAATATTTCTTCATATTTAAAGCCTAAAACAATTAATTTCCCATCTGCCTGAACTCTTCCTCTCATGCCTCCATCAAAAACCTCCGAATCTTCAGAATTTGTAATCACAATTCCATCTGTACCATAACTTAAATCTAGTGTTCCGTCTGTATTATAACGAGCTAAAGCAATGTTAGCAGGTCCTCCTTCCTCAAGGATATAAATGCCAATCGCTATAATTTTTCCATCAGCTTGAAGTTGAATTGCATTGCAAATTGCTTCTCCTACACCTAAAGATGTTGTTGTTATTCCCCCTTCACCAAAAGTGTCATCTAGTGATCCATCTTCATTATACCTTATCAGTAAAAAACTGTACGTTCCTATGTTTCCTGTATAACCTGCCGTAATAATTTTGCCGTCTGGCTGGTGCGCCACTGCCTGAGCTTCATCAATTAGACCAACGTCCGTTAAAACTATTCCTCCAGTTCCAAAAGTAGGATCAAGGGTACCGTCTTGTGAAAAACCCGCAAATTGAAAAACTACAAAATGAAGCAATACCGCAAAACAATTTAATCTGTTAATTTTCATAAGTTAAATTTTAGTTGGGCAAACGTAATATTTTCATCTTTAGTGTTAATCCTGATGTTTACTTGTTAAATAAAAGTATCTATCTGTATTTCAAACACCCACAATTCAACATGTATGAGAGCCAAACTCAAAATTGAAAAAATGACTTTATCATAAATGAGTTAGGGTTTGTGTTACTAAACGAATGGAAAATATGTTAAGAAATTCTAAATTAGATCAATATCAACCTTTTAAAGTAACCTATTGCAACAACAACTCGTTCTAACAATAAAAAGCATTCCCACCCGCAACCCACTTTATAATATTAGACCGTTATAATTTTGTATTAAACAGTCTGAACTTATTATACTTAACGGATCAAAATTAACGTTATTCAGCTAGTGATAAAACTCACACGTTAGTATAGTATAGTTTTGTAAATTCATCACATTATGAAGATATTCATTATAGAAGATAATGCGAGTCATCTTAAATTGCTGAAAGCCAAAGTTAATTCATTGGGATATCAAGTAGTTGGATCAAGTCAAACAATAGAAGAAGTGTTACCCACAATTCAACAAACACTGCCAGATGTTGCCTTGGTAGACATTAACATTCAAGGCGAAAATCATGGCATTCAATTGGCTAAAGAAATAAAAGAACACACAAATACTGCAGTCCTTTTTATTACATCTCAAAGCGAGAGTCAAGTAATTTCAGATGCAGTGGCTGCCGCACCTGATGGTTATTTAGTTAAACCTGTTGATCCAGCAGATCTTAAAGCAAATATTGAACTTGCAGTATTTAAAAATGTGAATAGCTCCACCGAATCTCAAATACAGGTTGAAGATGAGTTTTTAACCGTGCGAACAGGTGAAAAACTGCAACTTCTACAATTTAAAAACATCAAATACATTAAAGTGGATACCAAAAACTATGTCACTTTATTGGATGTAAATGATAAACCTTTTGTAATTCGAGATTCCTTAAAAAACGTTGTTGGCTCAATTTTACCCCAAGGGTTTATAAGAACTCACCATAGTTACGGGGTAAATATTGATTATATTTTATTTATTGATGAGCGCGAACAAACGGTACATTTAAAAACAAATGATACAATTCCTATAGGAAAATCATTCAAAAAAGATGTTTATGAAAAAATGAATATTAAATCATAGACTCACATATTAGATTCAACAATTGATCCCCGTGTTTGAATTTTACCAAAACTTAATTCACACCCGATTATGAAAATATTTTCACGCATTTTTTTCTTATTGCTCCCGTTTATATTAATCTCTGCACAGGATAATAACATCCTTTCACAAGCAGATAAATACAACTTAAACTTAGAACGAAAGGTTGATAGTTTAAAACGTCTATCTTTTGAAAATAAATATGATGAAATAAAAAACATTCGAGAAATCCTTCATGTTTATAGAGATTTAAATAATGACAGTGCCCTTTTCTATGGCTATAAAGAACTTGAAATTACAAGACAATTAGGAGATCCTAATGAGCTAGCATTTGCCAGAATTAATCTGTCTGGAATGTTATATCAAGTTGGAAATTTTAACCTTGCAAGAGATTTACTTTGCTTTAACCTTGCAGAAAGAGATCGAATTAATGACACCATAGTGGCGGCTACACAGTCGGTTTTAAGTAATGTCTATATAAGCACGGAAGAGTATGATAAATCAATTGCGGAAGGGCTTGCTGCTGCTGAAGCCTTTGAGCGGTTGAAAGATAGCAGTAACGCAGGGTTTTCTTATATCTCAATTGCAGAGGTATACTCATTGGCGTTGGACAATCAAGTTGAAGGAATCAAATACATTAAAAAGGCCATTGTTTTTTTAAGCGCTAAATCTGCGTTGAAGGAATATCTAATTGCCGCACTTTTAACTTACGGAGATTTAAGTATAGCTCAAAAAGATTATAAGAAAGCACTCAATGTAATTTTAGAAGCAGAGCAAATAGCAATTAAACATAATGAATATTGGTACTATCCAGATATTATGTCAAAATTAGGTAAGGTTTATTATTATAAAAAAGAGCATGAAAAGTCAATCTATTATCTTCAAAAAGCAGCTGATAGATTAGAAAGTAATGAAACAAGTCAAGCTGCTAGATATGAATATTTAGGGTTGAACTATAAGGATTTAAATCAACCGAAAAAAGCAATTTCATATTTCAAATTATGTTTAGATTATGAAGAAAATCCAAGATTACTGAACTTTTACAGAGAGTATTTGGTGGAATGCTACTTACAGATAGCAGATTATCAATCCGCATTCAATATTCAAAATGAGATAACTACCTATAAGGACCAGATTAATGAATCCAATCAAAAAGAAAAAGTAACTGAAATTATTGAAAAATATGGTAATGAGAAAAAGCAGCAAGAAATCAATCTTTTGAGTGTTGAAAAATCACTACAAGAAAATAAAATTAAACAACAACAATTTATCCTTTACGGCATAATCGGATTCTTTACATTAATTATAGGTTTTGGCCTTTTTTGGTACCGTACAAGAATCAAATTAAAAGTAACACATCAAAATTTAGAAACCGCCCAATTACAACAACGGTTTTTACGTACACAATTAAATCCACATTTTTTCTTTCATGCATTAACCTCTATCGAAAGTTATATTTATAGTAATGATAAAAATCAAGCTGCCTCATTCCTTCGCAACTTTAGCAAGCTTATGCGAAATATCTTAGAGTTTTCTGATGTCAATTTTATTACCCTACAAAAGGATATTGATTTTATTGAAAAATACATAGAACTACAACGCCTTAGTCACGATTTTAAGTTTCAGTCTAAAATTAATGTCTCAACTTCGCTAGATCTTTCTCAAATTTATGTACCACCAATGCTTATTCAACCTGCTGTTGAAAATGCAATTTTGCACGGTGCTATTGAAGCAGAAAATGGAGTTATTACCATAGATTATATCCAAAATGGTTCGCACATTGAAATAAAGATTAGTGATAACGGCAACAGAAAAACTAAAAAATCTAATTCCGCCAGTAAACTCAATCGTTCAATGAGTACTGACATAACATTTAAACGAATAAAAAATATCCGTCATGTACATGGAATTGACATCATATATAAAGCCTTTGAACCGGAAATAAATCAAGAAAAGTCAGTTGTCTTATTTCGTTTTCCTATTGATTTTAAACCAGCACTTGCACTAAATTAACTTTCCTCTATAATTGCTGCTTTTTCCTCATGAAACAGCCACTTATCCTCATGAGCAAAAACTGCCTCTTAATTTCACCTAGATTTGACTTTATAATAGCAAATCATTAACCCACTTACATGCAATTATATCGCGTACGCTCTGGCATTATCGCTATATAAACAGGCTTTATGGGTTGTGGAAATTATATTGGAGGATGCCCAAAATCCATTAAAAGAGTAAGCAATTAAATAATACAAGACTTATGAAAAAGATTAAAAATGACATCATTGAACCTGACACAAAAGCTTCCTATAAAACTTTAGGGTTTATGAAGCTGAAAAGCATTGTTTTCATGCTTATATTATCACTCTCTAGCGCAAGTTCAATGGCTCAAACAATGTGTCCTGGTGGCGGTTGGGAAAATGAACCAATTCAAGACCCTGATGGGTGTTGTATTCTATTTGACATGTTACCAAGTACACTCGATTTTCCTTGGGCATATTGGTTTGTAGTTGCAGATGGCGAAACTTATAACAATTCAGATTATCCTACTGGTGATTTTGAAGTTTGTTATGAGGATGCGGGAATGGAAAATGTTGTAGTAACTTATGTAGATGCTTTCGGTGTTACATTGTGCGAAAACGACTGGACTGTTTTTGTTGAAAAGGGATGCGGTCCTGACATTATTTGTGAAGACTGTATTGATTTTACGGGAATTACTGTTGAAACAGAAGACCTATGCACTTTTGACTTTGAAATGATTTACACTATAAATCCAGATTGTGGTGGTATTACTATTGTTTCTGAATCATGGGAATATGGTTATTTTGGTGGGCATGGCTCTGGAGCTACAGATAGTCATACTTTTCCGGGAGATGATACATATAGTGTCGTTGCAATAATAGAGTACACGGTAGATGCAACTGGTGAAACTTGTAAACAAGAACAAATTGTTGATGTAAATGTAACGGGTTGCTCACCTGGAGGAGTTGATTGTACACCTTTTGAACTTATCAGTGCAACAGATGGTGAAATGACAATAGGACTTACAACAAAAGATCCATGCACAAGTCCAACTTATGAGATTAATATTACCGAATTTGGCAGTGGAGTTCCATTATCACCAGCGACTTACACTACTACTGAAGTTTCACCAGACGTTTGGGAAGCAACTATAACAGGATTAGATCCTTGTACACCTTACCAAATTGAAGTTGTATTACTTTGTGATGGAGTTATTGTAGGTGCTTGCACAAATGGTACTGCATGGGAAACTGATTGCCCAACATTCCCATGCTCAGCAGGATGTTTGACTATTGATGACATAGTTATTGAAAAAATAGATGGTTGTGATTATACGCTATCTGTAGATTACGATATGACAGATGCTTGTGGAGACTTAGAAATTGAGTCAATTGATTGGGATTTCGGATTTGGTGGACCTGGTAGTATAGGAGAAGGCGAAGAAGTTGATGTAACATTTTTATGTGATGAACCTCAAACGGTCAAGGTAACAATCACTTACACAACTTACAGTGGTCATGAATGTAAAAAAACATTCTCAGAGTTAATTAATCCTTTTGGATGTGAAGAAGAATGTACTTCTTGCCTTTTAGATGAATGTTTAAGAGTTTCAAGAATTCTTGCAACGCCAAACGAGCATAATCCTTGTAAATACGAACTGTTTTTCGATTGGAGCAGCAGTATTTCATGTAACTCTTTTAGTGATATTTCAGTGGATTGGACGATTTTAGATGATATGGGAGCGATAATTGGTACAACTTCAGGCGAGCTTGTGAACTACACATTCCCTGGAGACGGAACATATACAGTAAAAGGAGTTTTCAATTATACTGTTGATGAAATGAAAAAATCATGCGACATATTAATTGAAATAGATGTAGTGGGTTGCGGCGAAAAAGAGGGACATAAACGTGGGCAATTTTCGGGAGATTCAGGAAAAACACTTACTGGTGATGCGATCAAAGCATCAACCGTTCCAAACCCTGCGGATGAAAATGTAACTATTACTATTGTTGATCCTTCCAACTCTTCAGACTTTGATGAACTTCAGTTGGTAATCTTTGATATCAATGGTCGTGAAGTATACAGAGGAAATACAAGACTTGGAGCGCAAAAAATGATTGACGTAAGTCATTTTGAAAGTGGGCTTTATATCTATGAAGTAAGAGATGGAGAAACTGTACTGCTAAAAGAAAAGCTATTGATTAAGTAAGATTTTCATTGAATTACAGTATTAATTATAGAACGAACCGCCGGGTAAAATTTACTCGGCGGTTTTTTTCACATTATAAACACCTAACAAACAGCCAATTGCTATAAATATTCGATAATTTACAAAATAAATTTAAATCCTTTTTCAACTACGCAACAAGACTGCGCAGTGCTACTCCACCTTTGTCATATCAATAATTAAAACGATAGATATGAAATTTAATTTAATCACACGAAAAAAGAGAGTAATTGAAAACTTTGCAAACGCAAAGGCTTATTCAATGACCCCTGAATACGAATTGTATGCTGCGGTTGTAACTACAGGGTTAAATGGTTCATACTATGAATCTGCTAATAGCCGTCTGGATCGAATCATTAAATTGATTCAAAAATGTGATCCTGAATTTGTGGCTAAGCTTGCAATTTATGCACGTAACAACATGTATTTACGATCAATTCCCTTAGTATTAACGGTTGAATTGGCAAAACGAACTACTGGAAATTCATTGGTAAGTTCAACAGTAAGCAAAGTTGTAAAACGAGCGGATGAAATTACTGAATTACTTGCTTACTACCAATTTGCGAATAAGCGAACAGGTACTAAAAAATTGAACAAATTGTCTAAACAAATACAAAAAGGTTTAGTGAAGTCGTTCAACAACTTTGATGAGTATCAATTTGCGAAATACAATAAGTCTACTGAAATTAAATTGAAAGATGCCTTGTTTCTTGTTCATCCAAAAGCGAAAGATGAAATGCAGCAAGTGATATTTAATAAAATTGCGAAAGACGAATTAGCAACACCATATACATGGGAAACGGAATTGTCCAAATTAGGTCAAACTCAATTTGTAAATAGCTTTGAAAAATCTCGCGCTATAAAGCGTAAATGGGAAGAATTAATAGCAAGCAAGCGACTTGGTTATATGGCATTAATGCGAAACCTACGCAACATTTTAGAAGCAAATGTGTCTTCTTCAACAATTGAAATGGTATGTTTGAACTTGTCCAATGAAAATGCGGTAAAAAAAGCAAAACAAATGCCTTTCCGATTTTTGGCAGCCTACCGTGAATTGCAACGAGTTAACTCGCAATACACAAGTGCGGTGCTAAATGCATTAGAAATTGCAACTATGCATAGTGCTAAAAACATCAAAGGTTTTAGTTACTCCACGCGAGTAGTAATTGCATGTGATGTTTCAGGTTCAATGCAACAACCTATTTCTCCAAAAAGCAAAGTGCTTTTGTATGATATTGGTTTAATGTTGGGTATGTTAATGCACTCGCAATGCAAAAATGTAACAGCAGGTATGTTTGGTAATACATGGAAAACCATTAATATGCCACAACAAAGCGTATTGAGCAATGTACAAGAGTTTTACCGCCGAGAAGGTGAAGTAGGTTATTCTACTAATGGTTATCGCGTAATTGAGAGTTTAATTGCAAAAAACCAAGTTATGGATAAAGTGATGCTTTTTACAGATGTTCAAATGTGGAACAGCAATAATACGCATCATACCTTCGCTAAATCATGGGCAAACTATAAGCGTATAGCGCCAAATGCTAAATTGTATTTATTTGACTTGGCAGGTTATGGTCAACAACCAATAAATGTGCAAAAAAATGATGTGTATTTAATGGCTGGTTGGAGTGATAAAGTTTTTGATATGTTACACGCGTTGGAGCATTCAAATTCAGCAATCACAGAAATAAATAAAATAAATGTGTAAAAAATACTAGCTGCGTAAAAACATTGCGCAGTTAGTATTCACCTTTGTAAACAACAAGATAATGATCTTGATAAAAAATTGAAATTAAACAAGTGCCGTAGAAAAGAGATACTTCGATAGGTAACCTGAGGGTCGGAGGTTCAATTCCTCCCAGCGCGCGAAAATGTGCTGTAGCTCAGTTTGGTTAGAGCATCAGATAAAAAGCCTTTTTTCGGATTTTGCCTTGTTTAACTTTTTCGCCTTAAAACAATGTTTTGGGCGAAGCAAAAATAGTTCTTTAACATATTAAATAGTAAGTGCCGTAGAATAGAGTTACTTCGATTCCAGACTGGAAATGGAGGTGTGAACCCTTCCAACCTGCCAAGCAGGTTGTCGTCTAAAACAGGACGCCAGAGACATGTCTCTTTTCGCAATTTGCCTTACTAACTTATTAATGTAGAATGTCGTAGAAAAGAAATACTTCGTCTCAAATGAAGGGGAGGAATCATATAGTTGTTAATGCAGCAAAATGGTCCAGTTCGACTCTGGCAAAGACAATGCCCCAATTAAATATTCTTTTCGTCATTTACTTCTACTTTAAATATTGCAAAAACAAGTGCCGTAAAAAAGTCATACTTCGCTGGTTATGTTTGGTTCGAATCCAAATCGGATGATTTGAAATAATTCAACGTCCGAATTTAAACTGATTTTTTGCCTTTTGCCTTGTTTCAATTATTGAGATGCCGTTAGTTAAGTGATACTTCGTCCAAAGAAACAAAAACACTTAGCAACTATTGCTCGCAATTTAAAGAGTGCCGTCATGAAAAGCTACTTCGACTTTTAATCTAAATCTTTTCATACTAATTGCCTCTTTTTTTATCTCTAATACGCTATTATTATAGAAAACGTGGAAGAATTCAATCGGATAATTATTATCTACAAAAGATAACTGAATACAAAATTTTGAAATTATTCTACCTAAATAAGGTCGTGTTTCCACTAATTCGGCCGGTTCTACCATCTACCAAATTATAATCTAATACCCACGTGAATACGCCTGGGTTTTCATCTTTATTATGGTAAGTTCCATCCCATCCAATATCTTGATCGGACGTTTCAAAAACACGTTCGCCATATTTATTATACACCTCTAAATGCACTTCCTCTAGATTATATCCTTGTACAAATAGGATATCATTATTTCCATCTCCATTTGGAGAAAACCCAGATGCCACACCAATACCTTCAACAAAATTCACCAATACAATAACGGTATCTGATGCGGTACAACCATTTTGATCTGTGAACAATACTATAAAAGTTTCATCATATCCAGGGCTTGCCGTTGTTATGTTACAAGTTGGACATTCAATTTCAAAATCCGGACTCCAAACGTAAGAACCTGTTGAAGTGCTATTCGCTATTAAATTTGCAGTGCCGCCGGTATTAATTATAGTATCTAGTTCTGCGGTTAAATCTGGCTCTGGAATCACAACTAGATCAACAGTAACTGAACGTTGGCAACCATCAGCAGATACTCCAATAACCGTGTACGTGATAAGACCATCCGTATCTGGAGTATGTGGTTCTCCATTTACAACATCATGATCCCAAATATAAGTTGCTGCACCGCTACCTGTAAATACAGCTGATTCACCGAAACATATTTCTGATGGTTCAACTGTTGCAGTAACCTCAGGCAATTCATAAACTGTTACTGTTACTGAATTAGAATTTTCACAAGAAATTGGACCTAAATAACCAATAACAGTAAAGGTAAATGTCCCAGGGGCAGTTGGGAAAAATGGTGTCCCGTCAACTACTCCCATATCCCAAGCATATGTGTCTGCCCCACCTCCAGTAAAAACTATTGATTCTCCCATACAAACCTCTGTAGGAGTTGCTGTTGCTGTAACAACTGGATTTGCATAAACTGTAATATCTATGGTTTCGGTATTTTCACAACCTGTTGCAGCAGTTGTACCTGTAACTGTATATGTAAAGGTTCCTGTAACTGCAGGAGTAAACGCCACCCCATCAACCACTCCTCCATCCCATACATAAATATCCGCTCCACCTCCTGTAAAGGTGATTGATTCTCCCAAACAAATTTCAGTTGGCGCAGCAGTTGCTGTAACCACTGGCAAAGGATTAACCAATAAATCTACAGTAGCAGTATTATCGCATCCTTCTGCAGAAGTGCCTGTAACAGTATAAGTAGCAGTTCCAGGAGCAGCTGGAGTAAATGGCACACCATCTATAACACCAGTATCCCAAGAATATGATGCGGCTCCACCGCCTGTAAAGGTTGCTGTTTCACCCAAACAAATTTCAATTGGACTCACCGCGGCCGTAACAACTGGTAGCGCGTGTACAGTAACATCAGTAGTTGCAGTGCTCGAACATCCCGTTGCAGTTATTGTACCTATAACAGTATGTGTAAAAGTTCCGGCTGTCGCAGGAAAAAATGCAACTCCATTTACAACTCCTAAGTCCCAAACGTAAGTATCAGCTCCTCCTCCATTAAAAACAATTGATTCTCCTAAACAAATTTCATGCGGCAATGCATTTGCAGTTACTGGCGGTAAATCATTTACTGTTACATCAACTGTTGCAGTACTCTCACAACCTGTTGCTGTGTTTGTTCCAGTAACGGTATATGTAAATGTTCCAGCAGCACCTGGTGCAAATGCAACACCGTCTAGTATTCCACCATCCCATACATATGTATCAGCTCCACCACCAGTAAATGTAATTGTTTCTCCAAGGCAAATTTCAGTTGGTGCGGCAGTAGCTGTAACCGTTGGTAAAGGATTCACTGTTAAATCAGCAGTAGCTGTATTAACACAACCTTCCGCCGAAGTTCCAGTAACGGTATAAGTAACTGTTCCAGGAGCAGCTGGAATAAATGGCACACCATCTGTTACTCCAAGATCCCAAACATAAGTTGCTGCACCGCCACCAGTGAATGTTGCTGATTCTCCTAAACATATTTCAGTAGGAGTAACTGTTGCTGTTACAATTGGTAAGTCATATACGGTTAAATCAACAGTTGCCGTATTTGTACATCCTGTTGCAGTAATAGTTCCAATAACAGTATGTGTAAACGTTCCACTTGTTGCTGGAAAAAAGGCAACTCCGTCGGTTACACCTAAATCCCAAGCATAAGTATCTGCTCCTCCACCTGTAAAAGTAGCGGACTGTCCAAGGCATAATTCATCAGGTGTAGCAGTTGCAGTAACTGCTGGATTATCATTTACAATAACATCAACCGTTGCGGTATTTTCGCAGGTAGTAACGGTGTTTGTACCTATTACCGTAAAAGTAAACGTTCCGGCAGCAGCTGGTGTAAACGCAACACCATCTATAGCACCTCCATCCCAAACATAGGAATTAGCACCTCCACCTGTAAATGTAATAGATTCGCCCAAGCATATTTCACTCGGTGTTGCAGTTGCAGTAACCACTGGAAGCGGATTTACTATTAAATCTGCAGTTGCAGTATTTGTACAGCCTGTAGCTGCATCTGTACCCGTAACTGTATAAGTAACTGTCCCGTCAGCCGCAGGCGTAAATGCAACACCATCTGTTACTCCTAAATCCCAACTATAAGAATCAGCACCGCCACCTGTAAAGGTTGCAGATTCTCCGATACAAATTTCAGTTGGAGCAACAGTTGCTGTAACTACCGGCAATTCTAACACTGTTACTTCAACGGTTAAAGGACAATCACTAGGAGATACAGACGTTGCTGTATATGTAATTACTCCTGTAGAAGCTGGAAAAAATGGAACTCCGTTTGTCACTCCCATATCCCAGTTAACAGCAGCACCAATTGCTGATGTTGCATCTAAGGTTAAAGGTTGATCAAAACATAAAGTTGTATCTGAAAATGGAGTAATTAACGAATCACAATCGAATCGAAATAAACGAACATGGCCAGCTGAAGTTCCCGTACCATCATTCACATAAGCTGCATCAGCCAAAATATTACCGACATCATCTAGCCCTACAGACCATCCTGAACGGTCATAAATCATTTCGCCAACAACATTTGTTCCTTTCGGCGTCCAAACGCCACCAATATTTTCAAAAACACGCACATGACCAGACTCAGCCGTTGACTCATCATTCTTGGGTCCACCAATAGCTAAGGTTGTTCCAGTTTCATCTAAACTTACAGACCATCCAAATTCATCATCAGCTGCTGCGCCATCTAAATCCCCACCAATTTGTGTCCAAACTCCTCCAATATTTTCAAATACACGGGCGTGTCCTGCATTTGCACCAACGGCATCATTCTTTGCTCCGCCAACTGCCACCACATTTCCATCTCCGCTTAAGCTAATACTTCTTCCAAATTCATCACCGGCTGCCTCTCCATCCATATCAACCCCTATTTGTGACCATGTTCCTCCACTAAATTCATAAACTCTGGCATGACCAGAAAATGAACCCATTCCATCATTTTTATAGGCTCCTACTCCTACAATAGTTGCATCTGAGCTTAAGCTTACAGCACAACCACTCCAATCATAAGCAGCCTCACCATCAATATCGGCTCCTACTTGGGTCCAAACTCCCCCAACATTTTCATAAACTCTTACATGACCAGATTGTGGACCTGAGCCAGTGTTAATTGTTGCCCCAATTGCCACAAATGACCCGTCATTATTTAAACTTACAGAGGTTCCTGATTTATCTCCAGCTGCTTCGCCATCAATATCTGTTCCTATTTGAGTCCAAACGCCTCCTGTAAATTGATAAACACGTGAATGACCAGCATCAACTCCTGCGCCGTCATTATTTGGTGCTCCAACAGCAACAATATCTCCAGTTGAATTAATGCTCACAGATGTACCAAAAGCATCACCTGCCCCTTCACCATCAATGTCTCCCCCAACTTGGGTCCAAACGTCTAAAATATTTTGATATACTCTTACATGACCAATGCCTCCATTTTCAGGTGCACCAATTGCAATAAAATTGCCGCTTCCACTAAGGCTTACTGATGTTCCACTTCGATCTCCTGCAGCCTCACCATCAATGTCTAAACCTATTTGTGTCCAATCTTGAGCAACGGCAGATGATCCTATAATGAATAGGAATGCCATGATGATGCTCTTAAAAAAAGGAGTTGTTTTCATTTTCGCAGTAGTAGACTTAACAAAGACCCTTTTGGGTTTTTATAAAACGCTTAGAATTTCAAGTAGTTGTCTAAAACGTTTTACAATTCACAATATAATGTATTATTACTGGTTGCATAATAAAAAATTACTTTTTATTGCTCTCCTTATTAACAATTTAAGTATCAGCTTCCCCTAATTAGCAATACTGAAAAAAATAAAATTATTGTTTTCAATTGTGTATTGTAATATTGGTTTGATAAATCCAAATTCACGGGATAAAGTTGATCGACCTTTTATCTACTCACATATTATTTTAAAACCGTTTCCAAGTTGGTAAAGCTTATGTGAGAATAGTATTTGTTAGTACTAATTTATATCGCGTTTATTGTTATTCATGCACTTCCAGCCTATGTGAACAGACTAAATTCAGCGATTTCTTTTTCACACTATATATCAGGCGGCTAAAACTTACGAATTGTAAAAAGGAATATAATATATACTTGTATAAAAAATCTTGGAAACAAAAAAAAGACACCGAATTGGTGTCTTTTCATAAAATATATATTTTTTTTAGTCTTCGTCGTTTCCTTCTCCTGAACGATCGTCGATCAATTCATCATCATCTTCATCCATCTCGTCATCATTGTCTTCATCATCAACAATTGCGTCGTTGTCTTCATCCATTTCGTCGTCACCATCTTCATCATCAATAACTCCTCCGCTTTCATTTCCATCAAGCATACCGCGAGAATTAGAATTCTCGTCAAAATATTCTAATGCAAAAGGATCTTGACTGTCTTCGCAAGTAACCACCTCTTCTTTTGTACAAGAGTCAAACAACAAAATTGCTGTTAAAACTGATAATATGTATAAAAATTTCTTCATCTTATTAATGCATAATTCGCATAGAGTTAAATCAAAGATACAAACAAATTACTGTTAATGCAAATTTTTTTTTCATTTTTATTCTTGAAACTTCTCAGCACCACCTAATTTAAGGATAACTTTTGTCCCTAAACACTCCTCATTTTCATCATTCATTTGGAATGGTCCAACGATCAACAAGTTCTCTCCTGTTAAGCGCCGTAGGATTTCAATTCGTCTATTGGTGATCTCCACCCCTTTAGATTCATGGTCTCCAGCAATTTGCTCCGTTTTTAATGCTAAACTATTATCAATCCCCACACCATTGTCTGTTACTTCAAATACAACCTCTCCAAATTCTTGATAAACTTTAACGGATATTTCACCACCTTCTTCTTTGGATAAAACGCCATGAATTATACTATTCTCTACAAAAGGTTGCAAAATCATTGATGGAATTTCAATAGATTCTGTGTCTAGCGAAGAAGAAACCTCTACCGTATATTCAAACTTATCAGAAAAACGCATTTTCTCTAATCCGAGATATAATTCTATTCGTTCAACCTCTTCTTGCAACGTAACAATAAAATTATTGGCTGCAGAACTGTCTAAATTTTTACGAATTAGTTTCGCAAAATTGGAAAGAAACCTGTTCGCCGAGCGTTTATCTGAACTATTAATGAAGTATTGAATGGAGTTTAACGAATTAAAAATAAAATGTCTGTTCATACTTGCATTTAGTGAACGTTGCTCTAAAAACAACAATCTATTTTTTAAATCTAGCTTCTCATTATCCTGTTTTTGTTTTAAAGCACTAATCCGTGATTGAAATACATAGACTATAATTAAAAACCCGGCCAGAACCATCAATAAAATAAACCACCATGATTTCCAAAAAGGAGGATGAATAACCAAATTCACTTCTTGAATAGTTGACCAATTTTTACTCTTATTCATTGCTCTTACCTGAAAAGTATATTCTCCAGGTTGCAAAAATGAATAAGTGGCATAGTTTGATTGCGAAACTGGAGACCATAAATCATTTACTCCAATGAGGCGGTATTCATACTGCACAGCACTTGGATTTTTAAGATTGATTCCAATAAAATCAAATGTTAAATGGTTTTTATTGTAGGGTAATTCAATTGAAGTGGGCACATTAAAAATAGAATCAATTTCATGTTCAAAATCATCATAATTAAACTTCTCCATGAAAAGTCGAATGCCCGTAATATGTAAAACTGGTAGTTCATAATCAAATACATTCTCGCTTGCAGATGGATCAATTTTAGCTAAACCTCTAGCAGTACCTATCCAAATATTCCCTTCAGTATCTTCATATAACGCATTAATGTTTGCCTCTTCATCAATCAACCCTTCTGCTGTTCCATAATTATTAATAGTATACTTTTTTTGATCCAAGCTGTCATAAGCAATCTGATACACACCTTTCATTCCAGAAACCCAAACACTCCCATCACTACTTGTAATTAATCCTAAAATGCTTTTAGATCGATAATTTCTTTCACTCAATTGAAAACGATAAACCTCTCCATTAGAATTCATGACAAATAAGCCATTTTCCGTACCTATCCATAAATTGTTTTGATAATCGGATGTTAGGGTATTAACCTTGGTTTCTGGCAATTCAATTTTTACGTATGATTGAAAATCACTATCCACATTAAACTCAAATAGCCCAATATCTGTTCCGCAATAAATTTTTCCGCCCAACTTATAAAGCTTATTAATGTCTAATTCTGAATGACATATTAGAACACTGTCTTCACGCATAATTAACAAACCTTCATCACCACCTAACACCATGGTTTGCTTATCAGCCATTACAATTGATCGTATTTTTGTTTTTGGAAATGTTTCTAATAGAGGATCTTCTACAGCATTACTGTTTTCATCTAATATTGTTAATCCTCTCGTTGTCCCAATCCAGGTACGATTCAATGAATCTTGATAGGTGACCCAAACCGTATTGTCAAAAATAACCCCATCACTTCTTATATATTCAACTCCAGACTTACGAAATAGTGTAACACCAAAATCATATGTTCCAAAAATAAATGCCCCACTCGTATCTTGTGTGACTGACAAAATAATATCACTACCTAAACCATCCTTTGTTGTATAATAGACTATAGAAGTTCCAGAAAACTTTAATAAACCACTACCGGCAGTACCCATCCAAATGTTTCCTTCATTATCCTTAAAAAGACACTCTAAACTACGGTCCATTAAACCATTCTCACTATTAAAGTATAATGTGTCCGATTCACTTATTAGAAAAGCCCCTGAATTTGTACTAATACCAAAAATGGAATTTTTATCTACCACAATTTCTGACGCAGTTGAAAAATCAAGGCTATAATTAACAATTTCACCCGTAATTAAATCGTAAGAAAACAAACCTACATGTCTTGCAGAAACATAAAGCTCATTATTATAAATTCTTAATGATCTAACGCTTAAATTTTCATAACCGGGTATGGATAATGAATTATATGATTTACCATTCCAAACATATAATCCTTCTTTAGAACCACATATTAAAATTGAATCACGATAAGAAACAACTGATCTAAAAAGATAATTCTGCTCGACTGAATCTCCAACTTGAGTAAATTCGGAATCTTTAAAATGTACAAGACCAGTTCTACTAGCAAAATACATTTCTCCTTTTAACTCTGCAATATCACTGATTCGATACGGTTCGACAAAATTATAGGTCTTTACCGTTTTTTGTTTAAAAACGGCCACCCCTTTTGCCGTTGCCACCCACAATGCACCATCATCTGCCACATATAGTTTACGAACCATATTATCTGGTAGCCCATCATCAACAAAATAGTTTTCAAATTCTATTCCATTATAACGACTCAAGCCAGAGGATGTACCGACCCACAAATAACCTTGTTGATCTTGACAAATATCTCTGACCTGCGATTGTGCTAACCCCTCTTCAACGGTATAACTTTTAACATTATACTGCTGCGCAAATGAAAAAATGGTGACTAGAGTTGCTAGTGCAACGAGAAGTATTTTCACCTATTATAAGGATTTAAGCGTTTTAACAAAACTAGACACTCTATTTCGTGCAACAGAAAGCAGTTTACCATTCTTTAAAATAGCGAAGTGACCATCCTCATTCAAATACTCTTTTAAATAATCCATATTTACAATATGTGACTTATGAATACGATAAAAAATAGCAGGAGTTAAAATTCCCTCATATATTTTTAGGGTTCTTGTATCCAAATAACGCGTTCCGTCAGCAAAATATAATACGGTACAATTACCAGAGGCTTCTAAGTACATGATATCATTAATATCAATTAACTTAATTCCTTTTGTGTGGCTAATGGCAACCTTATTTCCATAACCTTGAGACTCCATTGATGAAGAAAGGTTTTTGATCGATTCAAAATAGGTATCAAAATTACCTGGGTTTTCGCTAAAGGTAGATCGAGACTCTTTAATTTTATTTACCGCACGAACTAAATCATCAATATCAACAGGTTTTAAAACATAGTGAATTGCATTTGCGTTAAAAGCACGCAAGGCATAGTCTTTAAATGCTGTTACAAAAACAACTAAAAAGTCTCTGTTTTCAATATTATCCAACAAATCAAATCCTTCTGACCCGCTTGGCATTCTGATGTCTAGAAAAACAACATCTGGTTTAAGTTCTTCAATTTTTTCTTTGGCTGTACCAATATTCCCTGCATCACCAATTACTTCAACATCTTCACAGTACTCATGCAGTAACATGGTTAGATTTTTTCTTGCCAAATCCTCATCATCTACTACTATCGCTTTAAGTTTCATTTCCTAAATGTGTTGTGGTTTCACGATTTGAATAGTTTCTACTAATCAATTCATTTCAGCCGATTTCTTCATGGTTCTAGCTTATTTCATTACATCCTTAAAAGGTGTACTTCAATAAGTTTCTCCTAAAAATACAAATTAGATTGGAAAACCATTAAATCTGTTTTTAATACATTTTAATAAAAAGATACAACTCTACGCCTAATATATTTCCTTTGATTGGCTTTTTTGCTTTAGATTGCAAATGAAAACATCTAAAAACACGCTTATGATCAACACTTTACACTATGACGAATTAAAACGAATTTGGATTTTTAATGACAACGGTAACTAGTTTACCAAATTCGAAAAAAAAGACCAGCTAAAAATTTAGCTGGTCTTTTTTTTATCAATAAAATGTGACTTAACCACGTTTCATTCCACCACCATTGTTATTATTGGTAGGTGCACCTAGTTGTTTTTTATCGTCCTTTTTATCATCAGAAGGTTTCATTGATCCACCGCTTGCAACAAACTTAATGGTATAAGTAGTCGTTGCTACCTGATTTCCATTTTTAGCTGTAATACGGATTGTATTTGAACCACCTTTCAGTTTTAAAGTTGAAACTAATTCTCCAGAAGCAGGATTAAATGAATAACTCGTCATTTTTACACCGTTTACTGTAAGCGTAATTCCTGATTTACTTTTTACGTTTGAAATTTTAGTTTTAAGTACAAATGTTGGTGTATTTACCGTTTTGGTTGAAGTTGCAGGGTTCACATTTTTGAACACTGGTTTTTTAGCCATTTGTTGGCCTCCACCACCATTATTATTTTGTTGTTGACCTGTACCTACGTTTTGTGCAGGTTTTTTATAAGTAATAACGTATGAAATGCTCGCCTTTTTATCCCCATTTTTAGCATCCACTTTAATTGTGTTTGCTCCTTCTCGCAATCTAACTGTAGCAGTCATAATTTTTGACCCTGAGCTAAATGTAAAGTTGGTTGTTTTGGTACCATTAATTGTTAATGTCAAATCAGATTTAGACATTACATTAATTGCTCGTGTTTTCACAACATGCGTTGGCTTATTTGTTTTTGAAGTACTGATGCTTGGAGACACTCTAGTCAACTTAGGTGTTAAACTAGTACCTTGTTGTTGCCCAAAAGTTCCACCACCGCCGGTTCCTCCACTGCCCATTTGCTGCGCTGCCTGCTTTTCATACGTGATATAATATGTAATAGCCGCTTTCTTGCCATTGTTAGCTTCAACTTTAATCGCATTTACACCTTGGTTTAAGCGAACCACGGCTGCCATTTGTTTTGTGTTACTGTTATAGTTAAAAGCACTTGTTTTAACACCATTAACATACAAGTTAATCTCTGCTTTGCTTTTTACGTTTGTTACTTTCGTTTTTAACGTTAGCGTTTTAGACTTTACCGTAGTTTTAGTTGTGATTGGACTCACAGGTGTAATTTTAGGAACTAACACTTGTTGTACTTTAGTTCCACCGCCACCATCAGTTCCAGTTCCTTGAGTACCTAATCCGTTTGTTTTCCCACCATCATCTTCGCCTGGTGCAACACCACCTGGAATAGTTAATGAAATTGTATAGGTAACTGTTTCTGTACTACAATCATTACTCAATGTAAACTGAACTGTATTCGATCCTGCAGCCAGCGTAATTCCAGATAAAGTAACACGTGAACCATCAAAACTAATTGGTTTACTCACTCCATTTACTAAAGCTGTAACATCTCCAGCATCTTCAACGTTTGTAGTTCCTAAAACAATCGTATAAGGGTTAAGCGTTGTAGCTGTACTTAATCGGTTTGGAGTAATTAATGTGTGCGATACAGGTGAGCAAGGCTCTTCACAAACACCGTCCCAACCTGGATTTGCAACATAATCTCCGAATGGTTCTCCAGCCGCACTTAAATTACAACCAGATCGAATCCAAACACCAACAATACATCTTCCAGCTTTATCTCCTGTTGCTGAGAATGTTCCTGTCATTCCTGTTACATCAGTAATTATTTGAGTTGTTCCGTCATCTAAGTTCAAGATAACGTTCATCAAATCTTTGTCAGAAAATGCCGTTGCTGATTTATTATCAGCAGAGAAGGTTGCAGAAACTGTAGGCACACAATTCTCTTCCTCTAACACATAAGTTACAACATATGTTGCACGTGCTGTTCCACAATCATTTGTTAAGGTAACAACTGCTGTATTTGTTGGAATAGAAATATAAGGCATTTCAAAAATCACTGTTCCTGAAGAATAAGTGAAATCAATAGCCGCACCATTTAAAGTAATTGCAATTTGCTCTTCTGTTACATTTTCAACTGTTAATGAAACCGTATAAGTATCTCCTTCAATTGTTACTTCAGATTCTGTTGGAGAAACCATAGTATAAGTTGGAGGTGCACAAGGTGCATCATAAACAACATTCACTCCACCGGTTACTCGCTCACATCCGTTGATAACAATTTCAATTGAATTAGATCCGTCTAACAATGTTAAAGGAGCCTCCAACTGATTCATAGCCATGTCAAACTCGAATGGTACAGCAACTCCGTTGAATCTTAAAAGAATATCTCCTGGATCTTCAATGTTGAAGATAGTTGCAAAGAACACAAGTTCTTGCTCAACCAGCACCATTCCATCTGTCAATCCGTTGATAATTATCTCAGGAATATCACAATGAGCATGATCAATAGTATACGTTACTGTTTCAGTACTACAGTCATTACCAAAAGTGATTGCTACTGTATTAGAACCTTCAACTAACGGAATACTTGCAATTGAAATTACACCACCTGCAAATGTATGCGCGATTGTACTTCCATTCAAGGTTGCGTTAATTGTTCCTGATGAAACATTAGTAGTATTCAAACTCAAAGCAATTGACTCCTCTTCTGTTTCAGATACTAAAGTACCTGGAGAAACCAAACTATAAGTTACAGGCGAACAAGGGACAGAATATCTAACTTGAATTTTGTTCGTTGCCGTTTCGCAACCATTAGCTGTTAATTGAATTGTATTAACGCCTACTGTTAAGTTAAGGTTTGCTGTAACTGTTCCACTCCCTGCATCATAAGCAAATGGCGCTGCAACTCCATTTAGGGTTAGCTCCAATTGTTCTGCTGATTCAATATTTGTAACTAATCCAATAAAGCTGTAAAGTGACGATACACTTGTTAATCGGTTAGTAGATAAATTTACACTTGGTGTATTACAATCATCATGTGTAATTGTATAAGTAATAAATTCACTGCTGCAAGGATTGTTCATTCCTACAACGATTGTATTTGCCCCATCTTTTAAAGAAATTCCGTTAACCGTAAGGATATTACCACTTAAAGTAAATGGAATTGGCAATCCAGCATTTGTTACGTTGATGCTACCCGCATTAACATGTTGTACTACTAAGTTAATGTTATAAGTATCATCAGCACTTTCAGCCGTTAATGAAGAAGGGCTTCCTAATGTATACGAAATCGGATCACAAGGAATTGTATAATTTACAGTATATGCCTTGCTTTTCGTTTCGCATCCGTTTGCAACTACTCTTATTGAATTGCTACCCTCAGCTAAAGTTAAACTTGCATTTAATCCACCTGAAACAAGATCAAATACAAACGGCACAGGTGCATCATTTAAGAAGACTTGTATCGCTCCTGCATTTGGAACATTTGTAACGTTTGCTTGGAAGTTATATAATGACTCAGTTACTGCATTTGGATTTGCACCCAATGTAATTACTGGTGCCGCACATCCAGAATAGTTGATTGAATAATTTACAACATCTGAACTACAATCATTTGCCATGCTCACAATCACTGTGTTTGTTCCATCAATCAAATCAATACCTGTAATAGTAATAATTTTAGATTCAGTATTAAACATGAATGGAATAGATGATCCGTTCAATTTAACGCTGATTTGACCAGCATTATCAACACCAAATGTGCTTAATGTAATTTCATATTCACTTTCAACAGAAACTGTTGGTGTAACATTTGGCATCATTAACGTATGCGAAATTTTGTCGCAAGGCGGCTCATAAGTTAAGCTTGCCTCTGCACTTACAGATTCACATCCGTTTGCTTGGATATTCACCATATTACTTCCATCTAATAATGGGAATTCAGCAGTTAATAAATGTGTTGTTGGATCAAAATCAAAATCTGCTGGTGATCCATTAATCAATAAAACAATATCAGAAGCATCAGACACATTTGTAACAATCACCGCCAAGTGGAAGATACCCTCTGTCACAACCATACCTGGATAGATACTGTTAATGATAATTACAGGTGGCTCACAACCCTCATAATTAATCGTATAAGTTACTGTACTTTCACTACACTCGTTAGACATTGCAACTACTACAGTGTTTTCACCATCAACTAAGCTCAAGCCATTCAATTGTATATTTCCAGAAATTGGATCAAACAAAGGAGTAACTGAAGCCCCATTTAATGTTGCCGTAACTTGGTCAACACTTACAATTCCGCTTGCATGTAATGTAACATCATACGAATCTGTTGGTGAAGTTACTGTGTTTGTTGCTGGAGATAATAAACTCGTAACAATTGTTTCACAAGGCACCTCACGCGTAACAGTCATTCTATGCGTATCAGATCCACAAGCATTTTCAACTCTAATTTCAATTGCGTTTGAACCTACATTAAGTGTTAATGCCTCTGTTAAGATATCCGTTCCCTCGTTATAAGAGAATTCATGCGAAACACCGTTTAACAATAAAATAATGTCAGCAGTTTCAGCATTTGAAATAGTTGCATTCACTATGATTGATTCGCTTTCAGTGCTTGCTCCAGTTAATGGGCTTACTCCTGAAATTACTGGTACTTTACATTCTTCACGAATGATATTATAAACTAGTACAGCACCACCACAGTCAGTGTTAGCAGTAATTGAAATTGCATTACTTCCAATTAGTAGGTTGATTCCAGAAATAGTTATCGTTCCTGTTCCAGCATCAAACGCAAATGGTATGTCACTTCCGTTCAGTTTAACTGTTAATTCACCTGCATTAGCAACATGCGTTGCAGTAGCAACTACTGAAACCACCTCATCCAATGTTGAGAAAGAAGTTTCTCCAGTAGCAGTTAATGTAGGGTCATAACAAGGAGCATCAGGCGCCTCATAAATCAATGTAAATGTTGCTTGGTTTGTTCCACACTCATTTGTTACAATAACATTTACAGCGTTAGAACCTTCTAATAAAGTAATTGCTTTAGACGCAATTGACGTTTCACCGTTATAAGTCATATATCCTTGACTTACGCCGTTCAATCTCAATTCAACCGTAGTTCCTGGCGAATGATTATTGATTTGTGCATCAATTGTTACGTTTGGCTCTTCTACAGTAGAATAAGGTACAGGTGATATATATCCAACCGTTGGAATAATACACGGTTCATCATCTTTTTCAAAATTAATTACTGCCAAGTCAGAATCTGACCCATCTGCATTTTCAACTGACACCTCAAAGATATTACTACCCGGAATCAATGTTGCATTGTATACAATTTGGTTTCCACCAATGAATGCATAAGCAGCATCTGAAATTAACACCCCATTTTGCTTGAATACAATTTGACTCTTAGAATCAATATGCGTTGTGTTTGCAGTTACAGTGAACGGCGCCACATCAGACAAGTGCGGTGAAGTTGGCGGATTAATAAAGTTTACAGTTGGAGGACATGGAACAACAGGTTTTTTATACTTGATGATTCTCATATCCGAATCTGTTCCAGCAACGTTAGTTCCAGAAATTGAAACTATGTTACTTCCTTCATTCATTACGATTGGCAAGTTCAACACCTTAGTGTAAGTATTATAAGTAAAGGCAGCCGTTGGAATACCATTTACACTAACATTAATATCTGCAGCGCTTGCTACATTTAATACACTTGCAACAACAGTAATGTTTGGCGATTCAAACTCAATATTATCAACCGCAGTATAAGTAATATCTACAATTGGTGGAGCTTGAGGAATTGTTCTTCTGTAAATGATTGTTGTTGTTTCAACATCCATTCCATCTTCGTTCACACCTTTAATTTCAATTACGTTTGAACCTTCAACCAAACTTGTTGTAAAGTTCATCATGTCAGAAGACACACTATAAGAGAAAAGAGTAGAAACAACACCATTAATCTTTAATGTAATATTAGATGCAGATGAAACATGCTCAACTTTTGCTGTTACATTATAAGAAGCTGTATAAACCGTTATAGGATCTGCAGCAGGATCAATAAATGTTACAATTGGTGGTTGTGGTGCATCAGGTCTACTATAAATGATAGTAGTTGACGCAAAATCAGAACCTGCCTCATTAACACCTGTAATCTCTACAATATTGGCCCCTACAATTAATCCGGTGCTGAAATAAATTTCTTTCGTAGTTGTGTTGAAAGAATAAGATCCAACAGGATTTCCGTTTACTTTAATAGTTAACCCGGCTTTTGAAGCCACATGCAATGCTGTCGCTCGAATGTTAATAGATGATGTATTGGTATAATAAGGATCTACTCCAGGGTTTACAAAATCCACAATTGGTGGTTGTTGTGCTTCTGGTTTTTTGTAAATAATTTGTACCGTTTTACTATCACTACCTACTTCGTTAGTGGCAGTTACTGTAACTGTATTTGTTCCTTCATTTAAGTTTAGAGAGGCATTTACAACTTTCGCTGCACCATCATAACTAAATGCGTTTAAGTTAACTCCATTTAAGTATACTCTAATTTGCGACTTACGATCAACATTTAATACTGTTGATACTAATCCAAATATATTGGAAGAAGTATAGTAAGGCGTGTAAGGCGGATTAGTAATTGTTACAATCGGTGGATTTTTTGGTTCCTCCTCTTCTTTATAAATTATAATCACAGACTCATAATCAGACCCGGCTTCATTTGTACCTGTTATCTCAAACAAGTTTTGCCCTGGGTGTAAAATCACTCGGCTTTCAAACTGATCTGTATAAGGGTTGAAAGTAAAGTTTGTATTGATGTTTCCATCTTGCTTAAATGTTACCTTTTCCTTACTGTCAACATAATAGATATTCGCTTTAATTTTAAACGAATTCTCCATTGTAGTATGTGGGCTTGAATTCGGATCATAAATATCTACAATAGGTAGTTTTTTAGTTACCGGATCAATAATAGGATCTGTAGGTTCGTCCGTATCAAAATCATCAATATCTGGATCATCAACTATAGGATCATCTTCATATTTTCCATTAAACAAATGGAATTTAAAAGTTAATGCCGTATAGTGGTATATATCATTATCAAACGAAGGTGTTCCGTTAAATTCATTTGGCATTCCGTCAAACAAATTATTACGTGTCCATGTCATTTTATGCTCTAGTCCAATAGCAACTGCAGGATGAACCTGTTTGCTAATTCCAAAACCAAAACTTGGTGCCCAATCCACTTCATATTCAAAAGCGTCTCCTACTAAAGAAGTTTCGTAATCATCATCTTGTAAATTCAAGATATTGGATTGCGAAGGGTTAGCAGGCAATTGATCATAGTCGTATGTAGGTTCATTCAAGAATATATCATCATCAACCAAGTTTGTTGCTGTATGATACCCTTTAACACCAATTCCTCCAAACACGGAAAGATTCCACCCCGTATTTTGGCGTAATCGATTGGTATTTAAAACCAACTCTAATGAACCACTTAACAAGTTGGTTCTATAATTTGGAATAAAATAACCTAACGAATCTTGATACGTCTGCAACACAGGTTGACCATAAAGGTTTAACCCAACAGAAGACGCACTATCTAGTGCATATCGGTCAGTTGCTTGTCCTTGAAATTGCGCATGCAAAAAACGTGCACGCAAATCCCATGAAAAGATCTTATCTGGATTCATGCCAAATGACTTACCGAAAGTAAGCCCATAACCACCACGCACACGATAATCTACTTCGGTTTGTGTTGACCATGTTCCACCAACATTCAGTCCTATAAACCATCTGGTGTCTCGGTCGTAATTAACATGATACTGTGCAAACCCCTGACTTATTGTAAGTACCGTGAATGCTAATAGTGTAAAAATTCTAATCATACGCCTAAATAAAATGTTTCGCAAGGTAAGGATTTTGTTCGAAAAGGTTTTGGCCTCCCTTGATTAAAAGGTGTTATACACTTTTCGTACCAAAGTTATAAAACTGACCGATAAGTGGTTGTTTTTTTCGGACGAAATACGTTTGGTTTTGTTTACTAAATCGTTTAGGAATAGGCAATAAAGTCGAATTTATGGAATTTTACGGCTAGATCGTGTTATTGAGCTTTAATGCGAATAAAAATAAATAATCCAAAAAACAATGTCTCTATAAAATTAGATCTTTCATAAACCTAAATTTTTCATACAGTAAAAACACCCAATAATTCGAAATTTAACCATGTATACAAGATATGATACCATCCAATAAAAATTCATTTTTTTCGCCTTAAAGGTTCTAAACATGTATTTATTTTCGCCTCATATTTAACCTTTCTTTATGGCCAAAAAAGGTGATAAAGATTTAATTTATTCAAGTACTATGCGTTCAACAAACGTTCACAACACACGTAAAGGTTTTTTTGCCTTTTTGGTTTTATTTTTTGCCCTCAATCATGCTGGATTTGCTCAATATGGATATTATTATGAGCACGGAGCTTCAAAAACAAACGAGCACTTAGGTAATCAAAGAGGTTCTCGTTATGTAACTCAAATCACCCATTTCAATTTCGATTATGTCTACTCTCGGGTTCATTCCTTTCTTACTTACTCTATGGATAAAGTTGCTATGGAGGAAATGCAGGAAAAAAAATCTGGAAAATACACAACTTATTCAAGACGTTATAAAAGTGAATTCTCAGATGAGATTAACACCATTTTTACGATAACAACAGAATATAAAACCGCCGTTGTTGGAGGAGAGCGTGTCATTGTTTCAGCCAAAATATTTGGGTATGAATCATATGTAGGAAAGTTTTTGGAGGAGTTTTGGAAACCTACTATGAATGCCTCCGATAAGAAAAGCGGGGAAGTAATGAAATTCAACTTTATGGATGACCATGTAAGTGTGAACCTTTTCACAGATAAAGATTCTTATCTTGATATGGCATCACTAGTTATTACGAATACAAGCACAGCTAGTTTTTCAGACTTCAAGAAAAAACTTGAACCCTATTTAGCAGATTTCAAGCAAAAGCGAGCGGAAAAAACCTACCAAATTGCAAATGAGGATGAGGCAATGTATTTAGAAAATAAAAAAACAATTTTAACGCTTGTAAAAGAGCACTTATTGAGAATTGGAGATAATCAAACTTATACTGGAAAACTTGAGGTTAGCTTAAAAGTAGATACGAGTGGAAATACATTAGTTACCATTCCATCAGACTTTCCTGGTTCACTTGAATTATCCGAACGTCTTAACAAATCTTACTATAACAAATACACTGTTCGCGATTTTTATCTTAGAACGGATGATACATACTCATTTGACATTAACTTTTTCAGCGAAGTAGGAAATATTTTTGCAACTAATAAATCAATCAATTTTAAAGAAGGCTCAAAATCTTTCGAAGAAAAGGTAGATGCCAAGTTCCGCGAAGTTGATGAGGGAAGAGGAAATTATACAATTCAAGCAAGAGATTTGACGATTGATAATACAGAAATCAAGTCAGACCTTGTGGTTAAAGAATTCGACAAGAAAATGGGACCTTTAGGTTATGCCGCAGGAGCAGGTGTTGTTGCTGCAGGTATTCTCTATTTTTTCGTCCTTAATTAAGAAATAAAACACTTTTAAGAAGGTCCTTGATTTTTGATTATGCTCAAAGATCAAGGACTTTTTAATTTACATAAAAAATGATTCTTTTTTTTAATCGACTAGAAACCATAATAGGATGATATAAAAGCTAGTTCACTCTTGTCCAGGTTTTAGTATCAAACAACCAACCTAAATATCCACGCACTTTTAATTTTCCATCTTCAATCCAAAACTTACATTCGTAAACTTCTCCATCTTTTGGGTCATAGATAAATCCCCCACTCCATTCCCCATCATCATAAGTAAAATCTGTAAGAATGTCAATTCCCATAATTGGCCGTTTATTTAGCTTTTCATTTGGGTTATTTTCATCAATTTTCGGATTTCCATCTTCATCATTAGGCTCTGCAATCCAAACTACACGTCCGTAAAACTTACCTTGCTTTTGGTAAATTTCAACTTTAGCATCTTCAATTTCTGTGAGCCATGTGCCTAGCACGGCGGTTGAACCAGTTTGGCAAAAGCTGGTGAATGATAATAATGTAAGTGCTATTAATATAGTGGATTTAATCATGCAGCAATATTACTTATAATTTAAATGTTCCCGCAAAATAGAGGTATTTACTGGATGGAAGTATTCTTGATTTATTTTTAATCTGTCGAATCCCATAATGTAGGAAAGTTCTATCGTACAAATAAATTATTTTAGAATTGGAAAACTTTATTTTATCTTTTGGGTGATATTTTAAGATTACCCTATTAGAATTCCGTTGAAAAACTTTCCCTTCTTCATTTAATTCATGAAAAAATAATTTTGAATTTCGGTAATTTAAGATTCCTGTGTATGCAGCTGAATCTATGTCAGCATAAACAATATTCAAATGATTATCATTGAATTTCTTATCACTTTTTACTAGAGGTATTTGTATTTGTCGATCCCAAACAACGCTTCCATTTTCATTCAAATTAATCACAATTTGATAAAGCCTTCCTTTGTAATCTGATGGAGGCAAACGATATGTTGAAGGGTCAAAGAACACATATCCAATCAAAAGACTATGACCGTTTGGTCGCACGATCAATTTACCATCCGAAATGCCAGGAATAACCGAAGTTCGATATCCACCATTGGTTATGATACCTTTCAATGGTATCCCTTTTAAAAGTTCACTATAATTTTCAAAAGAAATTGTTGTATGTTTTTTCTCACGATTTAGCCTTCCATTTCTAAATCGTTTATAAACAAAGCCCATTTGTTGTCGATATATAATTGGCATGTTTCGATAAATCACACCTTTAGTATTTGAGATTAAAATAACATCATCCCCATCAAATTTGCAATCAACATAGGGATAGGCGATTGCATCATTGGAATCGTCCTCAGTCAACTCGATCAATTCTTGAGAGCTACTTCCGATAAATTTCCTCATAAGGTAGATATCACATTTCGAGTCATTCATCCCTTTAAAAAGAATCAAGAATTTTTTACCACTTTTGTCAATCTTACAATCAATAATATTCATGGGTTTGCTCACTTCACACACATCAAAGTTTTGTGTCGTAAAAATTTTCGATTCCAAATCAAATTGTGTGATCGCATAATGACAACCCGTATGCTTTCGAATTATATAAGGATTGTCAAGTGAGAGATCTGAAAAAACTAAATCTCCTGTTTCTTGTAAACTCAGCATGAATTGAGACCTAATTGCACTAATTAAATCGATTTTTTCAAATAAACAATCACCTTTATTATTTGTAAAAAATAAAACTGCAACTCCTGAATCAACCTTTATACCATTATAATAAACTTGAGAATCATAAACTAAATCTGACTGACTTCTCACATTCAAGTCATTATCCAATAGCGTATAACTAACAATCGTTTCATCTTTCGGCAATGACGGGGTCGAAACCATGATCAACACTCCTTGTCCTTCTAGCGAAATTGCTTTGTATTGAAATTCGTTTGAAGTTTTAATTTCCAGATAATCATCATATACAATTTGTGCAAAGTTTGTTTGTGTTTGTAACAATAAAACCAATAAAACAATTCGGTTCGAATAAACGTTAAGAAACTTCCAATTAACCATATCAATCACAATTCACTCTCTTCTGCCAACTTCATCATGTAGGGCTCAGAAAACCCCTTCACTTCACAAGATAGTTCATACATAATCTCACCCTGAAAAAGACAATCTCTAGCAGAGAAAAAAATAGGTATCAAAAAAATAGCTTGGAATAATAAAATTTTCATAGCAACACTATTTTCACTTTGGCAGAATTTGACTTCAAAAGTTAGTTATACGAATATAAGTTATTTGCTTGAATAGGTAACCAAACTAAATGCGGTGAGTTTATGAAGGATTGTAAATCCTACTTAGCAGTTTCCAATGTAGAACTTTAGAAGGTAAATACAAAATGAGCAAAAAAAACTTTAACAAAAAAAAAGCAACACCTAGGTGTTGCTTTTAATGCTCCTCCTCTTGGGCTCGAACCAAGGACCCTCTGATTAACAGTCAGATGCTCTAACCAACTGAGCTAAGGAGGAAGGTTTTAAAATTTCGCTTAAAAAAAGCCATTGCTTTTTCGTTTAGCGAGGGCAAATATACATAAATTAAATTGATCAAAACAAAAAAAGCGAGAAAAATTTCTCGCTTTTTTTGTTTTTTTTGAATCTCAATAAATTCCATCTGCCATTGCGATCTCTGCATTCTCAAAACTTTCTTCCTCATTATAGTCTTTATAGAGACTTGTACTTTCTGAACTGGCTTTCAAAATGTTTGTTTTTGAGACATTTAGCCTAATTTCAGATTTGATACTTTGGTCGTCTTGCAGGTAACCCTTTGCGAATGGCGTGCCGATAACTTCAACGAGGCTGCCTTTCTTTAAAAAATCTAATATTCTTAGGTTTGTACCATCTTTTTTCCAAATTGTACAATTTACCCAGGTTGTTTTGGTGCGTTGTTCACCAGTTCTTTTATCACGCCAGTTTTTATTATGAGCAACTGGGAAGTTGAGCGCTAATACCCCTTTCTCCATCTTTCTCACCACTGCGTCTTTTCCTATATTACCAATTAATCTTGTTTCAAATACTGTCGCCATAGTCTGTCAATTTCTAGTAACCCCATAAATTATAGATATGCCTTAACTTCTGTTTTTTGAGTTGGAACAAGAGGTATAAATGTGATATCCGGGATATTCTATTCCCAATTTAAGCTATTTAAATTGAAAATCAAAACTATTAATCCCTAAAAAATATAGATTAACTATTCAAAATAGACGATAAAGGCATCTTTATACCCGTTTGACTGAACAGATTTTTGTGCTTTTTTGGCTTCCTTTTTTGTATCAAATGGCCCTACATAGTATTTGTATTTATACATACTTGAGCTTTCTACTAATACACGCTCCACATCATAACCAAGCTTTGTAAATTCACGAATATCTGTCGCTATTTCGTCAATTGAAGCCATTATCTGAACTTTATAATGGGGTTGATCTGGTTGGTCTGCAAGGTCTTTTGGTGGGCTAAAATCAATATTAGAATGTTTGCTCTTTATAAATTCGCGTGTTGCTCTAAATACGGCCGAAGCAATAATTTCTTGCCCATATGCCGAGTTTAAATATCGACCCTCAGACGTATTTGTAATAAAACCACACTCCACTAAAACAGTTGGCATTTTTGTATGCTTAAGTACTTGTAATGAATGTCCTATATCTGCAGCTGTTTTTACACCTCGGCTTTTACGGCCTGCTCTTGTGGTAAATTGTTTTTCAATTAATTGCGCCCATTTATAAGATGATTTTGCATCATAATTATGGATATGTGTTTCTGTTCCAGATACAGCAGAATTTGGGCTTCCATTAATATGAATACTCAACATATAATCCACATTATTATTATTCGCCATATCAACCCGCTCATCCAAAGTTGGATAAACATCTGATTTTCGAGTATACATAACATTTACGTTAGACAAGTTGTAGGTTAGATATCCTCCAATTTTCAAGGCGATTTCTAAGGCAATATCTTTTTCTTGCATTAAAGTATCCGTTAATGGCAAATGTCCCGGATCTTTTCCTCCATGACCTGGATCAATCAAAATAGTGACACTGGTTTTAGCGGCAAAACTTATACTTGCAATAAAAAGTATTAATATGGAGAAAATATGCTTCATTCTATTCTTAGGTGGTTATCAACGCTCTAAAATTATAATTTGTTTTCAAGCGATTTATCGTCATCTTTACGTTTAATTCAACTCTTGTTGTTTATAACTAGTTATGATAGGTGAGATCAAGTATCAGGCCATTTGGGCTAAAGGCTACATTTTATTAGGTGTTTTATTCGGTTTGCTTTTCATTTTTGGTGGAATCATTTTAGAGGATTACACGGTTATGTTAAACATAATTGCCGCCGCAATAGTAATTTATTATGGCTACACCATGTTAAAACAACCTTATGCTAAATACAACGATAAGGAAATTAAGGTTTTTGGCTTTTTAGGATCTGTTCGTAAACACTATCAATTCGAAAATACTGATGCTGTTGAAATTAAAGAGAATCGACTATACTTGGCAGGAAAAAAACTGCAAATAAACCCTTGGATGGTGGACAAACAAGATTGGCAGCGTTTATTGGTGTTTTTTAATGAGGATGAAGCCTTTTTAAACGAATTGGAAGGGTAAAAGATCAAGATTTGTACAAATGAATCACCTGACAACTTCCATTTCAAAAAGTTTTTATAACTTGAAATTGGTTCAGTATTAATTAATTCAGATTAAAATGAAGAAGCTATTATTCCTTGTTGTATTTACCGCTCCCTTTTTATTAAATGCCCAGCATACGTTCTCTATTGTGGCAGTAGATTCCATTACGGGTGAAATAGGAAGCGCTGGCGCTACATGTGGAGATAGTATTATATGGCCGGGTACACCAGGCGCCTATATCATTAGTGATGTTTTACCCGGAATAGGTGCCATTCACACGCAATCATATCATCACAATACTAATCAGGCCAATGCGCGGCTAAGAATGGAAGCTGGTGATTCTCCTGATGAAATTATATCGTGGCTAGAAGCAAATGACGTTGCGGGGGAACCTGAGATTAGACAATATGGTGTGGTGGACTTCAATGGTGGCAGCCCGCGTTCTGCAGGCTATACAGGAGTAAGTTGTTTTGCTTATAAAAATCATGTTTTAGGTCCAAATTATGCTATTCAAGGAAATATTTTATTAGGCCAAGAAATTTTAGATTCAATGGAAGCTCGTTTTAATCGAGAAGAAGGTTGTCTGTCGGATAAACTAATGGCATCCATGCAAGGTGCAAATGTTGTTGGTGCCGACACCCGTTGTACATCAGAAGGAACAAGTTCATTATCCGCTTTTTTGAGAGTAGCTAAGCCAGATGATACAGATGATGATATATTTATTGACATAAATGTAGCTGGAACGGCAGATGGCGTTGAGCCTATAGATGAATTACAAGGAAAATATGATGCATGGAAGGCTGCAAATGATCATGATTGTGGATTTTCTGAAATTGAAACAATTGAAAATGACGAAACAGAATATAAGGTATTTCCAAATCCTGTAAACGGTGAGTTAACCATTGCTTTATACTCAGATCAGATATCTGAGGTGATGATTACAGATCTTATTGGGAATGTTATTTTCAGAACTCAGTTAGTATCAAATGAAACCATACAAATAGCAACAGAGAATTGGAGTAATGGCCTTTATTCTGTTGTGTTTTTCCAAGCAGATGGAGCAACATTATCAGAGAAGGTTCTTGTGGCAAATGACTAGAGAATAGCTTTTTAATCTGATAACGTCTTTTTTTATCAAAGTTTAGAATAAAATGTCGAAAGTAAAGAATTGGATAAAACTTGAAGATTGGCAAAAAGTCAACTTTCCTCAAGTTTGTCCTTTTACTGGATTAAAACCTGATACAAATAAGGAGTATTATATCGAGAATACTTCTGTGCTATGGATATTACTCAGGCTTTTAAGATTAACTCAATACATTACAATTGAGGTACCATTTAATCTTGCAGGTACAAATGAAATAAAAAAGCGAAGAAATAAAGCCATTTTAAAAGGACTAACTATTGGATTTGCTATTGCCATTTTAGCACTAATTATTGGAGTTTATTTAGCTGTCGAAGCAAAATCTAAACAAGGTTATAATTTAGCGATAATGATTAGTGGATGTACTTTTGTTGCAAGTTTAGTATTGGGGCCTGTCATATTAGCAACTAAAGAGCACAATCAATCTTCTCCTTTATATTTCAAAAAGAAAGGAAAAAGCTTATGGATTAGCGCTAGAAATAGTGATTACCGAAAAAAATTCATTCTACTTAACGAACTAAATATAATGGAGGCCACCAGTACGAGTGATGAGATTCTAGACGACTAATTTGTTGCTCGATCTCGGTAAAGTGCCAAACCATAAAACAACCCAAATATTGTTACTCCTGCTTGGGTTTCAATAAAATCTTGAAAAAGGCATGAAATTATCAAGCTTAACAACACCATTATCATAAAATAATCTTTGGTCTTTATTTCGAAAAATGGCCAAACTAATAGAAGTACAAACAAGATAAGCCCCACAATTCCCAAACCTACCCAAATGGTTAAAAATTGATTGTGCGAACGGTGCTGATGCTCTTCCGTTAATCTTGAATTCATTTGTGCATATTGATTAGTGAATGCTTGCGGCACATCACCTGCTCCAACTCCAGCAATCCAATGATTTTCAATTATTCCAACTGCAGCTTTTAAATGCTCAATTCTCTGAATCAATGAGTGTCCGTTAGGATCTCCGCCTTCTGTATAAATACGATACTCCATTAAAAAAGCATTCAACCTAGTAATAACGCCTTTATTCATTTGAACACTTGTTTGTCCATTTTCAATGCTTTGAATTTCATCATCAGACAATGCTGCTAACCCCATAGAATCTTTTCGCAAATGTTTTGAAGTTAAAAAGCGAATTAATGTGCCATACATAGGTTGGCCTTTATTGTCTAGAGAATCGTATGGAATAGCAGAACGTTTTCCCCACTCTTGCATTAACTCTTCTTGGCTAACATAAAGCCAAACAAATTCTCCATTTTCAATTTGTGTATTAAGTGTGTCGTGATAATAAGGGTTGTTATTTACGGTGTATAAATCAAGCTCACTAAAAGGAATATGTTTGCAAGTGTTGAGTTGCTGTATGGTATTATAACCCAAAACACCAACGGATACACCTCCCAAAATAACAACAGTTAAAACCGTAACTTTTAATTTTTTCGACTTCATTTTAAAAACAAAGAAGAAAACAATAAAAATACTTAGTGCAAGGAATAAGATGTATCCATTAATTATTTGCGACTTGTATAAATAGAACACATACCATCCTAATAAAACAAGCCATAACACTGCTTTAAACTTCTTTTTATAAATTAAAAAAATGCATACAAAAACAGCAAAATTAATGAGTACAGAAAACCGCACATGTGATATGAACACTGACATCTCTCGTATGTCATGGACATTTTCCAGCACATAATTATAGCGGATAAAATTGTAAACACTGGTGTACAGAACAATTCCTAAAAACACATATAGTAAAAAATAGAAATGCTTTTTTTGCAGAGGCTCAGAAGTTGCCATCACTAAAGGAATAACGATAAATGGAAGCTTTACTCTAAGGTCTTTAAATCCATAACCCACATCATCACTCCACAAAAGTGAAATAGCAAGAAAAAAATAAATAGCAACAACTAGCCAAACGGTTTTCTTTTCTTTAAATTTTTGCCAATAGGAGTTAAAGTCGGCTTGAATAAGCCAATTCGAAATGATCCAAATTGCTCCGATACTCATTAAAACGTTGGAAAGGGCGATTCCGACGGTAAGAATAGTTAAAGCAGTGATTCTAAGGTATAAATGGGCTGGTAAGCGAAGCCATTTATCGAACATTGGTTAGTTTTCTAGATTCAACACTTTTTTATAACGCGGTAAATCGTTTAATATTTCAATTCCTTCAAGAATAAATTCATCTTCGACTAATCCATGTTTTAATCTCCCTTTTTGGTAAAAATAACGACCAATTAATTCATCCTCTAAAAGTGGAATTAATTCGCTTTTATATTTAATCAAATCATTCTTTTTTGAAGGCTTTAATTTATCCATTAATGCTTGAAATTCTGCTTGCGCTTCACTGTATGAATCTTCATCTTGCGCAGCTTCTTCTAATTTTTCCATCAACTGTAATGATACTGTTGTATATTCAAAATCTTGCGCTAGCACGAAGTTTGAAAAGTCCTGATAAATTTCATCCGTTACTTTAAAAGCCTGAGGTTCGGCAATTTTATCATGCGTACGCTGGAATTTTGTAGCGTAATTAAAAAGAATATTTCTTAATACAATTGTTCCTGTCAATACTGAATACTCTTTATCCGGAATGCGCACATCTGGTTCAACCCCTCTTCCATCAATCACCTCACGCCCATTTAATGTTTTAAACTTGTTCAATAAAGAATCAGAAATTTCGTCAACATTATCTCCAGCTTCACGATTTGAATAATCTAATTTTTGGATACAACGACCGCTTGGAGTATAGTACTTGGCAATTGTCACTTTTAGTTTTGCGTTATATTTTAAATCAAGTGGACGTTGAACTAACCCTTTACCAAATGAAGTTTGTCCAATAATTACTGCACGGTCCAAATCTTGCAAGGCGCCCGACACAATTTCACTCGCAGATGCTGAGTTTTCATCCACCAAAACTACCAATGGAATTTTTAAGGCCATTGGGCGCTCACGCGCTGTATAAGTTTTATTCACTTCAGTATCTCTCCCTCTTATCGAAACAATTTCTGTTCCTTGCTCAACAAACATATTCACGATTTTAACCGCCTCAACAACCAATCCACCTCCGTTGCCACGCAAATCAAAAATAAGTTTTTTCATTCCTTGTTTATTCTCCAAGTCTTGATAAGCGCCCTTTACATCCTGCCCAGCAGTTTTTGTAAATGAGCTTAATTTAATATAACCAACATCCTCACTTACCATTCCGTAATAAGGAACTGGGCTAAATTTAATTTCTTCGCGAACTAGCTTGGCTGTAATTGTATTTCCATCTCTATCAACCTTTACCGTTAACTCAGTCCCTGGTTTTCCTTTCAGTTTATCAGACACCTCGCTTGAGGTTAAATTTTCAACACTCTTCCCATTAATTTCAAGAAATACATCTCCAGCTAATAAACCTGCCTTTTGCGCTGGAAACCCTTCATGTGGATCAACAACCATCACAACCTCATCTTGCTGACGAATGATTGCCCCAATACCACCATATTGTCCAGTAGACATCAATTTGTAATCCTCAATGCGAGATTCTGGAATGTAGGTTGTATACGGGTCTAATTCATACAACATAGCATCAATTGCCGCTTTCATTAAAGCTCCTGGGTTTGGCTCATCAACGTAGTTTAAATCTACTTGTTTATAAACCAACTCAAACAATTCTAAATTTTTTAGAATTTCAAAATCAGCGTTTTGTTGCTCCTCCAGCTCAGGTTGCGCTTGTAAATTGAAAGCGAAAAAGCACCCTAATATTATTAATGTATACCTCAATTTTTTCATAATTCTTCTTTCGTCTCGGTGCTCATCACACGGCTCAATTCCTTTAAAATTAGTTTTATTTTCTCTTCGATTGTTGCGAAATCGGGGTTTTCTTTTCCATTATAGATAAAAAATAATGCCAAACTTTTTCCCTCGGCTTTCATCTTTTCCTTAAATGGCATTCTGTTTTGTCGATATGCCTCACGCATTAACCTTTTAATGCGATTGCGATCACTTGCTTTTTTAATGCGTCGCTTTGGAACGGACATCACTATTTTAAGTGGCTCTTCATCTCTAAATTCTACCGCAATATATTTTAATAGAATAGGGTACTTTTTGAGCATATTTCCTTCAGCAAAAATCTTATCAATGATTTTTCGGCTAGTTAATCTTTCCGCTTTTTTGAAGGTTAATTTCACTTTTAATATTTAGTTACGAGACGCCAATTTGCTAATGAAGTTGGGTAAGTTGTAAAACCAATTATTGATCTTTCTTTTTTAATTCAGCCGCCGCTTTTTCCAATTCGGTATAAAAATCTGCACCATAAACGCGCGTTAAAGGTTCTTTTAAAAATTGATATACCGGAACACCTAATTCCTCTCCTAAAGTACACGCATCTTTGCAAATAGTCCAACGGTCATAATTAAGTGCCGTGAATGATTTAAATTTTCTGGCTCTTATTGGATACAAATGACAAGAAATAGGTTTGTTAAAGCTTATTTTCTCATCACGATAAGCCTGCTCAACAGAACATTTCGTAATTCCTTCGTCATCATAAAACACAAAAGCACACTCGGCGCCTTTTACCAAAGTTGTAACAGGTTCGTTCTCTTGATCCATATAAAAAACGCCTAGTCTTTCTACACTGTCCAACCCTTCTGGAGTCATGTATGGTTTAATAGCGTCAATATTATCTTCAAGTAAACTTACCTCTTCAGCTTTTAATGGCGCGCCATCATCTCCTTCAATGCAGCAAGCACCTTTACAAGCGCCCAAATTACAAACGAATTCTTTTTCAAAAATTTCCTCTGAAACCAATTTATCTCCAATTTCTATAATCATGCCCATCTGTAATTTAGGATTGTATTTGACTAAACTATATTCAACCGATACAAAGATGGTAAGAAAGTTGGTTTAACCCGAATTATGCATTAGAAAATAAATTCACATCAAACGATTTCTAATGTCCTCTCTCACATTTTTTTTCTATACAATTTATGAAATCCATTATTCGATATTAAATAATAAATCCATCCGTTAAAAATCTGAATGTTTTCAGCAAATGGTATATCATTTAGCTGGAAAGAATCTTCCAAACGTCCATTTGTAAGGTTTATGTGACTCACAGAATAAATTCCTTTATAAAAATGTAATTGATAAAAGTTGTTCTGCATCTTATCCATAATGACTGTTCTTTCTCCCTTCTTTACTTTATTTTCCAAATTGGTTTGAAATAATTGATTTCCATCTTTATTGAAGATATGGAGTGAATCAAAACATAAATCAAACGCAAGAACATGATCATTAACTTGGAATGATTGAACGGCTATTTCTTTCCCAATAATACTCTCATAAAAACCAATTCTTAACAAAAGTTCATAATTCAAAGCCAATTCTCGCATATTTTTCCCATCCCACATTTTATTTGTAATGATGTTGGATATAGTGTCAGATGAAGCCATGTATAATGCAACAATTTCCCAATAAAGCGCATTAGCTGCCACCTCTTCTTCGTGATCCCAAGAATTAAAAAACGGTGTAAATTGTTTTTCCTGATTTTTCTTAATTGCAAGGCTATATTTTTTTTGATGATTAGAATAGCTAGCAATGACAAAATTAGAATCAATTGAGGCAATACACGGAGCTAGTATTTCATTAAACATTTCAAGATCAACATTTGAAATAAAACTCAATTCATCATCAATCCAGATTTGGTAAGCCCGGTCTTTTGTTAAAATATGGACATTGCCATAACAATCTTCAAAAAGTGATTTTGCTTTTAATTTACCTAAAGAAAAATTTCTGGGTTGCCCACCATTATTTTCAAGCGACAAAAATTTTCCTGATTTATATGCGTATAACGTCAGCACAAATTCTTCATAAACGATATAATCCAAAACATTAACTTCAGATTTATCAAGAACTGGTAATGTTGCCCTAGAGTTTATCTCAACACTATTTAGAACGCGTGATTCTGAATAAATTTGAATCGTGTCAAGATTAACCAATGAATTGTAATAACGTTTCTCGTATCCGCTTTTAGAAATTTCAAATACACCGTTTATTTCACGCCTAATAGTGAAATAACCATCTATACTTGAAAAAGCAGAAATATTGTTTACTGTATCTCTAATTTGAACATTTGCAAGCACTTGGTTTTGATCATCTACAATAACTCCAGAAAAGGATTGTGCAAAAGAAGATGAACTATACACCAACAAAAGAAACAGCAACCCAAAAAGATTTGTTGAAATTAAAGTCATTATTTTAAAGATAACTTCAGCAATAAGTAATCTTGAATTTTTCTTCTCTGCTGTAGGTTTTATTTATTCAAATTGTAATACTTATACTCCTCTATTTCCAATTCACCGTCTATGAACCAATATTCATCTTCTGAAACGGGTTTATAGCGCACGGCCTTTATTCTGTCACCTTCCAATAAAAACTCATCCCAATCGGCAGAGGTTATCATACTCCCCTCATTGTCTAACAAAAAGCAGCCATTATCTAAACACACTTGCACACCAATTGGATGAGCAAAAACATTTGCAAAGTCATAAAAATCTAAGTAAGATATTGCCTTAAAATCAGCCCCTAAAATTAAATACCTTGCCGGTTTTTCTTTTTCAATATAATTTTGAGGGTCTACTATTTCCTGCTCATATCCTGTACTTACAATATAACCAAAAGGAATGCTTTCAATAAATGCATAATAAGGAGTTACTTTTTTCCACACGCCGTTTTCTAATTGACAGATATAGGATGTTTCAGTATTGAATTTTTTAAACCTTTTGACTCCATCTGGCTCTACTTCCCAAAATCCATCCAATAAAATCATGTTTGGAGTAATGTTGTCATAGAATTGAGGCTCATTGATGAATAAAAGATCATCATTAAGATAAAAGCTAGCTGTGGTATAAGTTGAAGCATCATCATCAAACAAGTAGGAAGAATGTGTTAACGTGTCATTTCCTGAAATTAAATGAATTCGCCATTCTTCACCATCTTCTGTGTCATTTATATCCAAGTCAATTTTGCCACTATTGCTTGCTGCAGCATATAAACCTGCACCTATTTCTAAATAGAGTGAATCTTGATCCATCCAAAAATAATAGTCGTAAGATGGGTTATAATGTACAAAATCTGCAGGTTTTGTGATTGGATGCATATTGACATCATTATTCCATTTAATCGGCTGCTGAATCTGCCACTGTCCAGATTCTAAAATAACTGCATAATATTCTCCTGTATAACGGTAAACCGCTCCATCATATCCATAATTTTCACGATAAATAGATTTTTCTGGATATTCAATATATTCTATGGGTGATTTTTCTCCAAACAACGCCTCAATATGAGGTTTTACATCCTGAGATTTTTCATCACTTGTTAGATCTTTAAAAAGGTAGGAACCATCTAACTGTAATAGGCTATAACTTTCCTTACTATACAAACCATAGTCTGCACGTTTAACATTTTGTAAAAGCAAACCATTTGAACGGTTTTGAATCATTTTAGAATCATCCGCAACAAACCATTGCTTTTTGCGCACATTGTAAACCCCACTTCTTTCATATCCAGGGTCAGGTTGCGGATAGGCAGACATCAACTCTCCATCTTCATTTATATAAACAGAATCTTCGTGCGGATAAAGAACACTATGCAGAGGCATTACAAAAAGATCTTCCTGATCATTCTCAAAATTCAAGACGTAAAGTAAACTATCATTAAAAAATTGCAAACCACAACTTTTAGAATATCCTGCGGGAAAGCTATTATGTTCAATTGTTTTTTGTGGTTTATCTGGAGATTCAAATCCAGGAGTTTTAATTAATTCGGGCCAATAATAAAAGTGCCCATCTACTAATACCTGCTCCTCTTGCCGGTTAGTAGTTGCATAAATTAACTCCTTATTTGCGCTTACAATTTTTTTAAGTTCTTTAGAATCTCCATAAGGTCCTTTGATGGTTTCCCAACTATAAAGAGATAATTTTTCTGCCGCATTTGAATCATAAGTGCATATTTTTCCGCCATTAATATCGTTTAAAACAAAATCAAAACTTGGTGGAAAAAGTATGGAGTAATCATAATCACTCTGATCAAGTTCATCAAATAATTGAAATTGCACCAAACCTTGTTTTCCATTTTTATGGGTGATAAATTCATTGCTCTTAGCTTCTAATCCAAAATATCTATTTTCAACACTATCAACCCCAATAAAACGCGCCAAATCAATTTCATTATTTTCTGTAATGTTTTCTTGCACCAAGTTAAATTGAGCATCCTTCAATTCATAAAAATCATACGAATGTGTAATTCTTGTTCCAGCGTCACCTTCCATGGTCAGGATTGGAATAACAGTGTCCTGTTTTAAACATAACAAACCATCCTCATACAACTCTACCCATTCATAAACAGGTGGAACAAGCCATTTATTTTGGGCCATATCATAAACTCCTGAAGCAGTAATTCCTGGTTCATCTATAAATACACCCTCAAATTCTAACAGCTCATTTAATCGTTCAAATAATTCCGGCTTTTTTGTGTGATTAATCAATAATAAATCATCTGGTAAGCGGTTAATCATATATCGGGCGCCAAAAGGAAGTTTAATCCATTCATCATAGAACGGTTCTTGCTCGCCTGTCTTAAAATTCCATATCAAACCACCTATTCGCATTAAACTATCTAATGATTTATAATGCTCTTGCGAAAATTCTGCCTGGACAATATTTGGGTTTTCACTGACTACACAGGCTGACTTTGTACCTTCATTCAAGTAAACAAAATCAATCCCCTTTTTTTTAACCTGAACCAATAAATCTTGCTCATTTAAATAGAACACTGCATCCTTGGTTGGTTTGAACAAAAATTTACTTAAGTCTTTATCAAAAACTGCGATTTTATTTTTCCGATAAATCAATGCTCGAGAAGTATCTTGCATGACCAAAAAAGAATCACACCTTACTTTACCAAAATAGGTTTGAGCAGTTGATTGATTGGCAGAAAAACATGAAATTAAAAGGATTAAAAATTTAAGGGCTTGCATGTTATCGGTTCTTTATTGTAAAATACAAAATTCAAAGAAACGTTACGCTTTTAGCTCGGTTAAAATTGCTTTTGAAACTTCTGCGTGTTGATCTAAAAGCATAAGATGTGTCCCTTTTTCAATGATCACATTATAACTTGCTTTTTTCTGTTTTGGCAAAATCATATCACTTGTGCCATGTATTCTATGTAAGTATTCAGGTTTACTTTTGTTTTCCCAGGTTAATACAGCGTTTAATGCCCAATACAAAAAATCTTTCTCCAAATTCACAAATACCTGATTCAAAATTTCACGATCATCCTTTTGCTTTACTCCAAAAATCCATTGCGTAAATCGGTTTCCTTTTGAGAAAAAATAAATGGGCAATATTTTTTGCAGCCTTAACCAACCTGCTAGCTTAAAATAAAATGGTAACTCAGCATATTCCGTAATTGATGATAAAGAGATTACCTTTTGAGTTGGAATAAGTTGACCTACTTCAACGGCCAGCATTCCGCCCAAAGACAAACCTAAAACAATAGGGTTTTCTTCTTTAATTTGTGGTAATAAGCGCCTTGCATATTCTTTTAAGCTCTCTCCTTTAATCGTTTCAATCCATTTTACATGAACCAAAGAATAACCTGGCAAGTCTAACTTGCAAAAAACAGTATGATCAGCACCAAGGCCGCTAATTACGTATACATTTTGGCTCATTCAAACACAAATTTACGCAATTACAAATAATACTTCTGCTAAACATTTCGTATACTTAAACTGTGAAGTTTATTCTTATAACCACCATTAGCCTTTTACTATCTATTCAGCTGTATTCCCAGTCTTTAAATTTAGATACTATACAGTTTGATAAACTCATAGAGTCAGAAAAGGAGATTCGTAATATTGGTTTCATTAATCTATATCATTATAATGGTGAACTATATACTGGCGTTGCTGTAGAAAAAAGACTTACAAATAACACTTTCTATCAATTTAAAAAAGGAAGAAAACATGGAGGGACAATTACTTATAGTAAAACCAAACGAAAAAAACTGGAATGGGAATATCATAAGGGAATGTTACGCGCTAAACGCGAATGGTATATGGATGGATCGCTTAAATTAGAGGTTTTATTCAACCGAAAAAGCCGCGTAAAAAAAGAAACATTTTGGTATAGAAATGGCGAAGTAAAAGAAAGAATACTACATAACAGTCATTCCGAAAACAGAAAAGTTAAGCGTTATTCAAAAAAAGGAAAAACAACTGAAAAAGGACGAGAAACTTCTCTAGAATCTGGAAAAAAAGTTGAAACAAAAAAAGTTGGTAAATGGCTATACTTCGATCGTAAAGGCAAACGAAAAAAAATTGAGATTTACGACCAAGAAGGCCACTTAATCTCTTCAGAAAAAGTTTAAGCAATTCAACCAAATAGAGACTAAAACGAATAAACTCTACCCCCCTACAATTAATTGATTGTTGATTACAAAAAATAAGCTGTGAAAAACTTTAGCACAACTTTTGATTTATACCCTATAGAAGGAATTAACTTTGTTAGTTATGCATTATCGTTTATTGGTTATATTATTAGTACTCTTTTCAGGAGTTGGATTGGCACAAGTGGACACAATTAAAGTTGGTCTGGACACTTATCTTATTTTAGAAGATGGCAAGCAACTCAATATTGATTCTTTATTAAAAGAGGATCCAAGAATAGCCTTAACTTATGATTTTTACAAAAAAAGGTATGTAGAAACAGACCTGATGTACAAAATCACCGATAATAAAGGAAATGGATTTGACAGTTTGTATGGAACAAGAAATATGCGCCCAATTTTGCACGGCGTTGCATATAGAGGTGGAGCAAACAACTATTATCATAAAACAGATAAACGTAATAATCATAACCCTATTCCCCTAGATGGAATGCATGGTTTATGTCAAGAGGGGTTTTCTAAAGGAATTTATTTATACCGCGAAAACTTTGAAGAATCACCTATAGGAGATACTTGTAATTGCATTGATTCAACATTGAACAAGCTTGAATATGAACAGCGAGATTATTACGATTCTTTACATGTTTATGACATGCTAAAATCAACCTATGAATCAGCAACTATGGCTGATGTTGGCCCGGTTTATTTACACTGCTGGAATGGCTGGCATGCATCAGGATTTATTGGTGCTGTAATTTTAAAACAGTTTTGCGATTATTCAGATTGGGATGCAGTTAATTATTGGGATTTAGGAACTGATGGTGCCAATACAAGTCCGCGCTACCAAACACAACGTGAACGCATTAAAAATTTTAAATCATATCCTGAATTTGAAATTTCTGATTCTTTAAAAGGTTGCTTATGCCCTCCTCTTCCGGAAAATATTGACAGTACACAATTGCACATTGAAATGGAACATTTAGTTGTTGTTCCAGAAGCGATTCCTGCTGGATTTCAAATAGTGTTGTACAATGTAAAATTTGGGTCAGGAAAAACTACTTTTTCTAACATTTCAAAAAATCCGGACATAGTTTATTTGAAAACTGCATTAGACAATGACCCGAATTTAGTAATTGAGGTTGGTGGATACACTGACAATTCTGGTAGCCATGCAAAAAATGTAACGATCTCTAGACAACGAGCGAAATTTGTTTACGATCATTTAATTGAGTCTGGTTATTCACCAGATCGCATTACTTATCAAGGATATGGACCAGCTAAACCAATTTACAGCAATCGTTATAAATCAACCCGAGAAGGAAACCGCCGAATTGAAATTAAAATCATTAATAAGACTACCCACAGCTCCGACAAATTGGTAGATGAAAAAGGCTATGATAAGGATGTAAAAACAGAAGAGGAATTAAAGACTTCTTATCTGTCCTACTTTTTTAATCACCAAGATGAAACTGGATTAGGAAGCACTTTTATTATCGATTCTTTAGCATTTGCATCTAGTAGTTTTGAGCTACCTACAAGCGGTTATGGGTTTGAGAATTTAAACCAATTAGTGCAGTATTTAAAAGACAAAAAAGGACTAAAGGTTAACATCAATGGTTATACTGATTCTTCAGGAATTGAGGAAAAGAACCAGGCTTTATCTGAAAGTCGCGCTAAAGCGGTGTATGACTATTTAATTGCACAAGGCATTGGTGCGGAAAGGCTAATATACAAGGGCTATGGATCTGCCAAACCAATCGCTCCAAACCGTTACATGTGGGGACGCGATATCAACCGAAGAATTGAGGTTGAATTTATGCGTGACTAACATCTGTTACAGTTAAATTCTGTAACGAAAACTTGCGACATCTGTTATGTTTATAAATGTCGCCTTATGAAACGTATCTTATTAATCGCTTTAATTAGCTTGGGTATTCAGCCCGCAATTTCTCAATCTGTATTGTTTGAATGCGGACAAAATTCTGGTCAAAATTTCAACGGATGGCACATGAGTCCTTACACTGTTTTTGACGCTATTGAATTTGATGAGCAAAGTGTTATGTTTTTTGCAGAGCACGGAGGAAACTTACCTGTTACATTAACTAGAAAGGTTGAAGAATTGATGAGTTACGAATCATTAAGTATCCTCTTTAATTTTGATGTCATTAACAATTGCATTATTGAAAATGTAATGTACTATACTTCCATAGATGGAAAGACATGGAACCCCATAAACACAAGTAAAAACAACAGCTCAATAACGATTACAAACAGTGATTTTAATATTGCCTATGTTCGCGCTACAGCCAATGTTCAATTTTTTGACAATGGAAAAATTGCCTGCAACTATGTAAAAATTGAAGGCGATTACAATAAAGATGAAACAAGTTTAGCACTGGAAGAAATAACCGAAGATCCTATGGATAAGCAATTCTTTATTTTCAGTCATAACCATAATTTAAACATTGAAACCGCCGTGGAAGGATTATACGAAGTACTTATTACCTCAATAACAGGACAAATTGTTTATAGAGAACAACTGGAAGGAAGCCAGCGCATTGAATTGCCAAGTGACATGAACGGCGTATTTATTGTTTCCGTAATTCAGCAAAACGCATTTCAAGCATCAAAGAAAGTAGCATTATAATGCCTTAAAAAGTAAAAGGGAAACGCTATTTCGTTTCCCTTTTACAAATTTTACATTATTTAACCAAACATTGTCAAAAAGCTATCTTTTTGCAATTTATCTAACGACAAATCAAAGTCTGCTTTCTTTGGATTTGCTTCAATTTCGGCACCTAATTCGGTGATCAACATTTTAAACGAAAATGGATTACTCCATTGTTGATATAACGCTTTTGTGGCTATATTCGAAACTTCAGAATTTCCAGAAACACGACTAGCGCCGGCACCAAAATTCAAAAGAACAAAACACTGTCGATCCTTCTCAGGTATTAACATACCTAAAATTGATTGTCGTTGAACTGATTTACACTTCGTTTCAAGAAACAAATTATTCGGATTCATCATATACTTATAGTCTACATTTCCTCCTTTACCTACAATTATTTTATAATCACAATTTGCTTCACCTGAATACACATTATTTTTAACCAAAGTTGGTTCTTTTAAACCATGTTTGGCGTACAAATATTCAACTGCGCCATTTGGAGCATCTGTTATATCTCCAGAATACATTAACTCACCATTACCTTGTTTATATTTAGCGTTCCATCCAATTTTACCACCAATATTTAAACCCGACAAATCTAAATCATGCGCTCTCCATCTGTTTTCCCAGTAAACACCAACAGCTAAAGATTTACCATAAAACTTAGTTCCTGTTGGGATATTACCAACAAACATTTTTTCAGAAGTTGGCATGGCAAACTCAACGTCGTACGGCAAAAAAAACTTCTTTCCTGTTAAGTCAAATCTCTTTTTACAGTAATCAATAAGAAAACTATAGTTTGGCCATACAACACCTGACACTTGGCTTGTTTTAACGAATGATTTACCATTTCTAATTCGATAAGCAAATGCATATTGACCTTTCATTCTTGCATAGCACGCAGAGATTGCTTTAAACAAAGCAAACGGTGTCGCATTATCTAACCAGTGGATGTCCTTATCTGTCAATTCAATAGTAGTCGCATTATTCAAAGGGTTCTCAACCAAAGGTTTATGGTGTATTTTCGATAATTTAGAAATTTTATTAATCGTTTTTGGACATCTCCCTTTATAAGCTAAAAACAAGGGTTTGAAACGGTTAAATATTTCGGCCATTTTCTCTAGACCAAACTTTTCAAATTGTGCTGCAGGATTAAAGTTTGATTTTTTAATTCCTTCAATAACCTCTTCACTTTTAATTAAAAGCGAATCATCAATTGTACGGTAAATGATATATCTAAAAAATGCTAGATTATCTGTTGGTAAGACTCCATACATGTCCGCAATTTTAACAATTGCTTCTTTATTTTTAATGTTTTCGTTTCCTGTAAATTGGTACGAAAGCTCATCCACTAAAACAGATAATAAATCATTTATAGTTTCTTCTTTCAAAGCCAAACCAGACTGTAAAAGATTCAAACATTTCGCAATCATTTCCTCTTTAGAGTAAGCCTTTACAATTTTAAATTGCAATTTAGCATTGGGTACATCAAGCACTTCATTTGGAATGTAAATTTCATCTTGAAATTGACTGCCGTAAGTGGATACATAATGTCTGATTTGCTCTAGATACAACTCTTCTCTTGATGATTTTAGGATTTTTTTCCAAGACTTATGAAACGTTTTGTTTAATCCGTAACCATCTAAATTCTCATTTTTGAAGAATCGAGCAATGTCCTTTTTTGCCCAAACCGCGCCAGCTTCAATAATATAACCTAAGTCAGAAATAAATAATTCCTGATTGCTTTCTTTCTGAAGCACGGCATTAAATAATTTTAAAGTTTTCATTTTTATTATAAAATAAGTGAGGAGTAAATTTTAGGGAAATATAGGAACTCCTTTTACCTATTGTTGTCTTTAAAAATGCAGCGAGAAGTATATTTTTCCAAAAAGATATAGGAACTTCTTTTGCCAAATCCTTAATGACATAACAAAAGTAAATTGCCTGTGCGCAACCATTCTGCGCAGTAACTATTTTTTATAATTAACTTGAAAAAAACACGTTAAACCACGTGCTTTTCTCAAATAAATAGCCACAAAAAAAGGTGTTCAACAATGAACACCTTTCTAATTATAAAAGATTTACCTTCTTAGAATAACTTCTGAAATTCTTTATAAGACATTACGCCGTTATCGGAACCTGAGCAGCCTTTTTCTTCTGCCCATGTATGATAGTTTTCAATTCTATTTTCTGGACTTGGGTGCGTGCTAATGAACTCAGGTGTTCTACTTCCACCTTGTGCTTCAATTTTCTCGAAAAATCCAGCGCCACCGTCTGCAGGCCATTTTGTTCCGCATAAGTAATGAACTGAAATCTCATCCGCTTCAGTTTCATGCGAGCGGCTAAATTTAAGACCAATTAATCCTGTAGTAATTTGCTTTAACGCCTCTCTCTCACCTAAAACAGCACTCAATAGAAGTTGTATTCCGTAAGTTTTTGTCATTTGTCGAGTTGAGTGTCTCAAATCAGCGTGTCCCATTTCATGCCCCATAACTCCAGCAAGTTCTGCTTCATTTTCTAAATACTTAATAATTCCAGTATAGAAATAAATATATCCACCTGGCGTACAAAATGCATTTAGTGTAGTATCATTATCAATGATTCTAACCTGCCATTTAAAGTCATCTTTATGTTCAACTTTACCTGTCGCTAAAATTGCATCTCTAATTCCATAAATATATCTGTAAGCAGCCACGTTAGAAGCTGAATCTAAAATATTAAACTGCGCTTTATCCGCTTCAATTTCAGCAGCAACCTGTGCACCCAATTCAATGTCTTGCTCTACCGTGAACAAATTAACTCCTTTTTTAGGGCCATCATCTCCATCTTTACCCAAACCACAAGCAGTTAATGCTAAAGCTGCTCCGGCAATCATTATTATATTTTTAATTCTCATTTGATAAAATTTTATAAGCGTTCATCAATGCCTTAGGCAAAGATGGATACAAATTTAATATGATTATGTATTTTCAAAAATAATGCCGCAATTAAAATGTAATAAATCTTTGAGTTACATTATTTAAGGGTTAATTGGTTACGATCTATAAAGATATCGCATATCTTATAATTACCTTTCAACCTTCTCGACCACGCCTTGAACCTTACAACTTAGCTTAACAGTATTATAAATTGTTCCAAATTTTTCGATATTCTTTTGAAGTAATTTAATGTTCAATTTTGGATCATTTGAATATATCTTGAGTACATATTTGATTTCGTCCATTCGAGGTGGTTTTTCCAATCGCACGGCACTTACATCTAAACTAGCAGATGTGTACTCAAATTTCATCATTATAGAAAATCGTTCTACGTTTTTCAAAATGCAAGCAGCAAATGAACCCAAAAACAATTCGGCTGGACTTGCCAACAATTCATTCATTTCAGGCGTAATTCCAAAACTAAACTCAGATTCTTTTACATGAACTGATGCTTTATTTTTAGAGACAGAATTTGCTTTGACCGAATACATTCAAGAATAAATAAAATTAGATTTAAGTTATAAATACAAACCGTACTTAACAACTACATACATTACAAAAAAGCCTAGTGCTGAACCTAACAAAATTTCAGTTAAACTATGTGCCTTTAAAAATAAGCGTGCGCCGGCAACAAGCCCTGCAATAAACAAAAAGTAAAGGATAATATAAAGATTGGTTGGGCCTCCTTCTACTAAACTTGAAAGTTGTGTTTGGCTATAACCCAACAGCATTCCCGCAACACCAAAAATAGCTGCTGCATGCAAACTAATTTTAACGTAAAAATTAACGATAAAACTAATTACAAAAACCAACAATACACCAAACAAAAAACCAACTAAAGCAGGGTGCTGTAATTCCAATGGCACTTTGGTTCTAACATAGATATACGCCAGTAAATAATAAAAAGAAACCAATATAAAAGGGTAAACTCGCTCTTCCTTTTTTTCTAAGGTAAGGCTAGAAACCATTTTATTATAGTACATGATTAGCAAACTGAGTAACGGCGCCAAAATGGTTAAAATTCCTACAATAATGTAAAGGAACTTCTTTGCCTCTGTTGGAAAATAAAACAGCGCATCTAACTTATGTAAAGAAAGCGGCCTAGTTTCTAACGAAAAAAGAAAATAAAGCCCCAAAAGCGGCATGAAAATGGGGTGAAATATGTAAGAAAGAGAAAGAAAAAACTGTCTGGCGATCATAATTCTTTTCTTAATCTCGCTACTGGAATATCCAATTGCTCGCGGTATTTTGCTACTGTTCTACGTGCAATATTATATCCTTTTTCTTTTAATAAATCAGTTAATTTTTGATCCGTTAATGGTTTCTTCTTTAACTCCGCGTCAACAGCGTCTTGCAAAATCTTTTTTACCTCTCGTGTCGAAACCTCTTCCCCAGAAGAAGTTGAAAGAGACTCGGAAAAAAAGTATTTTAAGGACATGATGCCATATGGTGTTTGAATATACTTTGAGTTGGCTACCCTAGAAATAGTTGAAATATCCATTTCTACAATATCAGCAATGTCTTTTAAGATCATTGGGCGCAAATTCGTATCATCACCTGTTAAAAAATACTCCTTTTGATAATCTAAAATTGCTTTCATGGTGTACAAAAGCGTTTGCTGGCGTTGCTGAATAGCATCAATAAACCATTTGGCAGAATCTAATTTTTGTCGAACAAATTGCACAGCTTCTTTGTCAGACTTAGAACTTTTAGCACCTTCAGAATAACTTCGCAACATATTCTCATATGTTTTACTCACTTTTAATTGAGGAGCATTTCTTCCATTCAATGATAAGCTCAATTCTCCTTCATCATCTGTTAAGATAAAATCTGGAATAATTTGTTGAATGTTTTTTGAGTTTGTTGATTCCTTTAATGAATTACCTGGCTTAGGATTTAATCGAACAATCTCTTCAATTGCATCCTTTAAATCTTCGTCATTAATTTCAAATTTAGTCTTAATCTTTTCGTAGTGCTTTTTAGTAAATTCTTCGAAAGATTTTTCTAAAATCTTTTTTGCCGTATAAATTGCAATATCACCGTGATGTCTTCTCTCTAATTGTAATAACAAGCATTCTCTTAAATCCCTTGCACCTACTCCTGCAGGTTCAAAATCTTGAATGATGAAAAGTACATCCTCTACATCCTCTTCAGTAGTTTCAACATTTGCTGTAAAAGCCAAGTCATCTACAATGGCTTCGATTTCTCTTCTTAAATAACCATCATCATCAATGTTTCCAATGATATTCTCTGCTATTAATTTTTCATTTGTTGTTAATTTACGGAGCATTAATTGGCTCTCTAAAATTTCATGGAAAGACTTTCCTCCAGAAATTGGAACGGCCTTTTCATCTTGATCTTTACCGGAGTTTGAAACAGATGTTTTGTACTGCGGTAAGTCATCATCCAAATAATCATTGATATCAAATTCCTCATTTGAATCTGATACTTCGTCATATTCATCATAGTCATCCTCACTTGTTTCCTCTTTCCCTTCTTCCAACGCAGGATTCTCTTCAATTTCTTCCTTAATTCTTTGCTCAAGCTCCATAGTAGGAACCTGTAGCAATTTCATCAACTGGATTTGTTGAGGAGAAAGCTTTTGAAGCAACTTTTGACTTAATGTTTGTTTTAACATTCGCGGATTATCTGTTTATCTACCAAAAATACGAAAATTTCCCGAAAAAAATCATGCCAAACTTTATTAACATTGTAAATTAACACTAAAAACAAGGGGTACAGCTAATCGCTAAAGAATTAAATAATCGTCATTTTTTTGATTATAATTTCGCCAAAAATTGTATTTTTGAGTGTGGAAGAGAATATTTATAAAATAGCCGTATCTATTTTACAAGGGATTGGAATCGTTAATACCAAAACCCTTCTTGCTTATATTGGCGGACCAAAAGCTGTATTTGAATTTAGCGAAAAAGAAATTGCAGAACGCTGCGATATCTCGATTCAAAAAGTAAAAAAATTTAACCGAAAGGCCGCTTTAAAACGTGCGGAGGACGAAATTGCATTTATGGAGGCCAATAATATTCAACTCCATTATTATCAAGACGAAAACTATCCGGCTGCTTTAAAATTTTGCGAAGACAGTCCAATTGTGCTTTTCTCGAAAGGGAACGTCAACTTTAATCAACAAAACATATCCATAGTTGGCACTAGAAAAGCATCTTCGTACGGTATTAAAATTACCAAACAGTTTGTGAAAGACTTGGCACCAAGAGGTGTGCAAATTATTAGCGGTTTAGCACATGGAATAGATAAAACAGCGCACGAAGCAGCTTTAACCAATGGCTTATCTACCATAGCAGTTTTAGGACATGGACTTGATTTAATTTACCCGGCGGCCAACAAACAATTGGCTCACTTACTGCAAGACACGGGAGGACTAGTGACTGAATACCTTAGTAAAACGCCAGGTGATCCAGGTAATTTTCCACAAAGAAATAGAATTGTTGCAGGATTATCAGAAGCAACGGTAGTAATTGAAAGTGCCATTACAGGTGGATCACTAATTACAGGTAATTTAGCATTTGGTTATAACCGCGAAGTATTTGCTTTTCCAGGAAATATTGACAGAATAAACTCTGCAGGTTGCAATAATTTAATTCAACGAAATACTGCTAAATTAATTACCACTGCGGAGGATATGATAGCCGCACTTGGTTGGGAGGAAATTGACACGGAAAATTCTGAAAATCAAACTGATTTATTTGAAGCCCACACTGTTGATGAAGACAAAATAATTACTGCCTTAAAAACAGAAAACAAAGCTACTCATATTGACTTTTTAACCAAAGCAACCACCATGAGCGCAAGTGAAATTTCATTGCATTTATTCAATTTAGAAATGCGAGGAAGCATACAGTCATTGCCAGGAAAAATGTATCAACTAGCCTAGAGCAAATCTAAAAAAAAGAGGCTTCCAATCTGAAAGCCTCTCAATATTAATAATGCTAAAATAGCTCTATTTATACTACTTCAAAAATAATGAGTAGCGCATAAATTGTTGCTATAAGTCCGCAAAGGAAAGCAATTGTTGGCCCAAATAAGAAATAACCAACACCAATACCAACTAACCATAGAATTAAATCAATCCAAAACGGACGATCAACCCCGTCATAAATAATGACAGCAAGTGGTGCAATAAATATGGCTAAAATCACTAACAAGACAAGCATTAGACCACTTTCAGAGCTTCCTCTACTCATGTTTTGCGGAGCGGCAACAGCTTTATGAAACACTTTTTCTGCACGCTTCATTAAACGGTTTTTTATTCTTCCTTCTGGAACAACCTCTAATTGAGCTTCTTCTACTTCTGCATCTTCCGAAGTGGAAACTTCTACAACTTTATCCGTCTCCGTGTTACTCGAAACCTCAGGAGTTACATCCGCAATTGTTTCTTCCACTTCCTCAACATAAACAACCTCTGGTGCCGAAGAAACTCTTTCTGTTGACTCTTCAACTGCTACTGTATTCTCTTCAACCGTATTTTCATTATCTGCTAATTCTGTTCGGTTTGTTTGACCACCCATTTTTGGCCCTTTTTCTACGTAAAAACCTTTGTTATATTTTCTTTTTTGAATACCTCTATTGCTCGCTACATCATTTGATGTAGAACATGAGAACATTAAACCAATCATTAAGATTGATAGAATTGAAACGTGTATTTTTCTAATCATAGTTACCCTTTTAAGTTTATTATTCTAATATATTCATTTTTTCAATAATTAAGGATGCTACCTCTTATTATCCTATAAAAAAAACGCCTATTTTGATCGAGTCAAAACAGGCGTTTTAATTTCTATTGTTATTTTTTTTATAACCCTAATAAAACTTCGATTGGATCTTTTCCTCCGAATATCATTTTTTCAGGATTCTCTAACATCTCTTTAACTTTCACTAAGAAACTTACCGATTCTTTACCATCAATAACTCTATGGTCATAAGACAAGGCAACATACATAATTGGACGTACTACAATCTCTCCATCTACAACAACTGGACGCTCAACAATATTGTGCATTCCTAAAATAGCTGATTGCGGAGGGTTGATAATTGGAGTTGACAACATAGAGCCAAATACACCACCATTTGTAATTGTAAAAGTTCCACCAGTCATTTCATCTGGTGCAATTTTACCATCACGTGCACGAATTGCAAGGCGTTTGATTTCCTTTTCAATTTCTGCCAAAGTCATTTGCTCTGCATTTCTTACTACAGGCACCATTAATCCTTTTGGAGAAGAAACGGCAATTCCTATATCAGCATAATCATGCAAAATCATGTTTTTTCCTTCAATTTGCGAATTCACCGCCGGGAAAAGATTTAAAGCCTCAGTTACTGCCTTTGTAAAGAAAGACATGAAACCTAAGTTTACTTCATGATGCTCTTTAAAGAATGCTTTATATTTCTTACGCACATCCATAATAGGCTTCATATCCACCTCGTTGAATGTAGTCAACATTGCCGTTTCATTTTTAACAGCAACTAAGCGCTCTGCCACTTTTCGGCGAAGCATTGACATTTTTTTAGGTTCAGTATCTCTTGTTCCGCCCCAACCTTGTGCGGCATTTGCAGAAAATCCTGCAGCCATAGCTGCAACAACATCTTGTTTAGTGATGCGTCCATCTTTCCCTGTACCATTCACCTGATTTGCAGCAATTCCATTCTCGTCCATTACTTTTTTAGCAGCAATTGATGGATGACCTGTTGCATAAGATTCCTTAGCAGGTGCAGCTGTTTTAGCAGCAGGTGCGGGATTAGGTTTCACCTCTTGTTTTGGAGCCTCAACAACTGGTGCTGGAGCAGCCTCAGCGGCAGCTTCCATTCCTGCAGGTCGTTCAGCAGATGTATCGATTAAACAAACTACTGCACCAACAGCAACAGCATCACCTTCCTCAGCTTTAAGCGTAATTGTGCCTGATTCTTCAGCAGGCAATTCAAGCGTTGCTTTATCTGAATCTACCTCAGCTATGGCTTGATCCTTCTCAACATAATCACCATCCTCTACTAACCATTGAGCAATTTCTACTTCTGATATTGATTCTCCCGGTGAGGGAACTTTCATTTCTAATACAGACATTCTGTTTTAATTTATGTTTTATTCAATTTTCGATTTTTAAATCGAATTTATTTTTCAGCAATTTTATCGAAAAGTCGATCATAAAGATCTGCTAACCTTCTTTTATGTAATGAGCTTGACCCAGCTGCCGGAGCGGCTGATGCCTTTCTGCAAATATCAATTAAATTGAGTTTTCTCAAATTCATTGCCATATATCTCCAAGCTCCCATGTTTTCAGGCTCTTCTTGTGCCCAAATTACACGCTTGTAATTTTTATATTTTGCTAAGACAGCATCCAATTGTTTTTCTGGCAATGGATACATTTGCTCCATTCGAACAAAAGCAGCATTTTCAACTCCTCTTTCTTCAGCCTTCTCCTTCATTTCATAATAGAACTTACCAGAGCAAAGCACAATTGTGTCAACTGCATCTTTATGGTCAATTGAATCATCCATTACTTCTTGGAAACCTCCCTTAGTTAAATCCTCTATTGTTGAAACTGCTTTAGGATAACGCAATAACATTTTTGGAGAAAAACAAACTAAAGGTTTTCTAAAATCACGGTGCATTTGACGACGTAATAAGTGGAAATGGTTAGCTGGCGTTGTTGCATTACAAATTTGCCAGTTTAAATCAGCAGAAGACTGCAAGAAACGCTCTAAACGTGCACTTGAATGTTCTCCACCCATACCTTCATAACCATGCGGTAAAAGCAATACTAAACCACTTTGAACATACCATTTATCTTCTCCAGATGAAATGAATTGATCCACCATGATTTGCGCACCATTGTAAAAATCTCCAAATTGAGCTTCCCAAATTGTAAGACCGCTTGGTGTTGCAAGTGAATATCCGTATTCAAAACCTAAAACACCGTACTCTGATAAAAGCGAGTTATAAATACTAAACTTAGCTTGATCTTCAGACAATAAATTAAGTGTTACTATTTCTTTTTCGTCGTCCTCTGTTTTAACAACTGCATGGCGGTGAGAGAATGTTCCTCTTTCCACATCTTGACCCGAAAGTCTTACTTCATGTCCCTCGTCTAACAAAGTAGCGTAAGCCAACATTTCAGCAGTTCCCCAATCTAAAGCATTATCATCTATTTGCTTCAGTCTATTATTTAATAAACGTGTCGTTTTTCTTAAATATTTAAGATGCTCAGGTAATGTTGCCAACTTTTTCCCCAATTCAATTGCCTTATTCTTGTCTACAGCAGTGCTTGGAGATTGATCAAAGTCTTCAGAAGTTCCATGGCGGTATCCTTCCCAAGTTAATTCTAAAAAGTTAAGCACTTCTGCTTTTTTCTGTTTCTTAGAATTATCATAAGCAACATCTATTAATTCAGAATGTTCTTTCTCATAACTTTTTCCTTCAGCTGCAGTCAATACTCCCTCTTTCATTAGCTGATCAAGGTATATTTCGCGAACACTTGCGTGTTTTTTTATCGCTTTATACAATTTAGGTTGTGTGAACATTGGTTCATCTCCTTCATTGTGGCCATATTTTCTATATCCTAATAAGTCAATAAATACATCTCTGTGAAATTTCTGTCTGTATTCAGTTGCAATTTGTATGGTTTGAATCACGGCTTCGATATCATCTCCGTTAACGTGAAAAACAGGTGACAAAGTTACTTTGGCAACATCTGTACAGTATGTAGATGATCTTCCATCTAAATAATTAGTAGTAAACCCTACTTGATTATTCACAACAATATGAATTGATCCTCCAGTACGATAGCCATCTAACTGAGCCATTTGAGTCACCTCATAAGCAATTCCCTGACCTGCAATTGCTGCATCACCATGAATAATGATTGGAATTACAGCATCCTCTTCTTTAAATACATTATCAATTCTTGAACGAACAATTCCTTGAACTACAGGAGCAACAGCCTCTAAATGCGAAGGGTTTGGTGCCATTGTTAATCTTACCTCATGCCCTTGAGTTGTTACAATATTGTTTGAATACCCTAAATGATATTTAACATCTCCGTCAAAACTATCATCAGAATCAAACTCCTTACCGTCAAATTCGTTAAAAATTGATTCGTAATTTTTTCCCATGATATTGACCAAGGTATTTAATCTACCTCTATGCGCCATACCAATTACAAATTCCTTTGCACCGTTTTCTGCTCCTTTTTGAATTAGGGCGTCTAAACATGGGATTAATGATTCTCCTCCTTCTAAAGAAAAACGTTTTTGTCCTACATATTTTTTGTGCAAGAAGCGTTCAAAAACTGCAGCATTATTTAGCTTAGAAAAGATTTCCTTTTTATTTTCAGCAGTATAAGTTGGTCTATTTTCCAACTCAATTCTTTCTCTTAACCACTTAAGGCGTTCCGAAACACGAATATATGCATACTCAATTCCTATTGACTGGCAATAAGTATCCTCCAAATGTTTAATGATTTGCTGCAACGTAGCTGCACCAATACCGATTTCAATTCCAGCTTGAAAAACCACATTCAAATCTGATTGTTCAAGTCCAAAATTTTCAATCGCCAAAGTTGGGCTATATTGCCTACGTTCACGCACAGGATTTGTATGCGTAAATAAATGACCGCGGAATCTATAGTCCTCGATTAAACGTAAAACTTTAAGTTCTTTTTGAAAATTCTCAGGAATGATTCCTCCTGCTTCATCAGACTCAAAATCTGTTTTAGCAAAATCAATCCCTTCAAAGAAACGCGCCCATTCAATATCAACTGATTCGGGATTTGCTTTATACCTTTCGTAAAGATCGTCAATGGCGTTGACATCACCATTTCCGACAAATGTAAATTTGTCCATTATTTTTCTTCAATTACCTCTATTATTACAAATGTAAAAATTATCTATACACCAATAATTTTTTGGGTTATAATAATTGACCTATGCAGTGCATTATTGAAATCTTATGCCTTTTTAACCTTTAAATCTTTAATCTAGCCCACGGTGTTGACTGAATTTATTTTTCAAATACACTTTTTGGGCTTCTCTTTTAATCACAAGGTAGCTTAACTCTGAAAACCCTTGTTGCTGCAAGGATTTTTTAAAATCATCCTCATTAAGATCAACCAAATAAATGAATTGAGACAATTTACTTTGCTCTGCCAATTGGTTAAGAATTGGTAGCAATTGATGCATTAAATGTTCAAGAATGGTTGGTTCCTTAATGTTATTTAAAGAAACTGTAGTTAAAGACACTCCTTGGAGATCTTTATTAATTTGTGCACATGTTTGAATTGCAAAAGCTGGAGAATTATTTTCCAACAATTGTAATTGTTCCATGTCGTTTGATTGTTTCTCCATTATCAGCAGTTGCAACAAATTTATAGAAATAAACCCCATCATTACAAGGATCACCGTTCATATCTGTTCCATCCCAACCTGAGTTAATATCGTTCAACTCCCCTACTTTTATTCCCCATCTATTCATTATTACACATTCAAATTCAGAAATTGATTTTGACTTAAACTCAAAAGTAAATTCATCATTTATTCCATCACCATCTGGGCTGAAAATATTCACTTCATCTAATGCGATAGGTTCGAAAATGATTAACTTTTTACACGTTGTATCCTTACATCCATTTTTGTTTTGAGTTACTAAACATACCTCAATTTCATAACTCTCACCACGTTCTTCATAAATGGTATCCATTTTTTCATTAACGTCATCTGTAATATACCAATCTCCTTGCGGACTATCTAAGTTCCAGTGGAACCTTGGATCTGCAAATGGATTTTCAGGATTTGCATAGTATTGAGATGTGTTTGTAAACTCAACCTCAACAGGTGCTGTCCCTTTACAATCAGCATTTAATTGCGGAGAATCAACAGTAAATGAAGCAATTGGATTTACAGAATCCAACGTAACAACATCCGTTAAAATACATCCATTATCATCAAATACAGTTAAACGATAATCCCCTGGATTTAATCCGCCCCATGTTGATGCGTCAGTAAATGTTTCTTCATCTAAATTTAACCATTGATAAGTATAATCAGGTGTACCTCCAGCTGCAGCTCCAAAAACAACCCCATTACCAGACTGATATCCAAACAATCTACAATAAGCATCTTTGGTTCCTAACTCTACAAAATAAAGAGAATCTGGCTGGTTAATTGTGAAATCAAATGTATTAGAACATCCATTTTCATCATTAATAGTCAACACATAATCTCCGGCAGGCAAATCACTTAAAGTATCTGCACCAATGCCATCAACACCAGAAGGATTTGGAGCCCAATAATAACTTACTAAGGCATCATCTCCAGTAGCATTATAAACCGTTTCAACTATTGCTTCACCAGTTGCGAATCCGTAACAAAGCGGATCCGTTAAAACAAGGTCAATATCTATTTGGTCAGGGTGTACAAGTGTAACCGAACCGCTCGCCGTACAACCATTTTCATCTGTAACAGTAACGTAATATGTTCCTTCGCCTAATGTGTTTGCTGTATTAGAATTATCTATATTTAACAAGGTTCCGTCTTCATCTGTAATCTCATAAATTTTTCCATCATTTCCACCCAATGCATTTACTGTTACAGATCCGTCAGAAAATTCATAACAGGTTGGATTATTAAAAATAATATCAATGGTTAACAAGTCTGGTTCGAAAATATCAAACACATGTGACCATGCACATCCTTCTTCATCTAACACCGTTACCGTCCAAGTTGCACCAAATAGGTTGTCAATATCATCATTACCACCAATTGGAATTCCGCCAGTAGTTTCATAAGGACCACCAATAGTTGACCAAATAACCTCGTAAGGCGGTAAAATTCCGCCATCTATATTTTCTACATAAGCACCCCCATCATTTGCACCAAAACACGATACATCTCTTACGCTATCGACTACAAAATCAGCAGTTACTTCATTATCTCCAAGTCCAACATAAACAGTTGTATCCAAGAAGCATCCATCTTCATCCACAATGTTGAGCAAATAATAAATTCCGCCAGCTAAGTCAGTAAATGTATTATCGCCCGTTGGCCCCCAAACATCTCCTCCACCAGAAAGTGTGTAAGTCCATGATGGATCATCTGGAATTATTGTAATTCCTCCTAACAATCCTGGGACACCCGGACAAACTTCAGCTTCTAACACTTCAATATCTGTCACATCTACCGTTCCAATTTCAACTTTTACAGAATCTGTTACAGTGTGACACTCATCTGTTACTGTTAGATAATACCACCTTGTTACATCAGGCGAAACAGTAATCTCGTCAGTATCTCCAAATTCTGGAGCCCACTCATAAGTTAATTCACCAAACGTTCCGTCGATATCTGTTGCAACAATGTATGCTTCATCAGTAGGGCAAATAATGAATAAATCATCATTAAAAGTAATCGTTGGTTCAGGCGGTAATGTAAGTTCATACGGAGAACTTATAATGTTATAGATATACTCACACTCCAAAACCTCGCTATCTTGATCTGCTAAATCATTTGGATCAAACGTGTCTGGAATCACAGTTCCAGGTGCTCCGGCAAAACTTCCATCATCATTTAAAACAATTGTAATGTCACCTGACAACGCACCACCCAATGCACTAATATCAATTGCAAAATCAAATGTTTGACATTGTCCTTGATCAATATCTAAATCGTACATTGTTGTATGCAGGTATATTGCTGTAGGGTCAACTGTAGGATCTGCCGTGTAAAATGAAACCGGAACAGGAACCGTTAAATCCGCTCCACCTGAATTACAAATTTCCATAGTATAGTGTACACTATCACAACCTGTTGTCAATTCATCATTATGTGTAAATGTGCTATAAACCAAGTTTACTTTTGATCCTAAAAAGGTCATATTCAACAAGCGCTCATATGCAATCTTATCGTTTTCAAGATGGACGCGGAAAATGTTTGGTTCAATAATTTCAAAGTTCAGGCGCTCATCTGAATTAGGAAGCTGCCCATAAATATCCAAGTCTGTAATATCTACATCTGGATCAATTGGAATTTCTTGCCAAGCATACAATTGCTGTTGTGTTGAAGTTGTAATGGTAACAAAATAACCTGTAGTTTCCTCTAAATCAAAATTAACCTCTGTAAAAGCATACATTTGATTACCATTAGTTCTTGTAGTATTAGATGGTGCAGGACCTTCATAAGCTGTCAAATCAAATGGGCTCCATAAACCGTTTGCTCTAATCTCTAAATATCCTCTTTTACTTCCTGGTGGAATTGTAAAGTCAACAAAACCATCTACACTTACACCATCATCTGAACCACCAAAATCAAACCCAATATCCTCTGGTCCGCTATAGGCGTTTTGCGTGAGGTAAAAACTTGAGGTATAAGGTTGATCTGAGTAGCGTAAAAACTCTACATAATAAATCTCATTAAAATCTGCTCCATGCACATCACTTCTTGTCATTATTAATTGATCACCAACAATTTCAAGTGTCATATCACAGACGGCAATTTGGTCGGGAGGCGTAATATTTCCATCACTATCTCCTAACAAAGTTGCGTCTGCGGTAATAGGGTCACCGCTAGTTACATCATAATCTGAAAACGTAAATGTTGTATTCATATCAGGAATATTTCCGTTGTTTACGGTTAAATTTCCTGAGGCTGTCATTGTTGCTAAATCAACAATAATGTATTTAATAGACATTGCTTCCTCTCGAGTGTCTTGCACCAAAATTCCACCATTTCCATATCTATTCTGGTTAATTCCAATAGCTCTAATTTGTAAATAATCAGGTGCATCAGCTCCCGTTAACATATCTACCTCAGCAATTAGGTTTTCAGGATCAACTCCTGCATCATAATAAACTGGGTATTGTGAAGGGTCTGCCCCTGGAACACTCGTTAAACTTTGACTATCGAAGTTTCCATAAAAAATAGAGTAATATGAAATATCAACATCAGCCTCAGAACAACCAATAATGATATCGTCAGCTGTATAATCAAAAACGAATTCAAAATCTGGTAATTCTCCAAAATCATGACCAACTCTTGTATAAGTATCAGTTGCATCAGGTCCCATAGGTTGATCTACCCAAGAAAAGCGCTTTGACTCGTGATTATTAACAGAATATTCAACCCAACCTGAAGATTCTCCATTATCTAAATCCATTTCAACACGTCCCCAAACAATTCTTTCCTGTGCATGATTCAAATCATCAACACCTGTCAAGGCATCCACTGGCGCTTGCTGATAAACTCCTTGAATTATTAATGATGCTCGATTCGTTGAAGCAGGAATAGGAATGGTTACATCAGCGGTAGAACCACCTTCTTTAAACCCGCCTTCAGTGCCAGTTATATCTGGAATGTATCCAATTGGCAAACAACTTCCTGGGAAAGCGAATGCTGGACATGCATCTTCATCACCAATACAATCAGGGTCAAGACAATCAATTAATCCATCTCCATCATCATCAATACCGTTGTCGCAAACTTCCTGCGCAAATAAAATTCCGGATGAGAAAAAAAGTCCTGCCATTAAGGTGAACACTTTTCTTAAATTCATAGCTATTATCATTGGTGGGGTTTAAACTGTTATTGCTTCTGTTAAACGAAAAACAAAGTCATTAGGTGACAAATAATACCAACTTAATTACGATTTATTTTTCATTAGCTGAATAGTAGGAAATAAAAATCATGGTCAACACCCTCTTATTCAACCCCTAAATATAAAAATCTTATTTGAATTAAAGCTTATTTTAAAGGGGTTACGCATGAATATTGAACAAATAATAACTTAAATGTGATAAATAATATAAATGATACTTTTTATTGGAAAAAGTATTTTCAAACGAACTATTTTCGTAAAAAAAATTGAAATGAAGATTTTTAAATTTGGAGGAGCTTCGGTAAAAGACTACAAAGCTGTTATCAATGTAGGTGAAATTTTGCGTTTACACCAAGGCGAAGAACTGGTTGTAGTTGTATCTGCTATGGGTAAAACCACTAATGCGTTAGAAGCAATTATCGCCTCTTTTTCAAAAGGTAACTATACAGAAACTGAAAAACTTATTCTTGAATTAAAAGATTTTCATCACACAATTATTCAAGGACTTGGATTGGACCAAACCTCCGATTTATTAAATGAAATAACGCCCATTTTTGACTGGCTTAACAATAAATGTAAAAGTGAGTTTGGTGATTATGATTTTGAATATGATCAAATCATTTCATTAGGAGAAGTGCTTTCTACAAAGATTATTAATAATTATTTGCAAAACGAAAACTTCAAATCAACTTGGGTTGATGCTCGAAAATTAATTCGAACAAATAACCGTTGGAGAGAAGGAAGAGTAGATTGGGAGCTTAGTGAAAATTTGATTCAGTCTGAAATTAATTCGATTTTTGAAAATGGTAATCGAATTGCGGTGACGCAGGGATTTATTGGACACGAGGAAGAAGGAAACACAACCACTCTTGGAAGAGAGGGGTCTGACTTTACGGCGGCAATATTTGCTTATTGTTTAAATGCAAATGATGTAACTATTTGGAAAGATGTGCCTGGTATGCTCAACGCTGATCCTAAATATTTTGACAACACGGTTTTATTAGAAAAAATTTCATTTAAAGAAGCTATTGAGTTGGCTTACTTTGGTGCTTCGGTTATTCACCCGAAAACAATACAGCCTCTAAAGCGAAAAAAGATTCCTTTATACATTAAGTCGTTTATAAACCCAAGAGAGGAAGGAACTGTGATTCAAGAATCACTGGCGTTTGATGATAATATTCCATCTTTCATTTTTAAAATGAATCAAACTTTGATTTCTTTAACTCCGCGCGATTTTTCTTTTATTGTAGAGGAAAATTTAGAGCGCATTTTTGGTTATTTAAATACGCAGAAAATTAGAGTTAACTTAATGCAGAACTCGGCCGTAAGTTTTTCTTTTGTGGTAGACCATTCTAAAATTAACCTCAAAAAATTGGTTGACTTTTTTCAAGAAGATTATTTGGTGAAATACAATTCAAGTCTGGAATTGGTAACTATTCGACATTATGACGAACCAACGATTGATCGTGTAACTATCGGTAAAGATGTGATGTTGGAACAAAAATCGCGTCATACGGCACGAATGGTTTTAAAAGACCTAGATTAAAATTTTTGTTTTTTTTCTTAACCTGATCTTACCGAGAATTCTTCGATAAAAAAATTGCTATATGAAAACTTGTAAGTTTTAATGGGCGCCTATTAATTGCCACACAACTGTGTCCACTCTTCATAACGGTATTTGCGTTAATTTCGAATAATCATTCGTAGTGTTTTGGTGGGTGAATTAATTTGAATATTGACTAAATATTAATACTTTTATGATTAAAATCTAATCAAAATAGTGTTATGTATTTGAACACGCACACCTACTTCAGTTTGCGGTATGGGACCTTTAGCCCCGAAATTTTGCTAGAGTTAGCAGCCAAAAATGGTGCTTCAAGCTTTGCTTTAACCGATATTAATACCACGTCCGCCTGTCTTGAATTTATACGTATTGCACACCGATTTAACATTCGTCCAATTGTAGGCATTGATTTTAGAAAAGGCGTGCAACAACACTATATTGGTATTGCAAAAAATAATATTGGGTTTGAAAATTTGAACACACATTTAACTGCTGTTTTGCACGAGGAAACAGAATTGCTAGATAAAGCCCCTGATTTACAAAACGCATTTGTCATTTATCCGTTCAAAAAAAGGAAGACCTACGAACTCAAAGACAACGAATACATTGGCATTTCTCAGCATGATTTAGATTATATCCGACTAAAAAAAATCGACACTTCAAAATATGTAATTTTAGAAACCGTTACTTTCCGAAACAAACGAGATTTTAATGCTCACCGACTACTCCGCGCGATAGACAACAATACATTATTAAGCAAATTACCAACCTCTGAGCAAGCTAGCCCCAATGATAAAATTGTGCCTATAGATGAACTAATTACCATTTTCGAAGATTTTCCAGAAGTCATAAAAAACACCCAATACATTATTGATTCTTGCAAAGTTAACTTTGACTTTTCAGAAGGATCGGAGCCACAAAACCAAAAAACATATACAGGAACAGAAGAAGGGGACATGGCTTTACTAAAGGAACTTTGTGCAGAAGGATTGGAATATCGCTATCCTGAAGCAACAGATGAAATTAGCAAGCGGATAAAAAAAGAAATGGACACCATTAAAAAAATGGGATTTGTCTCCTATTTTTTGATGAATTGGGACATTGTTACCTACGCACGCAGGAAAGGCTATTTTTATGTTGGAAGAGGGAGCGGGGCTAATAGTGTGATTGCCTATTTACTTCGCATCACAAATGTTGACCCCATAGAATTAGATCTTTATTTTGAGCGATTCATTAATTTATATCGCACCAATCCGCCTGACTTTGACATTGATTTTTCTTGGACAGATCGTGATGACATTACAGCCTACATTTTTAACCGTTTTAAAAATGTAGGCCTTGTAGCTACTTATAACACATTTCAATATCGTGCTGTAATTCGAGAATTAGGAAAAGTTTTTGGCTTACCCAAATCTGAAATGGACCAATTAGCCAGAGGTTATACCACCACATTTGACAGTGGACACTTGGCACATTTGGTTTTAAAATATGGCAAGTATATTCATGGGTTTCCTAGTCATTTAAGCATCCATGCCAGTGGTATCATTATTTCTGAAAAGCCCATCAACCATTTTACGGCAACATTTATGCCCCCCAAAGGCTACCCCACTATTCAATTTGACATGCATGTATGTGAGGATGTAGGCCTGTTTAAGTTTGACATTCTTAGTCAACGTGGTTTAGGAAAAATAAAAGAAGCCCTACAAATTATTCAACACAACCACCCTACTGATGCCGAAATTGATATTGATGATATTAACCGATTTAAAACAGATGAAAAAATAAAACACATTTTACGCAATGCAGAAGCTGTTGGCTGTTTCTATGTCGAATCACCTGCTATGCGAATGTTATTACGGAAACTTCAAGTAGATAATTATTTGGGGTTGGTTGCAGCCAGCTCCGTCATTCGCCCTGGAGTTGCAAAATCAGGCATGATGCAGGCTTATATAAAACGGTATCGACACCCCGAAAAACGCAAAGAAGCCCATCCTGTATTATTAGAGTTGATGCCAGAAACCTATGGTGTTATGGTTTACCAAGAAGATGTAATTAAAGTAGCACATCATTTTGCTGACCTAACATTAGGTGAAGCCGACAAAATGCGCCGGGGAATGTCTGGGAAATATCGTTCAAGAGAAGAGTTTCAACAAGTGAAAGCAACCTTTTTTTCAAATTGTGCAAAAAAAGGACATTCTTATGAGCTTACTGCAGAAGTTTGGCGACAAACTGAAAGTTTTGCAGGTTATGCTTTTGCAAAAGGGCATTCCGCATCCTATGCTGTTGAGAGTTATCAGAGTCTTTTTTTAAAAGCCTATTACCCTTTAGAATACATGGTGGCCACAATCAATAATTATGGCGGATTTTACCGAACCGAACTCTATGTCTATGAAGCGCGAAAATATGGAGCTAAAATTCATCCCCCCTGCGTTAATAAAAGCTTACTTAATACCTGGCTTTATGGTAACGATATTTATATCGGTTTTCATTTACTACATGCATTTGGAGCAGAAATTTCACGAAAAATTATAGCTGAAAGAACTGAAGATGGTCCGTTTTTAGATTTTGATGATTTTATTGATCGCGTTCCTATTTCGCTAGAGCAAATATCCATATTGATTCGAATTGATGCTTTTCGATTTACTTCTAAAAATAAACGCACACTCATGTGGGAGGCTCACCTCAAAGTTTCGAAAGAAACAGCTAAAGTGAAATTTACTCCTGATTTTTTTAGAATTGAAAAAGTTGAATTTACCATTCCACCTTTAAGCAGCACATGGGAAGAAGATGCTTTTGACCAAATGGAGCTTCTTGGATTTCCACTTTATAGTCCTTTTAGCATTTCTACAGCGGATGAAACTGAGGCTATTTTAGCAAAAGATTTATTGCAACATAAAAATGAAATAGTTTGGGTAAAAGGCTACTTAATTCACTCCAAAAACACCACTACGAGTAAAAAAGAAAAAATGTTTTTCGGAACTTTTTTAGATGCCGAGGGAGAATGGCTAGACACCGTTCATTTCCCTGACATTGCGCAAAAATATCCGTTCAGGGGAAAAGGGATATATAAAGTTAAAGGGAAGGTTATAAGTGATTATGATTGTGTTACAATTGAAGCAGAGTTCATGGAAAAACTCGGTGTTATTCAGGATCCTCGTTATTCTAATGTAAGAGCAGGAGAAGGAATTTTTGAAAAAAATAAAACACCAGAAAATATTATTGTTAATCGAGAAACATTAGGACTACCACCAGGGAAAAGGTCTCATTTCTAACTCATTTAACGTTTTAAAGACTCATATTGCGCAACACCTTTATCTGTAAGGTAAGGATACATTGATTGTATTGTAATTTCTAAGTATTCCAGCATTGTTTTTTTCACAATTCGCGACTTTTCAATTTCTACTGATCCTATCCAAAAATTACCAAAAACTTCATTTCTCTTATATAAATACGAATATTCATTGGGTAATATCTCTGCACGTATCAAGCCCACCTCCATCATCATATTCATCAAACCAACTAACTGTGATTCTCTCATCTTAGATAATTTTTTATAGTGTGCATTAATCTTTTTATTATTTCTCATGATTTGAGTAAAATCAAGTAAGAAAAAACGGTATTTATATGAATTTTCCATTATTGCTGCAGAAATGTCATAAACAAGCTGAACACCAATTTCTGCATGCTCAATTTTTGCCACACTCTCATCCATATCCGCTACTAATCTATAATACAAGGCCTCAATAATATCATCTCTTTTTTTATAGTGATAATTCAAATTACCTTGACTAATTCCCATTTCATTAGCAATAGTCCTAAGTGTAACCTGAGACAAACCTTTATTATTGAATAAATCCAAAGCCGTATCAACTATTTTCTCCCTCGTATTCTTTTTCATGCCATGAAGATAAAAAAATTAGTAACTACGACCTAATAAAAATATTTTAGTAACTTTGACCTAAAATTAATCAGATATGACAATTGATATAATTGGAGCAGGCATTGGAGGATTAACAACAGCAATTGCGCTAGAACAAAAAGGTTTTAAAATAAGAATTTTTGAACAAGCCGAAAAAATTAAACCCGTTGGTGCGGGTATAATATTAGCCAACAATGCCATGCAGGTGTTTGACAAATTAGGATTAAAAAAAATTCTAACTGAAAATGGAAATCCAGTTTCTGCAATCAAGATCACCAATTCCAATTTAGAGGTTATATCTGAAATTAATTTAACCCAATTTGAACAAAAATATAATGTAAAAAACATTGCGATACACCGCGGATCATTACAGCAAATACTATTTGAGCAATTAAAAAAAACTGAAGTATACCTTGGACATAAACTCAATAAAGTTGTAAAAAATGAAGGTGGGCATATGCTTCATTTTGAAAATGGCAAAAAAATTCAAAGCACAACAATAATTGGTTCTGATGGCCTGCACTCAAAAGTTAGAACCAATTTATTTCCTCACCAACCCATAAGGTTTGCAAACCAATTATGCTGGAGAGGAATAGCCAACCACAATTTACCAACAGAGTTAAAAAACGAACTCAACGAAGCTTGGGGAAAAAACGAACGATTTGGATTTGTACAAATTGCCGAAAACAAAGTGTATTGGTACGCATTAAAGACTTACAAAAATGCTCAACACAAGCAAAAAATAAACGAAATAGAAAAATCATTTGCAAACGTAAACTCCACTATTAACAACCTCATTACCGCAACTCCAAAAGAACAAATAAATCTAGCTGAAATATCTGATTTTAAACCTACAAAAAATTGGTATCAAGAAAATGTTTGCCTCATAGGAGATGCCGCTCATGCAGCAACACCCAATATGGGGCAAGGAGCTTGTCAAGCAATCGAAGATGCATATATCCTCTCAGAATGTTTGGGTAAACACAAAACAAACGAAGCTTTTGAGACGTTTCGGAATTTACGCTTGAAAAAGGCCCATAGCGTTGTAAAAACAAGTTGGACCCTAGGAAAAGTAGCACATTTGTCCAACCCCGTTCTTGTTGCACTTCGCAATCAAATGTTACGCATGACACCAAAATCAATCAGTACAAAACAATCTCAACAACTTTTTCAATTAGCTCAAGTATGATTACAACAGTTTTATCCATATGCTTATTCATAATATTTGCATTGCTCTCTTCATTACATGTTTATTGGATCTTTGGTGGAAATTGGGCATTAAAACAAGCACTGCCAACCAAAAATGACGTTGAAAAAGTCACTATTCCGGGTATAATTCCAACGCTAATAGTAAGTATAGGGTTAGCTCTTTTTGGCCTATACTATTTATTAAAATCTGACCTCATCTATTTAGAGTTGCCCAATTGGATAATCTCATTTGTTGGCTGGATGATTCCTATTTTATTTATTCTTAGAGCCATTGGTGAATTCAATTATGTTGGTTTTTTTAAAAAAATCAAACATACTACATTTGCAAAAGCTGATACTAAAATCTTTTCACCGTTATGCCTTGGCATAGGAATAGTTGGTTTAATAGTTCAACTTTTAGTTTGATTTAAAATACGCTGATTTACAGGTCTTCAGTTTTTTGTATACGGTATAAATCAAGAACTCTACGTTTTAACGTACGCTAGTTGTCAAGGTTATTTGAAAATATACAAAATAAGTAAGCGATAAACGACTATCCTGCCAATTGCAAAGCTTCTTTTTTAAGCTCTAAAAAAGACTTGCGTTTTAACTTACTTTGTACCCAAGTTAAAAAATCAAAATACTCAAATACAACTTGCTCCTTTGGATCGGCTTTTAAAATAATGAGCTCTTTCTCAATTGGCATTAACTTTTCTTCTAGATCAAAAAATCCATCTGACTTAGCCATGCGCGTTATTAATTTCAAGAATAGTTCTTCAAAAGCATAAATACGCTTTTTATTTTTTAAGTATCGTTTCGTTGAATTAATTGCATAAGGTAAAAAACGACTATTATCCAATTCAAAATGCAAGATCAAATTAATGAGCTGTGCAAAACAATAAATATCTTGCTTTTGATCAATTTTACTCTCATTCAATACTTTATTTATCCAATTTAATGCCTTTGAATATTCACCGATTGACAAATAAATAATACCTACTTTAAAATCGATATAAGCCTTTCGTAAACTATTAATATGATCTCCATACAAACGGTAAGCTTCTTCAATTTGCGGTACTAGCTCCTCGGCTTTGTGATAATCTCCTTTTTCAATCAACAAGAATAACTCTAAACTACATGAACTTGAGAAGTATTTTATGTCCAAATCAAGCGTTTTTTGACTTTTTCCTGCTGTAGATAATTGCTTTAATTTAGATAAGTACTCGCCCGCTTCTTCATATTTCTTTAATCGAGTAGAAATATAAATGATATTAGTTAAAACAGAAAAGTAAAGGTTTGGTCGGTTTTTAAACGTTGTTGAATCATCCTCTAACAAACGCACATTTGCTTGCAAATGATGATAAGAACACTCCAAATCATTCACAGAAAAATAATACGCCCCATGAATATGATTGTAGAGGTAATTGATTTTTGTTGAATAGCCTTTTACACTAATATTGGCTATTCTGTCCACCAACTCTTTTAGTTTTAAAGTGTCCTTTTCATTACGGACATTTCCATTGAGGTTAATTTCTTGAAAAAGTAAACTCTTCACATTCCACAATTGATGATATATTTTAATTTCATCAATCAAGGCTTTTTCCTCCTCAAACATCTTTGTAATTTGTGCGGCTTTTATTTCCGTATACAGTTCGTTTTCAATCAGCTTTTTTTGCTTCTGCTTAATTTCTAAAAGAATATTAAACCGTTCGTATTTTTTTGCTTGCTTCTCGGCACTTTTTAGCAATTTTTCGCACTGCTTATAAAGCCCTTTATTATATAAAATGTCTGCACAATGAATTGACCGAAACAATTGAGCGTCATGTGATGTATTGGCATTGAAAGAATCTAGGCTTCTTAAGATATTACTATACAAACGCGCTTTTGTAATTGAAAACTTATTGAGCAATGCTTGCCCTTTAAAATGCATGAAGATTAGATCCTCTTGATAGGTATCCATTCGATCAATAAAGTCAAATAGTTTTAAATATCCATTTTCCTCACCAATTGTATGACGAGAAGAAAACAATTTAAAATAACGTTTTTCAGATTTATTCAAACTCTTAATAAGTTCAAATAAATGATTTGAGACTTTGTTAGACATATATAAAAAAGGGTTGTTTGCTACTTAATTCTTTATCAATCTAAGCTAAATATGAAGGATAAACGGTAAAAAACACGTTTAATGGTGGTTTTGTGTACTCAATAAACATGTTTATTTATTTAACGGATATTGATATTTTAGAAATGAAAAGAATGTAAGCTATTGTCTTTAATCAAAAGCATGACATTTATCAGTAATTCAAATTCATGACATTTTTGTGACAAAGTAGGCTCTCAAAATGTAGATTTTTGTCCCTCTAAAAAAGGAAGTTGGAAAGATTCAATATTATAGCATTTACGCATGCAGGCATTGGTTTAAAAAAACTCGGCCAGTTTCATCTAGAAACAGATGAGATAACGAGCAAAATGAACGCTTTAAAGAAAGCCTTGCATCTTTCTGAGATCATGTATCTATCAACATGTAACCGTGTTGAGTTTCTTTTTGTGACTACAACTGAGCTACCCAAGGAATTTGTAAGCACATTCGTAAAACATTTCAACTCCGAGTGGGATGAAAGCACAATTGAGGCAATTGCAAAAAAAGCAAGAACCTGGAACGGTATCAATGCAGTGAATCACTTAATTGAAGTAGCGTCTTCTTTAGATTCTATGGTTTTGGGTGAGCGAGAAATCATTTCTCAAGTTCGAAACGCATATGACTTTTCTCATAAAGAATCTTTATCAGGAGATACATTAAGAGTAATCATTCGTCACACAATTGAAACAGCGAAAAAAGTATACACTGACACTTCCATTTCAGAAAAATCGGTATCTGTAGTTTCATTGGCTTATCGTGAGTTAATGAAAAAGACCATTCCTTTAAACGCACGTATTTTAATTATTGGTTCGGGAATTACCAACCAAAATATGTGCAAATTTTTTGAGGAAGACGGCTACCGCAACTTTGTTGTATTTAATAGAACATTAGAAAACGCGAAGAAATTAGCTTCGACATATGGTTGCGAAGGCAATGCTTTAAAAGAATTGGCGGCTTATAAAAATGGATTTGATGTAATTGTAACGTGTACCGGAGCATCAGGCCCTGTGCTTACTAAAGAAATCTATAACTCCATTTTACCAGATTCAAAACTAAAGCACATTATTGATTTAGCAATACCGAATGATGTTGAGCAAAGCGTATACAAAGCTTTTTCTGTCAATTATATCTCTGTTGAAACATTAAAGAAAACATCTGAAAAGAACTTGCTTGAGCGGCGAAAAGAATTATTAAAGGTGCGCCAAATTATTTTTGACGCATTAGAAGAGTTCAAGACCATTTTTGAAATGCGCCAGATTGAAATTAAAATGCGCGCCATTCCTGACCATGTTAAGAAAATTAAACACACCGCTATTAACGAAGTGTTTTCTAAAGAGATTAACGAACTGGATGACAAATCAAAAGAAGTTTTGGATAAAGTCCTTAATTATATGGAAAAAAAATATGTTAGCGTTCCTATGATTATGGCAAAAAACATGTTGACGAAAAAATAATATTAATGGACATTACAATTGGATCAAGAGGAAGTGATTTAGCACTATGGCAAGCAAATTTTGTCAAGGATGCGCTAGAAAAATTAGGGCATAATGTCTTGATCAAAATCATTGTGACCAAAGGAGACAAAATTCAGGATTTGAGTTTTGATAAAATTGAAGGTAAAGGTTTTTTCACAAAAGAAATTGAGGATGCATTGCTCAACAAAGAAATTGATTTGGCCGTGCACTCTCATAAAGATCTAGAAACTAGTCAACCAGACGGTTTAATGATTGGAGCAGTATCTTATCGTGAAAATCCAACTGACCAACTTTTAATCTTAAAATCTGCCGTGCAAGCTGGCGCCACTTTAGAATTAAAGAAAAATCCAATTGTTGGAACCTCTTCTGCAAGAAGAAAGTCGCAAATGAAGCGATTGCGACCAGATGTTGAATTAAAAGATTTACGTGGCAATGTACCTACTCGTATTAATAAATTACGCACAGGTGATTATGACGCCATTATTCTTGCAACCGCCGGTATTAAAAGATTGGAACTAGATTTATCTGATTTACATTGTATAGAATTAGACCCTCATGCATTTGTACCAGCACCTGCTCAAGGTGTATTAGGTTTACAAATCAGAGAAAATGATGAGGACCTTAAAACAGTCATGGAGCAATTAAATCATCCTGACGTTGCCGCAGCTATTGGATTAGAACGAAATGTACTCCGTTTATTGGCAGGTGGCTGTCAATTGCCCCTAGGCGTTTTTGCTGAGCAAACCGACGAAAACTGGAATGTTCATGTAAGCTATGCAACAACCCAAGATTCTACAGCAGCAATAACGGTTTATGATACCAAAAGCTTAGACGGATTAGCAGAAAAAATTATTGATGACCTAAAACGTGTCAACGATTAAGTCGTTACTTGTCACAAAAGAACCAGGTTCGTTTATAAAACTCGAGCAGTGGTGTGCTAAACACCAAATTAAGCTAAAACAATTGCCTTTTATTGAAATTGAAGCAATTCTTAATGCTGAAATTCCTTCAACAGACTGGATATTTTTTAGTTCACCTAAAGGAGCTCAAAGCTACATACGTCATTATTTCGTAGTTGCTGAAAAAGTTGCAACCATTGGTAAAGCAACAGCCGAAATTTTAATAAAAGCAGGGTTTCACGTTCATTTCATTGGCGAATCAATTGACAGTCCTGTAACTATTGGTCAAAAATTTAATGCATTTATACCATCACATTCAACTGTGTTTTTTCCACTTGGAAATCGCTCAAAACGGAGTGTTATTGATCAAGTTGATGCTAATAGGATGAAGGAAAGTACTACTTACAAAACAGTGGACCAACCTCAATCACTCAACGAGGCATTTGATGCCATTATGTTCACTAGCCCTTCTAACTTCCACAGTTATATGCAATCAAATAGTATCGATACTAATACGCGTATACTAGCTATGGGAAACACAACAGAAAAGGCTATTCTGGCCTACAATGAAAACCACAAAGTGAATGTACTTGCAGCTCCTACGCAAGAAGCAATAATTGAATTATTAGAAAGCTTAATTTAGGTATTTTACTCGGCTACAGCTTGCTTTTCTTCCTCTTCCGGCGGAGGAGGCATAGCAGAGTTATCACTACTTTTTTTCGTTACAGGTTTACGGAAAAACTTGCGATAACGGAAAATAATTAATCCCACACCTATTGAAATTGAAAGATCAGCTAAATTCCAAATAGCACCAAAAATTTCTTTCCCTGGTCTAATATCAAGAATATTTGCTCCTCCTAACCAATCAGGTAAGGTTAAATCAATAATCGGCATCCACGTTGGCCAAACCGAAGTAAATTGGAACATATCAACAACACTGCCTAATAGAAAACCATGCGGTCTCAATTCAAAACCTCCATTGTGAGGATCATAAATAACTTCTCCGGCAGAATCTACAGCATAATTCCATGGAATTGCTTCAACCTCCCAAAAAAGATCATAGCATAAACCATCAATTAAATTTCCAGTAGCACCAGCAAATACTAAACCTACTGCAATAATCAACCCTTTAGGGGATGTGTTTTCAAGAATCAATTTGCGGATATACCATCCAATACCTATAATGGCTGCTAAACGAAATAAGGATAAGGCATATTTTGGCCATGCTCCAGCACCAAGTGTAGCGCCAAAGGCCATCCCTTTATTTTCAACGTAATATAATTGGAAAAAGCCATCAATAACACCAATCGTACCATTTGGATCCATTGTGTTTTTAACCCAAATTTTAATGATTTGATCTAGGAGCAAGATAACTCCAATTAAGATGATAATTTTTTTACCCAAACCTTTTTCTTAGCCTTGGGCTCTTTTCGCTTCAATGCTTAATGTCGCATGCGGCACTAACATTAGACGTTGTTTTTGAATTAATTTACCTGTTACTCGGCAAATTCCGTATGTTTTATTCTTAATTCGAATCAACGCGTTTTTTAGATTTTGGATAAACTTTTCTTGTCTAACAGCTAACTGCGCCATTTCTTCTCTAGACATTGTTTCAGAACCGTCTTCCATCATATTAAATGATCTACCTGTATCATCTGTACCATGATCATCACTATGATCTAATTGACCACGTAATAAATCCAAGTCCATTTGCGCCTCAACCAATTTTGCTTCAATCAATTCTTTGAATTCATTAAGGTCTTTGTCTGAATATCTTACCAAATCCGTCATTCTAATCTTTTAATTTTGATAACGAACAAATATAAGTTAAATCTGCATAGGTGATAGCGATCATAACAGTAAAAATATAAATAATCTCAATTTTCTTTCTACACCCTGTAATGGAGCTCAAAAAAATAGAATGACCAAAATCTATTTTTTCAAAATTTATTCCAGTTGTAAAATTGGTTGATTTCTCAATAGAGGGCATATATTTGTACATTAATTACGCACGAAAGCAAAAAGCAGGCATGGAAAAGCAAATTTTAGAAGCATTAAATACGAGATACGCCACCAAAAAATTCGACCCAACACGAATAATTTCGGAAGAATTATTAACAACAATTTTAGAATCTTTAAGACTAACGCCAACCTCTTATGGTTTGCAATTAATGAAAGTTGTTGTTGTAGAAAACGCTGATAAAAGAAATGCACTTTTACCTTATTCATATGGTCAACGCCAAGTTGTAGATGCTTCTCACCTACTCATTTTATGCAGAGAAAAATTAGCGCAACCAACCCATGTAGAAGAATATATCAATACCATTTCAACTACGCGTAATGTTCCTTCTGAAAACCTAGATGGTTTTAAAAACATGATGTTGGACACTATTAAAAATATGTCCGAAGAAGCATCTTCGATTTGGATGGACAAGCAAACCTATATTGCACTTGGTAATTTACTAAATACCTGCGCATTATTAAACATAGACGCATGCCCAATGGAAGGTTTTCAAGCCGCAGAATACAATAGGGAATTGGGCTTAGACAATTTAAATCTAAGCGCCGTTTTAACAATCCCAATCGGATATAGAGCCGAAGATGATGCTAACGCTAAAGTCAAAAAAGTACGGCGATCAACTGAAGATTTTGTAGTTCGAGTTAAATAGAGAATCTTATAAAATCACCAATTTTTCTGTTTTGATGCCACTTTCATTTGAAAGTCGAACAAAATAAACTCCTTTAGACAAACCTTCAATTACTGCTGATTGAGTACCTGCAGGTAATGCCATTGTTTGAATAAACTGTCCTGTTTCACTCAATACTTCAATTTGTGCAGTTTGATTTTCAACTTCATTATAAATAGTAAACTGTACCGTTCCAGTTGATGGATTTGGATAAAGTTTAAAAGTTGATTCATTTGCTAAATTTGAATTTATACTCAAAGCAGGATTGTCGTTCACCAAGTCATATCTCTCTATTTCTAATACGCCTCGCATAATTCCAACCTGACCTAAAGTAAATGAGTTCTGGCACGTTTCTGGAGAATAATCCATATAGTTTTCAACCATATCAGGCAAATCTCCTAAATCAGCAATATCATCAACGCAAGTATTTTTTACAAGGTCACAACTTCCTGATTGATCCTCTGCATTTGGAGTATCATCAACCCCATCCTGCTCAGTACAATCACCATCTCCCCAAATATGTCTTAGTCCAAGATAGTGTCCCACTTCGTGCGTTGTTGTTCTTCCACGTACATCAATCTCTTCTCCTCCTGCCACAAGTGGATTTGGATTATTGCTTCCAAATGCTTCATATTGCACTACAACTCCGTCAGCTAATCCTGATGTTGCATCTTCTGGCCAATGTGGTAGTCCATCTGGAGGAGTAGCGTATCCTAATAAAAATACAGTTCCGAAAACGGACATATCGCAAACCCAAATATTTAAATATCTACTTTGATCCCAAGGATCAATTCCACCATCTGCAGTTGACTTAACCCCTTCAGCTGGAGACATGTCAATGCTGAAAAATGATTCAACATCTGTACTTGTTCTTGTAATTCCGTTTGTTGGGTTTCCTTCAGGATCAAACGCAGCTAATTCAAATCCAATAAAAGTATCTCCAACAATAGTATTAAAAGTGTCTCTTACATTATCTGCATCTTCATTCAATCTTCTATAATCTGCATTTAAGCTTTCTATTTGATTAAACACTACACTATCCGCTAAGTTTTCAGCTTCTGTATTGTACACAATGTGCACAACAACCGGAATCGTATAGAGGTCTTCACGATCTTGTCCATGTGTATGTTTCGCACGTTCAAAAATTTCATTCACTCTATCAATATATCCAGGAGTATTTTCTTCCTGCTCTAATATTGCTTCGTGCGTATAACAACGGTGATAATCTTGCCCAAAGCTATTAAATGCTAAAAGGCCAAGTAGAACTGTGATTGCGTGCTTCATAATTTTTCGATTCTTTGTAACAAATATACTGAACTATGCAGACATAACAAATGAATTCGACTGAACCCCTAAAAAGTAAAATCTAGTCTTTTATAATAAGCTATTCAAAAACTTTATAAATTCAGTTAAATTTGTACTAATGTTTGAGCACCTCCGCGATAAGATAAAGCACATCCCACATAGTCCAGGAATTTATCAGTATTATGATAAAAATGGCGTTATTATTTATGTTGGAAAAGCAAAAAATTTAAAAAAAAGAGTTTCTTCTTATTTTAATAAATCGCAACAGAGCAACGGTAAAACATATATTCTTGTTCGCAAAATAGTAGACATTAAATACTTGGTTGTAGACACCGAAATGGATGCCCTCTTATTGGAAAACAATTTGATTAAAAAGTACATGCCCAAGTACAATATTCAATTGAAAGACGATAAAACTTATCCTTGGATTTGTGTTACAAATGAGGCTTATCCGCGGATATTTCCTACACGGCGAGTAATAAAAAATGGATCAAAATATTACGGACCTTATGCTTCTGTTAAAATGATGCATACACTGTTGGATCTATTTAAAGATGTTTATCCATTGCGAACTTGCCGCTTAAACCTTTCAGAACAAGCAATAAAAAAAGGGAACTATAAGGTTTGTTTAGAATACCATATTGGCAATTGCAAAGGGCCATGTGAGAATAAACAAAGTGAAGCCGAGTATCAAAAATACATTGATGAAATCTCTAATATTCTAAAGGGAAATGTTCATTCCGTTATTAAGGAAATGAAAGTTTTAATGGAAAATTTCTCAGCTGAACTAAACTTTGAAGCAGCTTTAGAGGTTAAAAATAAAATTCACAATCTACAAAACTATTATTCAAAATCTGCAGTGGTTAGCCCCACCATTCATAATGTAGATGTGATCACTTTAAAAGAGGATGACAAATCTGCTTTTGTTAATTATTTAAAGATTAATAATGGAGCCATTATCCATGGTCATACTATTGAGGTAAAAAAGAAACTGGAGGAAAAACCAGAAGAAATTTTGCCCTTTGTGCTAATTGACATGCGTGAACGTTATGGAGATGAATCTGCCGAGATAATAACAGATATTAAATTTGGAAAAGCCTTTCCAGATTTAAAATTTACGCATCCACAACGCGGAGAAAAAAAGGCCTTGCTCGATTTATCATTGCGAAATGCTACCTTCTTTATGATAGAAAAGCATAAGCAAGAAAAACTAGTGAACCCTGAACGACACGTTGAACGGATCATGGAAACCATGAAAAAAGATTTGCGTTTAAAAGAATGGCCAGTGCACATTGAATGCTTTGATAACTCCAATTTTCATGGTACAAATGCCGTTGCGGCTTGCGTTGTTTTTAAAAACGGCAAACCAAGCAAAAAGGATTATCGACATTTTAACATTAAAACAGTTGTTGGTGCAGATGACTTTGCCTCAATGGAAGAGGTTGTTTACCGCAGATACAGACGCTTATTAGAAGAAGATCAACCATTGCCGCAAGTTATTATTATTGATGGTGGAAAAGGGCAGTTAAGTTCCGCTATGAATAGTATTGAGAAATTAAACTTACGTGGTAAAATTACTGTAATTGGTATTGCTAAAAAACTGGAAGAAATCTATTTTCCCGGTGATTCGATTCCTGTATATATTGATAAACGTTCAGAATCATTAAAAATAATACAGCACCTACGAAATGAGGCGCACCGTTTTGGAATTACGCATCACCGTAATAAAAGAAGCAAAAATGCTTTGGGCACTGAATTGACAAATATTACAGGGATTGGTGAAAAAACAGCGACTGATTTAATCAAACATTTTAAATCTGTAAAGCGCATAAAAGAGGCAGAATTAAAAGAATTAATCACTGCCATTGGCCATTCAAAAGGCACACTTATATACAATCACTTTAAAGATTAATTAGGCAGGTTCATGAGATTTGAACCGCGTAATTCAGTTAATTGACACAAGTAAAACTTAACGTACTAGCGTTGTATTTCCTTTTTGGACACCCGAATTTCCATTTATAAACTCATAGTGCAGCACCCATGTAAATACGCCTGGATTTTCATCTCTATTTTTGAATGTTCCGTCCCAACCAATGCTTTGCTGAGTAGTTTCAAAAACAACCTCACCATAGCGGTTATAAACTACAAAGTGTAAAGACTCAAGTGCTAAACCTTTAACATACAATACGTCATTGTTTCCGTCTCCGTTAGGTGAGAACCCAGTTGGCACTCCTACACCTTCAACAAAATTTACCAATACCATAACCGTATCAACAGCTGTACAACCGTTATCATCAATCAAAGTAACAGTATAAGTTGTACTTTCTCGAGGATCTGCAGATGTAAACTGACAAGTTGAACAATCCACATACTGATCAGGTGTCCAAGTAAATGAACCAGAAGAAAGTGTATTTGCAACCAATACGGCTGAACCACCTAAATCAACAATAGTATCCTCAGCAGCATCTATCATTGGATTTTCATTTACAATCAATTCTTCCACCGCAACTTCAGTTGCACCTGTTGCACTTGTAGTAGTTAACTGTATCGTATATGAACCTGCCGTTGTTACACAAATTTCAGGGTTTTGCTCAGTAGAGGTTGTTGGGTCTACCGCCCCTCCAAAATCCCAATCCCAAGACACTACTGTTCCACCAGTACTTGCATCTAATATGGTAATACAATCTCCTACACACATTGGATTTTTCATTGTAAAATCAGGTAAAACAGGTTCACAATCAATAACAGAAATTTCAATTGTGGCAGAAGCCGTACAGCCAAATGCAGTTGTTCCTGTAACGGTATAAGTAGTCGACCCTAGGGCACCAGGCGTAAATGAAACTCCGTCGAATATTCCACCTGTCCAAGTATAAGAATCAGCACCCGAACCTGTTAACGTTACTGACTCTCCAATACAAACCTCAGTAGTAGTTGCATTTGCCTCTACTAAAGGCGTTTCATGAACAGTTACTGATACCGTTGCTGTATTTTCACAACCTGAAGTTGCATCTGTTCCTGTTACAGTAAAGTCAATTGTACCAGTTGTTCCAGGAGTAAAAGGAACACCGTCAGTAGCTCCACCATCCCAAACATAAGAATCAGTTCCGCCACCTGTTAAGGTAACAGATTCACCTTCACAAATATCCGTAGCACTTGCAGTTGCGGTAACAGTTGGCACGGCTTCTACTTCTACGTCAATTGAAGCCGTATTTTCACATCCTGTAACATCATCAGAACCAACAACAGTATATGTTATTACACCAAGTTCTCCAGGAGTAAATGGCACTCCATCAGTTACACCAAGATCCCATACATACGTATCTGCTCCTCCACCAGTTAAAGTAATTTCTTCACCCTCACATATAATTGTTTCACTTGCAGTTGCCGTAACAACTGGTAATGGATTAACTGTAATATCAATTGTTGCGGTTCCTTCACAACCTGAAAAAGTTGCGCCTACAACTGTGTATGTTGTTGTTCCTAACGGTGGCGCAAAAGCAACGCCATCAACCACTCCTAAATCCCAATCATAGGTTGCAGCACCACCTCCTGTTAATGTCACCATTTCACCCTCGCAAACTTCAGTAGCATCTGCAGAAGCTGTAACTACAGGAGCATCATTTACAGTAACGTCTACCGTTGCTGTATTAATACATCCAGTTGCATCATCTGTTCCTGTTACTGTATAAGTAACCGTTCCTAATCCTCCGGGAGTAAACGGAATACCATCTGTAACGCCCATATCCCAAACATAAGTTGTAGCTCCACCACCTGTAAATACAACCTCTTCACCTAAGCAAATCTCACTAAAATCAACATCTGCTGTTACGGCTGGCAATTCATGCATTGTTACATCTACTGTTGCCTCAGCCTCACATCCTGTTGCATCTATTGTTCCTGTTAAAGTATATGTTATTGTTCCTGTTGATCCTGGAGTATAAGGTACACCATCCACAACATCTGCAGGATCCCAAACATAAGTATCGGCATCTCCTCCTTGTGTAAATGTAACCGTCTCTCCGTCACAAATTTCGTCATCATCCACATCAATTGTTACCTCAGGAGTTGGATTTACTAATATATCAACCTCTAATGTACAGTCATCAGGATCTGAACTAGTTGCTGTATAGGTTATTACCCCGACTCCAACAGGAGTAAAGGGCTCCTCATCAACAACACCCATATCCCAAGTTATAGTTCCACCTCCAAGCGAAGTAGCATCAAGTGTTATCTCTTCTCCCTCACAAATTTCTTCTGCCGTTGCTGTATATTCTAAAACTGTGCACAGAATCGTAATTGTTACTTCACCATTTCCTAAGCATATTCCTGCAGACATAGATCCATCTGTTACACCACCAATATAAGATGATCCACCAGCACCTCCACCTGCTGCAACACCACTACCCCAATTGGCACCTGCACCAGAACCGCCACCATAATATCCGCCGCCACCGCCGCCACTTCCAACACTAAAATTACCAGGAACCCCTACAGCACCTACTCCAATTGTTCCAGCTGCTCCATCAGGACCTTCAGGGCCATCTCCTCCAGCTCCACCGGCCACTTGAGTTCCTCCATTTCCTCCAGCACCAGGATTAAGACCAAAACCACATAAATCACAATCTGGATCAACACCATCTCCACCAATTAAGCTTCCTCCGACACCACCGTTTCCGCCAGTACCACAAGGTTGACAAAATCCATTTACATAGTCACGGCCACCACCGCCGCCGCCGCCTCCAACAATAACACGATTAGCATATGCTGCACCTCCTTGTCTTACATCTGAAGCTCCTCCTCCACTACCACCTCTACCTGGGTCTCCGTCACTCGCCGTTCCATATCCACCTAAAGCTCCACCATTCCACCCTGCAACATCTTCTGTACCTGTACCTCCAACATAAACATTTAAGACTTCGCCAGGGGTTACCGCTAATATTCCAATAGCATAACCTCCAGCTCCACCAGTAGACTCATCATACTGTTCATCTGTAATAGCTTGTCCTTGAGCACCGCACACCTCAACTTGAACTGAAGTAACGCCAGGTGGAACGGTATATGTTTGCATGCCTCCAGTATAACTAAATACGGTTTGAGCACCTACACCTGTTATAAAGAATGACAGTAAACAAGCAAGGGTTAGTTTTAGATTATAATTGGTTTTCATAGCAAAAGTTATTCGACAAATATATTATATTCAAACCAGTATCACAACTCTCTGGAATACTGAATATTATCAACTGTAATTACAAGGTCATCAGTTACGTAAAATGATTATTTACCAATAGAAATTCTATCTAATTAAAGTTGTATTTCCTTTTTGGAATCCTGAGCTGCCATCAATAAAGTCATAATGTAAAACCCATGTAAATACACCTGGATTTTCATCTCTATTTTTAAAGGTTCCGTCCCAACCAATGCTCTGCTCAGTTGTTACAAAAACTCGTTCTCCATATCGGTTGTAAATCTCAAATTGAATTCCTGCTAATCCGTATCCTTTAACGTATAGCACATCATTATTACCATCTCCATTTGGAGTAAAGGCAGTTGGTACTCCTACTCCTTTAACAAAGTTTACTAATACCATTACTTGATCTGACCCGCTACAACCATGCTCATCAACCATAGTAACAGTATACATTGTACTATCTAATGGATCGGCAGTTGTATACTGACAATCTGGACAATCAACCGTGTTTTCTGGTTCCCAACTAAAGATACCAGACGAAGCAGTTCCTGCAACTAAATTAGCAACCCCACCTGCATCAATAATTGTATCTAAAGCTGCATTTATGATTGGATTCTCATAAACGTCTATTGTTTCTATAGTTGACGTTACTACGCCTCCAGAACTTGTAACCGTTAACTGAACATTAAACGATCCAACTGTATTTAAACAAATTTCTGGATTTTGCTCAGTAGAAGTATTTGGATCAGCTGCTCCACCAAAATCCCACTCCCATGAAACTGGAGTTCCACCGCTACTTTGATCAACTAACTGAATGCAATTACCAACGCAAACGTTTTCAATTAAAAAGGCTGGAATCACAGGTTCACAATCAATAACCTCAACCGTGATTGTTGCAGTATTTACACATCCAAATTCAGAAGTACCTGTTACCGTATAAGTTGTTGAACCAAGTGCACCAGGAGTAAATGCAACGCCGTCTGTCACACCAAGATCCCATGAATAACTATCAGCACCAGTACCTGTCAAGGTTAATGTTTCTCCTAAACAAACTTCATCCGGTGAAGCAATCGCTCCAACAATTGGTAAATCATGAACGTTTACTGATACCATGGCTGTATTTTCACATCCTGCAGCACTTGTACCTATAACAGTAAAATCAATCGTACCTGAAGCACCAGGGGTAAATGCCACACCATCTGTTGCACCCATATCCCATTCATATGTATCTGCTCCGCCGCCTGTTAAAACAACAGATTCTCCTAAACAAATATCTGTTTCATCAGCACTTGCAGTAACAGTTGGTGGTTCTAAAACATTAACATCAATCGTAGCTGTGTTTACACAGCCTTCAGCACTTGTGCCTGTAACAGTATAAGTTGTAATTCCTAAATCAACTGGAGTAAATGCAACGCCATCTGTTACACCTAGATCCCAAGCATAACTATCGGCACCAGTACCTGTCAAGGTTAGTTCTTCTCCAATACATAATTCAATATCACTTGCAGTAGCAACTACTGTAGGTAAATCATTAACCGTAATATCAAGTGTTGCTGTTGATTCACATCCTTCCGCATTTGTACCTGTTACCGTGTAAGTTGTTACACCCAACGGAGGTTCAAATGGTACGCCATCTGTTACTCCTAAATCCCAAGTATAAGAATCTGCTCCAAGACCAGTTAAAGTTACCATTTCTCCAATACAAACTGTAGAATCATCTGCACTTGCAGCAGTTTCCGGTAAATCGTGAACGGTTATTTCAACTTCAAAAACACAATCTAAATCAGTATCACTTGTTGCTGTATAAGTTGTCACACCAACTGGTGGTGTAAATGGATCCCCATCAACAACTCCACCATCCCATGTTACAGTTCCTCCATTTATTGATGTAGCCTCTAAAGTTAGCTCTTCACCAAAACAAAATTCAGTACCAGAAACTGTTGTTGTTAATTCATCACAACCAATTTCAACTACATCATCTCCAAATGAAATATTCCAGAAATTACCGTTAACCGGAGCGGTTGGTTGATATCTAAAACTAATCAACATACTTGGTGCAGTTGCTGTAAAAGTTAATGTTTGCAAAGACCATGAATTATCAATCCCTCCAGTAAACGGATATAAGTGATCAACACCACCAATTGTCGCTTGAAGGGTTCCATCAAAAACAGTTGGAGTACCTCCAGCATTGGAACGGGTTTCACACATATAAAAATTCATATTGTATTCAACTCCAATTGTTAAACCTGTAATAGTTGTTCCAACAACCTCCGTATAAAACCCAGTTACCCAAACCGTGTGTAAATTTGGTGGATCTACTACTGGAGCATCCCACCAAGCATATGCAGCCCAACCAGCCCAAAAGTCTTTATTGGAAATATCTGTTGAACCTGCAATAATTGTCCATCCTGTTGGTGCAGCATTGGCACCTACGGGTGAAGAATTTGTTGGAAGTATCGTTTGTGAAAATGAACTGTTAAAACCAGCAAATAGCATGAAAACTATTGCCATTAGTCCATTTAAATTGAATGCTTTTGTGAATGAAATATTCACATAGCTAGTTAAACCTGAGTTCGGTTTCCCCGTTCTAGGCATTGTATAATCTCTTCTCATAGTTCGCGTTTTCAACCAACGCCAGATGATAAAGAGGGAGAAAAAACAAGTGGTTGTTTCTCCGCCTTTAGGGATTCATAGGGGTGGTTTAGTAAACAAATATATTCTATTTAATCCAAGATTCCAATTCTCTAGAACCCTGAACTGCATTTATCAAATTTATTAATATTCAATCAGTTAGTTAATTTACACGCTCAACTAAACGTAAATTTGTAATGTATTATCTTATTAAAGTTGTATTTCCTTTTTGGAATCCTGAGCTGCCATCAATAAAATCATAATGTAAAACCCATGTAAATACACCTGGATTTTCATCTCTATTTTTAAAGGTTCCGTCCCAACCAATACTCTGCTCAGTTGTTACAAAAACTCGTTCTCCATATCGGTTGTATATCTCAAATTGAATCCCTGCTAATCCGTATCCTTTAACGTATAGCACATCATTATTACCATCTCCATTTGGAGTAAAGGCAGTTGGTACTCCTACTCCTTTAACAAAGTTTACTAATACCATTACTTGATCTGACCCGCTACAACCATGCTCATCAACCATAGTAACAGTATACATTGTACTATCTAATGGATCGGCAGTTGTATACTGACAATCTGGACAATCAACCGTGTTTTCTGGTTCCCAACTAAAGATACCAGACGAAGCAGTTCCTGCAACTAAATTAGCAACCCCACCTGCATCAATAATTGTATCTAAAGCTGCATTTATGATTGGATTCTCATAAACGTCTATTGTTTCTATAGTTGACGTTACTACGCCTCCAGAACTTGTAACCGTTAACTGAACATTAAACGATCCAACTGTATTTAAACAAATTTCTGGATTTTGCTCAGTAGAAGTATTTGGATCAGCTGCTCCACCAAAATCCCACTCCCATGAAACTGGAGTTCCACCGCTACTTTGATCAACTAACTGAATGCAATTACCAACGCAAACGTTTTCAATTAAAAAGGCTGGAATCACAGGTTCACAATCAATAACCTCAACCGTGATTGTTGCAGTATTTACACATCCAAATTCAGAAGTACCTGTTACCGTATAAGTTGTTGAACCAAGTGCACCAGGAGTAAATGCAACGCCGTCTGTCACACCAAGATCCCATGAATAACTATCAGCACCAGTACCTGTCAAGGTTAATGTTTCTCCTAAACAAACTTCATCCGGTGAAGCAATCGCTCCAACAATTGGTAAATCATGAACGTTTACTGATACCATGGCTGTATTTTCACATCCTGCAGCACTTGTACCTATAACAGTAAAATCAATCGTACCTGAAGCACCAGGGGTAAATGCCACACCATCTGTTGCACCCATATCCCATTCATATGTATCTGCTCCGCCGCCTGTTAAAACAACAGATTCTCCTAAACAAATATCTGTTTCATCAGCACTTGCAGTAACAGTTGGTGGTTCTAAAACATTAACATCAATCGTAGCTGTGTTTACACAGCCTTCAGCACTTGTGCCTGTAACAGTATAAGTTGTAATTCCTAAATCAACTGGAGTAAATGCAACGCCATCTGTTACACCTAGATCCCAAGCATAACTATCGGCACCAGTACCTGTCAAGGTTAGTTCTTCTCCAATACATAATTCAATATCACTTGCAGTAGCAACTACTGTAGGTAAATCATTAACCGTAACATCAATCGTTGCTGTTGCCTCACACCCTTCTGCACTTGTACCTGTTACCGTGTATGCTGTTACACCCAACGGTGGTGCAAATGATACGCCATCTGTCACTCCTAAATCCCAGGCATAACTGTCAGCACCTGTTCCTGTCAAAATTAATTCTTCTCCCAAACATACCTCATCTGGTGTTGCTGTTGCTCCAACAACTGGTAAATCATGAACGTTTACCGACACCATAGCAGTATTTTCACATCCAGCAGCACTTGTCCCTGTCACTGTGAAATCAATTGTACCTGAAGCGTCAGGTGTAAATGCAACTCCATCTATTGCTCCCATATCCCATTCATAGGTATCTGCTCCGCCACCTGTTAAAACAACAGATTCTCCTAAACAAATATCTGTTTCATCAGCACTTGCAGTAACAGTTGGTAAATCCAAAACATTGACATCAATCGAGGCCGTATTTACACAACCTTCTGCACTTGTACCAGTGACGGTATAAGTTGTAATTCCTAAATCGACTGGAGTAAATGTAACACCGTCTGTCACACCTAAATCCCAAGCATAACTATCGGCACCAGTACCTGTCAAGGTTAGTTCTTCTCCAATACACAATTCAATATCACTTGCAGTAGCAACTACTGTAGGTAAATCATTAACTGTAATATCAAGTGTTGCTGTTGATTCACATCCTTCAGCACTCGTTCCTGTTACAGTATAAGTTGTTACACCAAGAGGTGGCGCAAATGCAACACCATCTGTTACTCCTAAATCCCAGGCATAAGAATCTGCTCCTAGTCCTGTTAAGGTTATCATATCTCCAATACAAACCGTAGAATCATCTGCACTTGCAGCAGTTTCTGGTAAATCATGCACAGTTATTTCAACTTCAAAAACACAATCATCATCATTATCACTTGTAGCAGTATAAGTCGTTACTCCAACAGGTGGCGTAAATGGATCTCCATCAACAACTCCACCATCCCAAGTTACAGTTCCTCCATTTATTGAAGTTGCTTCTAAAGTTAGTTCTTCACCAAAACAAAATTCTGTTCCTGAAACTGTTGTTACTAAGTCATCACAACCAATTTCAACTACATCATCTCCAAATGAGATATTCCAAAAGTTACCATTTGACAATCCTGGAGGTTGATATCTAAAACTAACTAACATACTTGCTGCAGTTGCCGTAAAAGTTAATGTTTGCAAAGACCATGAATTATCAACACCCCCAGTAAATGGGAAAAGGTGATCAACTCCACCAATTGTTGCTTGAAGCGTTCCATCATAAACAGTAGGAGTTCCGCCAGCGTTGGAACGAGCTTCGCACATATAAAAATTCATATTGTATTCAACCCCAATTGTTAGTCCTGTAATAGTTGTTCCAACAACCTCATTAGAAAAACCAGTTACCCAAACTGTATGTAAATTAGGAGGGTCTACAATAGCTGCGTCCCACCAGCCATAAGCTCCCCAACCGGCCCAAAAATCTTTATTAGAAATATCTGTTGAACCGGCGATAATTGTCCAACCTGTTGGTGCAGCATTGGCACCTACGGGTGAAGAATTTGTTGGAAGTATTGTTTGAGAAAATGAATGGTTAAAACCAGCAAATAGCATAAAAACTATTGCCATTAACGCATTTAATCGAAGTGTTTTTGTAAATGAAATACTCAAACCTTGAATTGAATCATGGATCGTTTTTTCATCACAGGGCGTTGTATTGTATATTTTCATAGTTGGCGGTTAAAACCAATCGGTATTGAATGAGAATGGGTAATAAACTCTGGTAATTCCTCATTTAATGGTCTACTGAGTGGTCCGGTAAACAAATCATTCTATCTAATCCATGCTTACGACTCTCCGCTTCATTTAGTTTCTCTCCTTTGCACTTATTTTCAATAGAATGGGTTAAGACTGACAATTTGCATAGGTAATTAACAGTCCACACTAACAGACGATACATGAGGTGAATAGGATGCCTCAAATTCTACTAAAACAGTATATTATTAACACCTTATTCAAGAAAACAAAATAAACACCTATATATCAATACATTAAGCGCAGATGGATAACCAAAAAAATATTTAAAAACATTACTGCTCAGTGAGGTTTGACTCCTCTCTGATAAAAAAAATGCGCCCTAACAATATATTGCAGGGCGCATTTCTTAAAAAAGTTTTATGCTTATTGCTTGATCAACTGAATTGATTTAGTCAATGAATTATTGCTTACTTCAACAACATACATTCCGTTTGCATAATTTACTAAAGAGATATTTTCTTTATTGAATGCAATTCCAGTTTGTAATAATTGACCATCAATTGTTGTAATTGTATAAGAGAAATTTCCTTCTAACTCAATTACAAAATCAGCTGCAGTTGGGTTGGGATAAACAGAAATTAATAATTCTGAATTTTCTCCAATTCCAACTTGTGAATCTAAATCAATTGTTTCTGATACAGAACAACCTGCATCACACATTACAACAACTGTGTAAGTTCCGCCTGTTAATCCTGCTAAATCTTCATCATCATCAAAATCACCTGTTCCGTCATTATCCCAATCAAAAGTATAAGCTGGGTTACCTCCAGTAACTGTGATGTTGATTTCTCCATCACTACCCATAACTTCTTCTGTTGTAGTATAAGTAATTTCTAATGCTTCGTAAACTGTAATTTCGATTTCGGCATCATTTGAACATCCGTTATCGTCTGTACCTTCAACAGTATATGTCGTAGAACCTGTTTCTGTTGGTGTGAATTCAACACCATCTTCTTCTGCATCCCAAACATAGGTTGTAGCACCTTCACCATTTAGCGTTACGCTTTCACCCAAACAAATCTCTTCGTCAGTGGCAGTTGCAACAACCTCTGGTAAAGCATAAACACTTACCTCAACTTCTGCTGTGTTTTCACAACCTGTTTCAGTATCTGTTCCTGTAACAGTATAAGTATATTCTCCTACCTCAGGACTAAACTCTTCTCCATCTGTTACACCCATATCCCATGCATAATCGTCAGCTCCACCACCTGTTAATGTGATAGCTCCTCCAATACAAATTTCTTCTTCCGAAGAAGTTGCTGTAACCTCTGGTAATGCTAAAACTTCAATATCAATTGAGAATGGACAATCATCATCAGCATCACTTGTTGCAGTATAAGTTGTTACGCCAGGTGCATCAGGTGTAAAATCTTCACCATTGATTACACCACCATCCCAAGTAATTTCTCCTTCTCCTTCAGCATCTAACGTAAAAGAATCTCCCAAACAAATAACATCATCCGTCACAGTCACTGTTAATGCATTACATAATTCTGTAATAATAACTTGCCCATTTCCAGTTCCTACACCGGCAGTGTTTACTTGATCAGTTCCTCCGTTATAAGAACCACCGCCGCCGCCGCCAGCAAAATTAGTTGAAATTACTTCTCCACCTGCTCCGCCGCCAGAATAACCACCGCCGCCGCCACCGCCGACTGCTCCACAACGCGCGTTTCCGCCACCGCCTCCACCGAAGCCTCCATCTGCAATGTACGTAGCGTCTCCACCACCAGAACCACCTGCTCCTCCAGATAACGGTGTTTGACCACCAAGAGAATTTGAACTACAACCATGTGTTGAACCGTTAGAACCATTCGTATTCCAACCTGCTCCACCAGATGCTTTATTAGTAACAGTTGGCGTAGTACCTCCGTTACCAGCTAAACCACCTCCATCAGGAAAGCCGTTTCCATTTGTTCCATTCTCAGCAGTTGTAGCATCAACCCCATCAATATTACTTAAGTCTCCAGAAGTTCTTTTTCCACCTCCGCCACCGCCACCGCTAGCAATGTATAATGTTTCAGTATCTGCATCCCAGACAAATGAACCACCGCCACCGCCACCAACGTGCTCTGCGTCATCTCCTTGCCCGCCAACTAAAATGGTAAGCGTTTGTCCCGGTGTAACAGCAAAATTTCCTTGCATACTTGCACCTTTTCCTGAAATACCTGGCGTCATTAATGTCATGCCTCCAACACCGCCTTCTGCTCCAACAGATGCTATTTCAATCGAGGTAACTCCAGGTGGAACTACATATGTTTGAAGGCCACCTGTATAATCATACGTGACCTGACTCCATGAAATAGAGCCAATTGTAATTGCAAAAGCAATTAAAAATAATTTTAATGTGTAAATTTTTTTCATAGTAATGAATTGGTTATTAGCTATAAACTAGCTTTAAATTTTGAGTTCTAAAATAATTTACAAAATAGTAAGAATCAGCACGCGCACGTTTTTTGCTCAGAAAAGAATGCGCCCTAGCAAATATTGCCAAGGCACATTCTCAAAAAAATTATGCTTATTGCTTTATCAGTTGAACTGATTTGGTCAATGAATTATTGCTTACTTCAACAACATACATTCCGTTTGCGTAATTCGCTAATGAGATGTTTTCTTTATTGAACGCAATTCCAGTTTGTAATAATTGACCATCAATTGTTGTAATTGTATAAGAGAAATTTCCTTCTAACTCAATTACAAAATCAGCTGCAGTTGGGTTGGGATAAACAGAAATTGATAATTCTGAATTTTCTCCAATTCCAACTTGTGAACCTAAATCGACTGTTTCTGTTACAGAACAACCTGCATCACACATTACATCAACCGTATAAGTTCCGCCAGTTAATCCTGTTAAATCTTCATCATCATCAAAATCACCAGTTCCATCATTATCCCAATCAAAAGTATAAGCTGGGTTACCACCAGTCACTGTAATGTTGATTTCTCCATCACTACCCATAACTTCTTCTGTTGTAGTATAAGTAATTTCTAATGCTTCGTAAACTGTTAAATCTACTTCAGCTTCATTTATACAGCCGTTATCGTCTGTACCAATAACAGTATAGGTTGTTGTCCCAGTAGCCGCTGGTGTAAAAGCCACTCCATCACTTTCTTCCGGATCCCATTCATAAGAACTTGCTCCCTCACCATTGAGTACCACATTGTCTCCTAAACAGATTTCGTCGTCACTAATAGTGGCACCAACATCAGGCAAATCAAAAACACTCACCTCAACTTCTGCCGTATTTTCACAACCAGTTTCAGTGTCTGTTCCAGTAACTGTGTAGGTTAATTCACCAGCTTCAGGAGTAAACTCTTCTCCATCAGTGACTCCCATATCCCATACATATTCGTCAGCTCCACCACCTGTTAATGTGATAACTCCTCCAACACAAAACTCATCATCTGAAGTACTTGCTGTAACTTCTGGTAACGCTAAAACTTCAATATCAATTGAGAATGGACAATCATCATCAGCATCACTTGTAGCAGTATAAGTTGTTACACCAACAGTAAGTGGTTCAAATTCTTCGCCATTAATTACTCCACCATCCCAAGTAATCTCTCCTTCTCCTGTTCCTTCTAAGGTGAACGTTTCTCCTAAACAAATCTCTTCTTCTGTTACAGTTACTTCAATTGCATTACATAAAACTGTAATAATAATTTGGCCATGTCCTGTATTACCTACAGTATTATCCTGATTATCTCCACTATTGAAAGAGCCACCGCCCCCACCATTAGTTGGAGCGTGATAAGCACCACCGCCGCCAGAATAACCGCCGCCGCCGCCGCCGCCCCAGTTTCCGCCATTGGCACCACCACCAAATCCTCCAGAGCCTCCAGAACAGCCAACTCCGCCAGCTCCACCTGACAAGAACGCCAAACCTGGAGGTCCGCATAAACCTGCTACACCATCCGTGTAAAATCCGCCACCGTTACCAGCATGACCCATTCCACCTGCCCCTGGAAGTGTAGACCCATTTCCGTCTACACCTCCAAGACCAATTCTTGTAGGAGATCCACCAGTACTACCATAGCCGTCATTACCGTTTGTTGTTGTGTTTGCATCTGCTCCAACAAAAGGAGGAGAACCAGCTCCATTCCAAGCTATTCCGCCGCCACCACCAGCAACAATCACAGGCTCATCTGAAGCATTAGCAACAAAGCTTCCGCCACCGCCACCAGCTTCTTGAGTATCATCAATTCCACCTTCTTGACCAACTAAAACAGTGAATACCTCTCCTGGTGTAACCGAAAAGTCACCAATCATAATCGCGCCAAGTCCACCATCATTTCCACCTTGAGCACCACGCACCTCTATTTGAATCATAGAGACATCTGCTGGAACAGTATACGTGTCTAACGAACCTGTGTAGTCATAGGTTGTAACCTGGCTCCATGATGCCGAGCCAAGCCCCACAATCAATCCTGCCAGAAAAATTTTTAATGTGTTAAAATGTTTCATAGTTAATATTTAAATTAGTTCTTCAAAACTAAACTATTTTATCAAAACAACGAATATACCTCCATTAAATCACGCACTTACACTTTCTTTACACATCTAGTGTCTCTTGAATTCATTCGAATAAAGGCCCATCAATAGTCTGATCAATTATTCGTACTTTTGCAAAAACTAAAATGAACTATGTTGCAGTCAATGACGGGCTTTGGAAAAGCCTCAGGCACATTTTCCAACAAAAAAATCACGGTAGAAATAAAATCACTGAATAGTAAGAACCTTGATTTATTTGTACGCATGCCAACAATTTATCGTCAAAATGAAATTGAGCTTCGTAAGCTTTTAGGCAAACGACTTGATAGAGGTAAGGTAGAATGTAATATTAATGTTGAATTAATTGGGGATGCAACTTCTCAAAAAATAAATCAAAAATTAATAAGCAGTTATTATCAGCAATTGGTGACTATTTCTGAGGATTTAAATTTACCCCAAGAAAACTTGTTAGCCACCTTAGTTAAGATGCCTGATGTTTTCGCGGCCGAATCTGAAGAATTGGATGAAGAAGAATGGAATTTTATTGTTTCAGTTTTAGACAAAGCAATAACAGAACATATTGCTTTTAGAACTGCTGAAGGACAATTGCTAGCTGAAGAATTTGCATTAAGAATTGCCAATATAAAGCAGGCCTTTGATGAAATTCCTGAATACGAAAAAAGCCGTGTAGATACTATAAAATTGAGAATAGAAAACAACTTAGAAGAATTTGTTGGAATTTCAAAAATTGACAAAAATAGATTTGAGCAAGAGTTGATTTATTATTTAGAAAAATTTGATATTTCAGAGGAGAAACACAGACTTGAAAACCATTTGACATATTTTATTGAGACATTGAACAAACCTGTTTCACAAGGAAAGAAACTAGGCTTCATCAGTCAAGAAATTGGTCGAGAAATTAACACCTTAGGTTCAAAATCATATCACGCAGAAATGCAAAAATTAGTTGTAGGAATGAAGGATGAACTGGAAAAAATCAAAGAGCAAATTTTAAATACGCTTTAGTAGCGACAAAGTGAATTGAGAACATGGATTTATCAGAAAACTTAAGGTTTGATCAATTTGAAAACGGAAAATGCATCATTTTTTCGGCCCCATCAGGTGCAGGAAAAACAACCATTGTTCGCTATTTATTGCGAAATGTAGAAAAATTAGCATTTTCAATATCTGCAGCAAGCAGAAACCCTAGAGGAAGAGAGGTAGATGGAGTTGATTATCATTTTTTAACCGTTGCAGATTTTAAACAGAAAATTAAAGGAGATGAATTTGTGGAGTGGGAAGAAGTTTATGCTGACAACTTTTACGGAACATTAAAATCAGAAGTATTAAAACATTGGGAAGAAGGGAAAACCGTTCTTTTTGATGTTGATGCAATTGGTGGGCTAAACTTGAAACGCATTTTTGGAAAAAAAGCACTTTCTATTTTTATTCAACCCCCATCATTATTTGTTTTGGAACAACGGTTGAAAAATAGACGTACGGAAACGCCAGAACAAATTAAAATGCGCCTGGATAAGGCCAATGAGGAATTGAGTCATTCAGATCAATTTGACTATGTTTTAATGAATGACAACCTTGAGAAGGCTTGTTATGAAATTAAGTCGGTAGTGGAAAATTTCATTCAAAATAATGGATAATATTGTAACTGATATTATAGACGGATTTTCTGGAAAAGAACCCCAATTCGACAAACGTATTGGGCTCTATTTTGGCTCGTTTAACCCTATTCATGTTGGACATTTAATTATCGCCAACTATGTAGCACAATCAGACGAAATAGACGAAGTTTGGTTCATTGTTACACCTCAAAATCCGCATAAGAAAAAGAAAAACTTATTGGAGGATTTTCACCGCTTGGCCATGGTTAGAATTGCAGTTGAACAAAACTCTAAATTAAAAGCAAATGACATTGAATTTCATTTGCCAAAACCTTCTTACACTACATACACATTGCAGGCATTAAAGGAAAAGTATCCGAATAATGCTTTTACATTAATCATGGGTGAAGATAATTTGCGTACGCTTCATAAATGGAAGAATTATGAATACTTGATTGAAAATTATTCGATTATCGTTTACCCGCGTGTTTATACCATACAAGAACAAACGAAAGAAGAAAAAGAAGCACCTAACCAAATTATTGATTTGCCAAACGTGCATTTATCGGATGCACCAATCATGAAAATTTCCTCTAGTTTAATTCGAAAAATGATTCAGGAAGAAAAAGATGTGCGCTACCTATTATCAGAACCCGTTTTTAACTATTTGGACGAAATGAATTTCTATAAATAATGTATCAAACCGTATTATCGCTCCACATAATTTTCATTGTCACTTGGTTTGCCGGACTGTTTTATATTGTACGGTTATTTGTTTATCAACGTGAAGCAGAATTGAAAAGCGAAACTGAGCAAAAAATACTCATTCCACAATACCAATTGATGTCAAAAAGGTTGTGGTATGGAATAACTTGGCCTTCATTTATTCTTACAGCAATTTTTGGCCCTACACTGCTATATTTAAATCCTGGATTGCTCCAGTTTTCTTACATTCACATAAAACTGGCATTTGTACTAGGGCTCTTTATCTACCACTTTATTTGCCATTCTTTCTTTCTAAAGTTACAGCGTGGAGAATCTTCGAAAACGGGTAATTTTTTCAGAATATGGAATGAGGTTGCTACCTTATTTTTGGTTGCTATTGTTTTCTTAATTATAATGAAAAATAAGGTTAATTGGATATACGGAACTCTTGGATTTATTGCATTCGGTATCCTTTTGATGATTGCCATCAAAACCTATAAATCAATTCGAAATAAAAGGAATTAACGGAGTAAGGTAATATGCCCTTTAAACTGGTGTATTTTATCCGTATTTGCATCCTTGGTTTCAATTACCCAACCATAAACACCCGTAGGTGCTTCATGACCACCATAATTGCCATCCCACTCTCCTGCAGTATTATATGATTCCCATATAATTTGGCCAGAACGATCGAAAATAGTTAAGTGAAAATCATAGATATCATTTCCTTCAATAAATATTTTCCACGTGTCGTTGTAATAATCGCCATCAGGTGTGAAGGCATTTGGAGCAAAGAGTTGAATACTGACTTCTTCAACCTCTTCCACTGCGGTAGAGTCTGCTGGTCCATGTTGAGAAAATGAGCATACGCCCACCAACATAAAAACGCCAGCAATTAGCATTTTTAACTTCATAATTATTTTTTCATGTTACAGCTCCATTTCTTTGAGGAAAAAACAAAGCTGTGATATTGTTTTCTGCCACAAAGAAACGCATTAAAAAGAAAAACCGTTGCCTTTTAACATGTTAAGATTATGTTATTTTCAAACAACATTTTGTGCATTTAATCCAAATCAACTGACTTACATCAAATTACAAGAAAAATAAAACTCTTAACAATCAATTCATCTTAGAAAATGGATTAGTTTTATGCGGTTTAAGCTCACAGAAATAAGAATAACTTTATTGAGTTTAAGATATAGTGAAAATGAATTTCTAGCGTAGTAAAGTGATATGCCCTTTAAATTCGCGAATATTATCCGTATCAGCATCCTTCGTTTCAATTATCCAACCATAAACACCAGACGGAGCTTCATTACCGCCATGATTACCATCCCATTCTCCATTCACATTAAACGATTCCCATATTATTTGACCAGTACTATCGAAAATTATTAAGTGAAAATTATAAATGTCTGCCCCCTCGACAAAGACTTGCCAAGTATCATTATTATAATCTCCATTTGGAGTGAATGCGTTTGGTGCAAATACCTGCACGCTTTTATCCATGGTTAAATCAGTCGGATTAGACTGACCAAATAGTTCACCGCAAAAGCAAACCAAAAAGATGACTAATAAATTAAATATGGCTTTCATTGTTTTTGTTTTAGATCTCAAAATTCACACTCTCATATCAAAAAACAGAGCACTAGTTTCCAATACACTAGAGTTGGTTACCCAACGCGACTTTTTTTAGGAATCTATATTCTGAAACAGGTTGTTTTATACTAAAACGATTCCGAAAAATGATTTATCCAACTATTAAACAACTTCTTAACACTGCTCACCCATTAACAAAATAGTATCAGTTACTTGTATTTTCTGCATCAAACCTCCCCCGAATTATAGCTCAACTAAAACGAATCGCTATCTAAATCAAGCACACAAAAAACTGTTTAAAAGTATCGCATTTAAGCATTATGAATCCCCTTATTAATTCATAGCTTTATAGTTTAAATTAAAATTCCATAAAAATGAGTTATAACAACCTTTTAACTGAGCGAGAGGGGCTAGTCTTAAAAATTACTATTAACCGTCCAAAACAATTGAATGCCTTAAACAAGGAAACCATTCAAGAGTTAAACCATGCATTGGATACGGCAAATAAAGACAAAGAAATAGGAGCTATTATTGTAACAGGAGCAGGAGAAAAAGCATTTGTTGCTGGAGCTGACATTAAGGAATTTGCTGATTTTTCAGTAGAAAAGGGTCAAGAATTGGCTGCCAATGGTCAGGAAATTTTGTTTGACTTTATGGAGTTTATGTCTAAGCCTGTAATTGCGGCAGTGAACGGTTTTGCACTTGGCGGAGGATTAGAGTTGGCAATGGCTGCACACATACGAGTAGCATCAGACAATGCTCGATTAGGACTTCCTGAAGTATCACTAGGAGTAATTCCAGGATATGGCGGAACGCAACGGTTAACGCAATTAGTAGGAAGTGGTAAAGCATTTGAAATGATTACAACAGCAGGAATGATTTCTGCAGATGATGCACACAAATGGGGACTAGTTAATCATGTTGTTTCTCAAGAAGAATTGATGCCATTAGCCGAAAAAATTGCTGGTAAAATCATCAAAAATTCTCCTAATGCAATTCACGCTGCGATAAGAGCAATTAATGCCAATCACGTGGAGGGAGTTGACGGATTTGAGGTTGAGATTGAAGAATTTGGAAAGTGTTTTGGAACACCAGAGTTTGTGGAAGGAACAACTGCCTTTATTGAAAAAAGAAAAGCAGATTTTAGAAAATAATTCGAGGTTAAATAATTAGTGAGCGCCTTAAAAAAATTAGCAGGTCAAACAGCCATATATGGTGGTTCTACTATTATTGGTAGGTTGCTCAATTATTTGCTAGTTCCGCTCTACACTTCTGAGTTTGCTTTTACCACTTCAGAGTACGGTTCAATTTCAATTCTATACAGCTACGTTGCCTTTTTTATGGTTTTCTTGTTGTTTGGGATGGAAACTACATTTTTTCGGTTTGTCAACAAATCTGAAGACAAAGAGAAAACGTTTAATCAAGCCTTTTCAATTGTATTAGTTGTTAACGCAGTTGTTCTAGTTACGCTCATTGCTTTTTCCCAATCTATTGCAAACTGGTTAGATCATCCAGAATTCAAACTCTATGTTATTTGGTTTGCATTTATATTGGTGTTTGACGCTACGTCATCCCTATTAATGGCGCGCTTAAGGTTCTTGAATCAACCTAAGCGATTTGCCTTTATACAGTTGAGTAATATTGGGACAAACATTTTACTCAACCTCCTTTTTATCTTTTTCTTTTTGAAAGATGGTGCTGATTTTAGAATTGGGTATGTTTTTTTAGCCAACCTCATTGCCAGTTTTGTAAAACCAGTTTTACTTTACAAAGACATTTTAAAATTCAAATTTACTTGGGACAAGGTTTTAGTAAAAACTATGGTGATTTTTGCAATTCCGTTAGTACTTGCAGGATTTGCAGGAATTGTTAATGAAGTTATAGATCGTGTATTACTCAGTAAAATGTTGGCTGGACCCAATGGAATTGAATACGCTGAAAGCCAAGTAGGGATTTATTCCGCCAATTATAAATTGTCAATACTCATCACCCTCTTTATTACTGCCTTTAGATATGCAGCAGAACCTTTCTTTTTTGCACAAGAGAAAAACCAAGACAAAAACAAAGTGTACTCTAAGGTTATGACCTACTTTGTTATTGTTGTTACACTCATCTTTTTGGTCATAAGTTTAAACCTTTCAATATTCAAATGGTTTATTCCAAATCCAGCTTATTGGGAAGGTCTTAAAATTGTACCAATTTTATTGATGGCAAATGTGTTTTTAGGGATCTATTACAACCAATCAATCTGGTATAAATTGGCAGACAAAACAAAGTACGGTGCTTATATTGCTGTGGGTGGTGCGCTAATAACTTTAATTTTAAACATTTCCCTTATTCCGCTAATTGGGTATATGGGCTCGGCCATTGCCACATTAACTGTTTACTTTAGTATGATGATGGCATCCTATTATTACGGACAAAAACATTATCCAATTAAATATAATTTGAGAAAAATTGGGCTTTACATCATCTCTGCACTGGTGCTATTTGCCATTAGCAAACTCATTATTAGAGACCAAATAACATTTGCTTGGTCAACCTTTATTTTGAATGGTATTTTATTACTCGTTTTTATCGGAATTATCCTGTTCATAGAAAGGCCTTTACAACGCCTTAAAAAGGGATAATTTTATTATTTTTGGCTTTTACCTTACAACATGACAATTGAAATTATAAATAAGTCTAAACATCCGCTACCACAATATGAAACTCCTCTATCTGCAGGTGTTGATTTGCGTGCAAATTTGGAGGATCCTATAACACTTAAACCTTTAGAAAGAGCCTTAATTAAAACAGGTTTGTTTATTGCACTTCCTGAAGGATATGAAGCTCAAGTTAGACCAAGAAGTGGATTAGCATATAAGAAAGGAATTAGCGTATTAAACTCACCTGGCACAATTGATGCAGATTATAGAGGAGAGATTGGCGTGATTTTGGTTAACCTGTCTAATGAAGAATTTATTGTTGCAGATGGTGAACGAATTGCGCAGATGGTTGTAGCCAAATGCGAGCAAGCCAATTTTGCAGAGGTTACTGTTTTAGACGAAACAGAACGTGGAGCAGGTGGATTTGGAAGCACAGGAGTAAAATAAACGCACGTGGACAACCATCCATGCATACTTGAAATGAACAATTAATTTAAGGGAGTATTCGCTGCAATTTGTAGCTATACTAACCTTACTAATATAAAAAATTAAAACAATGAAGATAATCGTACCAATGGCGGGGAGAGGAAGCAGATTAAGACCACATACATTGACTGTTCCAAAACCATTGGTGCCAGTTGGCGGAAAACCAATTGTGCACCGTTTGGTACAAGATATTGCCAAAACGAGTAGCGAAAAAATTGAAGAAATTGCATTTGTGATTGGAGATTTTGGAGCAGAAGTTGAGGCCGAGTTAATTAAAGTAGCGGAGGAATTAGGAGCCAAAGGGAGTATCTACTACCAAGATAAAGCATTAGGTACTGCTCATGCAGTATTATGTGCAGCAGAATCTTTAAGCGGACCCGTTGTTGTTGCTTTTGCTGACACGCTTTTTAAAGCAGATTTTACTTTAGATAATGATGCTGATGGTATTTTATGGGTGAAGCAAATCGAAGATCCTTCTGCGTTTGGTGTTGTAAAATTGAATGACGAAGGTGTAATTACTGATTTTGTAGAGAAACCCGAAACATTTGTCTCTGATTTGGCCATGATTGGAATCTACTATTTTAAAGATGGAGGCAAATTAAAGTATGAATTGCAATATCTTATTGATAATGGAATTATTAAAGGAGGCGAATATCAATTACCTGATGCCTTAAGAAACCTCACTAAAAAAGGAGCACAATTTAAACCTGGAAAAGTTACTGAATGGTTGGATTGTGGTAATAAAAAAGTAACTGTACACACCAATCAAAGGGTACTTGAATTTGACAAAGACAAAGATCTTGTCTCTTCTGATTTAGTATTAAAAAATTCTGTTGTGGTGCCTCCATGTTTTATTGGTGAACATGTAGTTATTGAAAATGCCGTTGTTGGTCCGCACGTCTCTTTAGGCCGTGGAACTACTGTTAAAAATTCAGTAGTAACCAACTCAATTGTTCAAAAAAATGCCATGATTACAAATTCAATTTTACAGGATTCTATGATTGGAAATAATGCGAAAATATTGAGTCACGGAAAAGTCATTAGCATTGGTGATTATACAACAATTGAATGATAAAAAACGCTAAACATACCGCCCTTTTGATTTTAAAACAATCTGCTATTTGTGCATTTATGCTGCTTTTAGTTGTGGGTTGTAATAATTCTAAAAAAACAGAAGAGGTTAATATTTATACCCAGCGTAAAATTTTCAAATCAGAATTTCATCAAGCTAATTCTGAAAAAATGATTGGGCATTATGAAAAAGCAATTGCGCTTTTTGAACATTGTTTAGTACTTGAACCCAATAACCATGCGGTGCATTTTGCATTAGCAGACCTTTACCAAACACAAGGCGATAAGGATAAAACCTTACAACACGCGGAAAGCGCATATGCAAACAATAAAGCAAACAAATGGTATGCTTTGCGCTTGGCTGACCTTTATTTCGAACGCAATGAATTTGATAAAACTGCTGATTTATACGCGGAAATAATTGAAGAGGAAAAAAACGTGGACGTTAAGTTTAAATATGTTGACGCCCTTATTCGCTCAAACAGATATCCTCAAGCAATTACCATGTTAGATGAAATTGAAGTTGAAACGGGTGTAATTCCTGAACTAACTTTCACTAAATATGATCTATACGCAGAACTTGGTGAAAATGAAAAAGCCGAGAAAGAATTGCAACAATTAATTGATGAGAATCCTGCAGACTCTGACTATAAAATTATGGTTGCAGAATTTTATATGCAGCAAAATCAATACGACAAATCAAAAAAAATAATCCAAAGTATTTTAGTGGACAACCCAAATTATGGGCAGGCGCACATTATGATGGCAGATTTAGATTTGCGTCAAGACAATGTACCCGGCGCTTTTGCCAACCTAAAAAAGGGCTTTTTAAGTGATGAAGTTGATCTCGACAGAAAGTTAGAAATTGTAAGAGGTTTGCTGCCCTATACAGCACAAAATGAACGTGATTATAAAGAAATGCGTGCGGGTGTTGGAGAGCTTTTTGATGTAATCTATGATCCTAGCCTAGGAAATGGAAAAATGCATAATTATTATGGCGATTATTGGACTTTTCAAGAGAATTATGCAAAAGCGGAGGAACAATATGAAATGGCCATTGAAATTGACCCATCATCATTTAACCTTTGGTTACGTTTATTAGATGCACAATCTAACCTTGAGAACTATGAAGGCCTTTTTAAAAATGGTGAAAAGGCGGCCGAACTTTTTCCGGCACAACCAATTATTTACTTGTTAACTGGAATTGGTGCAAAGGAGTTAAAAGATTATGAAAACGCGGAAGAATGGTTTTTCCTTGGTAAAGATTTAGTTGTACAAGATCCTCAATTACGATCGGAATTTCTATACCAATTAGGTGATATGAATTATCGACAAGGAAACTTAGATGATGGAAAGTTCTATTTTGACCAAGCTCTGCAGGCATTTCCTGGAAACATAAATGTTTATGCCGATAATGCATTGCGATTATTAAATAACAGTCAACTCGATTTAGCAGAAACAGAAATTAAATCTGGAATTAATGTAGCGCCTAAAAGTGCCAAATTGCTAGATGTTTACGGACAAATATTATTCGATAAAAAAGAATATAAGAGTGCCGCAGAGGCCTTTTTACAAGCATTATATGAAAATTTCACTGATGGACAAATTTTAGAGCATTACGCAGATGCGCTATTTTTAGATGGTGAAACAGATAAAGCGATTGAACTTTGGGGAGAAGCCATTAAATTTGGTAACCAATCTCCAATTTTAAAACGTAAATTTGAGGCAAAAACCTACTATAAACCTGAATAAGTTGATCCAACAACACATTCAAACGACATGCAACCAACCAATGAATAAGTACCATAAACAACATATTTTAATCCATTTTTTCGCGCTTTGTTTAGTTGTGTTTATGGTTTCTTGTGGAAACCGTCAGCATGTAGACAAACCTGAAAAATTACCCAATAAGAGCACGAAAGAATTAGAAACTGCATTATTTGCACAAGATTCTATTCCATTTGACTTTTTTGCAGTTCGAATTGGAGTTGACTTAAAAAGTACCCAACAAAGTGCTTCGTTTTCATGCTACGTTAAGTTAAATATTGATTCTGCCTTTGGTGGATCAATTAAAGTTGGACCAATTGTTGGCGCAGCTTACATGATTACCACAGATTCTATCTTTTTTGTAAATAAAGATAAAAAGTGTTATTTCGCTGAGAGTTTAGAATATGTTTCTACCTTATTTGGAACAGCAGTAGAATTTGACTTTTTCCAAGATTTGATATTAGGATTACCAATTGGTTTGGAAGAAGATACCAAATACCAACAAATTAAAAACGAAGATCACTACGTACTTTCTACGCATAAAGAGCGGTTATATAAACGTTTAGAAAATGATCGGTTAAATTTAGAAGAGGATTTGATGCTAATTCAGTATCATATGAATGCAACAACTTTAGATGTATTTCAAACAAACATTGAAGTGCCTTCAGACACTACCTCAATTCGGATTGATTATTTGGAGTCAAAATTGGAAGAAGGGTTTCGTGTACCTGAAGCAACCAATATTTACCTTACTAACCCTAGGGACACTTTAGAAATTGAGCTGAATTACGGTTCTGTTAAAATCAATAATCCTTCTAAAATAAAGATTAAAATTCCAGATTCATACGTTGAATGTAAGTAAATACATAGCGATATTAATTTGTTTTTTGGCCTTTACAGCAATTGGTCAGGAGAAAGAGAGTGACCGATTAAAAAAGCAGCAACAAGAGCTTGAGAAAAAAATTGGGTTAACACAAAAGTTATTAGAGAGTACGGCCGAGAATCGCGAAAACCTCTCGGACAACATCAACTTAATTGATCGTAAAATCCAATATCGCCAAGCCTTACTTGACAATTTACAAATGCAAATGTCTAAACTAGACTCAGACATTTCGCAACTCACAATTGAAATTGCTAAACTTGAATTGGAGGTTGAACAACAAAAGGTACAATACCGCCTTATGATTATTCAGGCTTACAAAATGAGAAATTCGACAGCTTCGCTCTTATTTGTGCTCTCGTCAGAATCATTTAACCAAGCCAATAAACGCATGGAATATTTAGAACAACTTTCTAAATATCGTTCAGATCAAATTAGAAAAATTCAAACATCAATTGAGACATTAAAGCAACAGCAAGCTGTTTTAGAAGTAAAAAAACAAGAAAAAGACGACATCACAGTACGCAGCTCGCAAGAGCAAAAAAGATATGTCCGCGACCGCGAGAACCAAAAACAAACGATTAAAGAGATGCAAGGCCAAGAAGAACAGCTAAAACAAGAGCTATTGGCACAACGTAAAAAGTCCAAAGAAATTCAAAGTGCTATAAATGCCGCCATTAACAAAGAAATATTGGCCGAGAAGAAGAAGAATATTTCAGCAACAGAGCGCAGTGAGATTGAACTAAGCAATAAAGGCTTTGAGGACAATAAAGGACGTTTACCTTGGCCCGTTGCATCTGGAGAAATAACGAAAGGTTTTGGAAAACAACCTCACCCTGCGCATGTCAATGTATTTACCTATAATAATGGTGTTGATATCACCACCGTTAAAGGATCAACTGTTAGAGCTGTGTATGCAGGTGAAGTAACAAGTGTTATTGTAATACCTGGTGCAGGTAAAGCGGTTATTATTGCACATGGTAACTACCGCACAATTTACTCAAACTTGCAAGAGACTTATGTTAAAACAGGTGATCAAGTAAGCGTTAAACAAGAAGTAGGCGCTTTGTTGATAAATTCATCTGGAAATTCTGAGGTACATTTTGAAATTAGAAAAATTACAACTGACGGTCAAATAAGCAATATTAACCCAACCTACTGGTTATACCAGTAACACTATGATTGCACTTGGTTGGATAGTTTTTGTTTTTGGGATTGCTGCTTTCATTATTGGTGGATTTGCCTCTTTTGTTGCAAGAGTAACGGATGAGGAGTATGATGAAACCGAACGCTTTTTAGGGATAGATGTATTTCGACATAAAAAGTCTTTATTACTCGTCATTTGTGGAGTAATTGCTTTTCTTGTTGGGAGAAGCATTTTGTTGACAGAAGGCATTATAGTCTTTGAATTTTAAACCAATTATTTATGAAAAATTTAATTTTGCTGCTTGCTATTTTTTGCACGGCGTTTTCATATGGTCAAAATACTGTTCATAATTCTACCGATTTACAAAATGCGGAGGCTTATTTCCATTTAAAGAATTATCGTAAAGCCCTGTATCATTATAAGGCTATTGCTAAAGACACTAGTCAACATTATGCAATAAGTCAGGTTCAACTTATACAAATCTTCATAGACTCCAACAAGACACGATTTCATGAACAACATTTAAGTGAGTTAATTGCCTTAGCCGATTCTTCATTTGAAAATGGAAACTTATTAAACTCTGACTATCTCTATCGTCGTTCACTACGGTTTTCACCAACGTTACAACGACCTCAAAAACGCTTAATCGAAATTGAACAGAGCAATGAAGCGCAACCAGATACTTTATCCTCAAAAGACAAAGAAATGCTGCATTTATTTAGAAAACTACTCAATAAAGCTGATAGTGAGTTTGACAAAGAAAAATATGAACGTGCATATAATCTATATCAAAGAGCATTAGCTATTGAACCTACGGTACTTTATGCGCAACAAATGATGAAAATAATTGATGACATAACCTCTGAGATTAAATAACATATGATTTTTTATTTTTGCAGCAATGCAAAATAAAAATCATGAAGTAAAAGTATACACTACATTAAATATTGGAAATTTTCACACAACCCATTGCGAAGATTTTTTAATTGACGAAGAAATTTCCACCAATGAGCGATTAATTGCAGTTTTAGATGGCTGTACCATGGGAAAAGAGTCAGCATTTGCCTCCATTTTATACAGTAAAATATTACGCAAAATTGCTAAGAACAAATTTTACTCTGAACTTGTACTCAAAGAAGATATTACTGCTAAACGCAAATTAAAATCGGTTCTTTCTGAGCTTTTTCAAGAAACCAAAATTGTCAAAAATCAATTGAATCTTGAAATAAATGAACTTCTCTCTACACTCATTATTGGTATCGTCAACATTTCAAATGGCTCGGCAGAATTTTTAACTGTTGGAGACGGAATGATATACGCCAATGGACAAACTATTGATTACGAACAAGACGACAAACCAGACTATTTAGGCTATCATTTACAGGATAATTTTGAAGATTGGTATAAAGCTCAGCAACAAACATTATCACTTACAAAATTTGACGATATATCAATATGCACTGATGGTATTTACACTTTTAAAAATTTCAGTAACCCTAATAAACAATTGACACAGGAGGAAATCATACAATTTTTGCTTGTAGATAAAACAGATTCAGTTTACCCCAACTTTCTTGCAACAAAAATTAGCCAGTTAAAAAACGAAATGCATCATGTTGTTACAGATGATTTGGCAATTATTCGCCTTTTTCGATAAGGTTTTCCTGCTCACGCCGCGAGCTTTTCTCATCAGCAGAAGAGCTCTCATCTAATTGATAAACTAAACATCCGCGTTTCAAATCATAATTGAAATACATATGTTGCTCCGTTAAAATTGGATTTCCTTGAGAATTAGTAGCAGGCTCCCAATTTGGCATAGTTCTTAACGTATGTGTTGCATTATTAATAAATGCATTCATAATTCGCTTATTCATTAGCAATTTAACATCATTAAATGCTGGCCCGTCACGTTCGTTCATTTTAATACACTTTGCATCTATTTCGGTAATTACACCATCTGCTGTTACAAAAAATTCGCAACGCACTACACCTTCTAAACCTTTATTACGCGCAGATCTAGGGTAATGCAAGTTTTTATCAATAAATTGGTCCATTGCATAATTACCACCTGGATAAGATGCACGGCGCGTTCTATCAGCCCCAGTTATAAGATCTTTTTCAACTGTGTTAATTGCAGGTTCATCATTGGTTACTTCACGCAATACTCCTCCATCATTCGCATTATAATCTATCTCAATAACGTCATCAGAAGCTACGAAATTCAACTCTTCATTTACTAGATTATCATCCAACTCTTCATAAGTATTAATAGAGGAGAATATTGTTTCAGGCTCTTCATAAATTAACCCTTCTTCAATTGATTCGAAGTTAGTTGCATTTGTATCTGCTTCAATAACTTCTGTATTATTTACGGCAATAATATTTTCATTAGACTGAACTTCTCCTTCTGAATAGAAATAAACAAGTCCTGCTGTTACCAAACCAATTCCTACCACACTTGTAATTCCAATCCACACATTACTCATGCCACCACCTGCTGCACCACCTGCCGCTGCAACCGCACTAATTTGCGCGCGCAAAGCCTGTCTATTTACAGCTTTAATTAGTTCTTTTTGCTGGCTAACCATGCTTTCCAGGTTCGGGTCGGCATTGATTTTAGCTTCAAAGGCAGCTTGCTCGGCCGGGGATAAATTCCCAGACAAGTAACTGTCAATTTGTTCTAATGTGGTCAATTCTGATCTCATTTTTAGTTGGTTGAGGTGGCGGTTTTAATTTCTTTGGCTAATGTCATGGCTTTTTCCATGCACTTATATTTTTGGGTTTTTGCTGAATTTACACTCGAAAACTTGAGTCTATCAGCGATTGTTTTCATGTTTTCTTTTTTAAAATAAAAGAGCTCAAATATTTGCTTACAACGTTCCGTCACTTGTGACAAAACTGATTCCAGCATTTTTAGCTCGGCTTCTTTTTCTGCATTATAATCTAGATCGTCTGCTGTTAAAATTAACGTGTCTTTCCATTCTAATTCTGGATTTTTTTGACGTTTTCTAGCTTCATTTTTCCACATAAAACGGGCAATTCCATATAAATATGTGGTCAATTTTGATGTTAATTCAAATTTTGGGTCGGATACTTTTTCGATTAATAAAATTAAACTATCATGGAATATTTCCTGCGCAATTTCTGCATCTCCTCCGCTCGACATTATATTAGCCTTTACTTTTGGAAACTCCTTATACAACACCTTAATGGCTTTGTTTGTGCGGCCTTTTCTAATTTGCGATATGATATCTGTGTCTTTCAACTATTACTTTATGTTCATTTTTATTAAAGGTAACCTTTTATTGCCAAGTTTATTTTACTTCAGGTCTACTGTAGTGAAAAGTGAACGGCTTAATCTAAATTTTCATCTCTTTCAATACTTAAATCAAGGATATCAGTAAATTTGATTTATCAACACCTAATCGTATCATGATTGAAAATCCAGTAATTAAAGCAATTGATGACCTTGATATCATTGACAGTTCTTCATTAGAATTATTGAAAGAGCACATTGAAGTAAGGCATTTAAAAAAAGGAGATTTTTTTATTCAAGCAGGACAAAAGTGTAACGAAATTGCATTTGTTAGTAGTGGAATGCTTCGTTCGTACTACATTACAGAAAACGGAGATGATTTCACCTATTGCGTTTGTTTTGAGAATGATTTCATGTCTGCCTATTCAGCTTACATTACCGGTAGCAACGCTATTGAATATATTCAAGCCATGGTAGATACAAAGCTCTACGTTATTCAAAAATCTTTTATTGAAAAGCAAGCAGAAAAAAATCACAGCACCATGAAGTTGATGCGATTTTTTGCAGAACAGTATATCTTAGATTTGGAACAACGCGTGTTTTCACACCAAAAAGAAAGCGCACAAAAACGATATGAATATATGTTGGAAAATCATCCTAAATATTTAAGCGAAATACCTCTGCAATATTTAGCTTCTTATCTTGGAATTACACAACGTCACCTTAGTCGTATAAGAAAAGAATTTGCTCATTAGACAAATGTCCTTTTAGGCAAATAATTCCCTTGCTACATTTGATCAAAAAAATGTAGTATGAAAAATATATTGATCATTAATGGACATCCAACACCCAAAAGTTTTAACCATGCCTTGGCAAACGCCTATGCTAAAGGAGCGAAAGAACAAGGGGCCAATGTTGAGTTTATTGAAATTGGTGCTTTAAATTTCGAATCAAATTTAGCCCATGGTTATAACGAAAAAATGGAATTAGAGGATGATTTAAAAGAGGCTTGGAGGAAAATTGAAATGGCGGATCATTTAGTTTGGGTGCATCCTGTTTGGTGGGGCGGATTACCAGCAAAAATGAAAGGTTTTATAGATCGTGTTTTCTTACCTGGCGTAGCTTTTAAATTTCGTAAAGACTCTATTTGGTGGGACAAATTACTTACTGGTAAAACTGCAAGAATCATCTATACTGCTGATCAACCTTCATGGTTTTATCGCTTTTTCAATAAACGTCCATCTTTGCATGCGCTAAAAAAAATGACCTTAGAATTTTGTGGAGTAAAACCTGTAAAAACCACTATGATTGGCCCAATAAAAAGCACAACGGATAAGGATCGAGAAAGAATTTTAAAAAAGATTTATTTATTGGGGAAAGGAATGAAATAATTGGCGCTTGTAATCATCAAATGGTGTAATAAAAATTTATCTATATCCTCAATTTCAATCGATTGAGAATAAACTCAGATTAAATACCTACATTTGTCGCGTATACCTATGATTACTAACCGAAAAGGATTATTTATTACCCTTGCAATTGCCGTTGTAAGCTGTACCGATTCTATTGATTCAGACCTGAATGATAATTCTGTGGATTCTTTGATGGATTCTATTGTTACCCCTTCTGAAAACGAGACTATTGACGCAATAAATTCTGATACTTCAACTACTTGGGTTGATCGGGATTTAAATTGCGAAGCGCACTTTCAAGCAGCAATGAATTTGCCCAAACCTGAACGTCTTATTATTGTTCATTGTGATTATTGGAGTTCTGATCATCCTATTTGGTTGGAACATTCATATAGTTTTGAGCTGGAAGCTGATGATGTTTTTTTTAACGAACTCATTGAGCATAATGGAATGGTTAAATACGACAATGAACAGGCAGTTGTTAGTCAGCAAGAAGATTGGTTTTTACCAAACAATGCGGACAATTACGAAGGGTTTTATGCAGAAGATGATTTTGACGATTTTGAAATTTTTAGAGATTTAAAATCAGGTCATATTTTTATTCGTGGCAGCCAATATTAGGCTTGTTTTAAGTATATTTATTCCCTATGAAAAATTCATTTATAATTGGAGGCGCGTTAATGCTGTGCTTTACTGCTACAAGTTGTGGCGGAAATAAAGCATTAGATATTAATGCTGCAGAACTTGAGACAGCTTGTGAGGTTGTAGATGCACTTGATCTTATTGCGACAGAAATGTCTGTTATGATTGAAGATGGTGAGGTTGGAGCGGATGAAGAAGAGGAGTTTGGAAAATTAATAAATAAGATTGAAGAGGTTGACGAAGTTGCCAGAACTAAATTTGAGCGTTCAGAAGCAGAAGAGTGCGAAAAATGGGAGTCAATGCGTAAAAAGAGTGAAGAGTTAGAGCCTTTTATGTAGGCTTATTTCTTTTGAATTTCATATTTGCCAATTGTTAACTTCTGCGGTTGGCTAAAAGTGGTGGTGGCTCACCTGTAAACGAATTCCAACGACTAATTGTTTTGGCATTAAGATCAGTTTATCTGGTTTAATACTTGACAATTGTTTGGGTTTGGTGTAAATTTGCACCAAAGATGTTATTATGGCAAGACAGAGTATTTCATTTACCCAACCAAATGATGAATGGCTAAAGGCTCAAGTCGAAAGCAAAGAGTATTCAAGCAAAAGTGAGCTTGTCAATGATTTGATAAGACAGGCAAGAAAACAAGAAAAACAGATTGATTGGATAGCTTTAAAATTAGAGAATGCTGAAAAAAGCGGTTTTACTACGGATAATAAATCACAAATCTTAGCTGAATCAAAGCAAGCATTAAATGAGTAATTATAGGCTAAGCAATGTTGCAAAAGCTGATCTTATTCGAATCCACCAATACGGAGTTAAAAGGTTTGGAATGACTCAAGCCGATCGTTATTACAACGCATTTTTTGATTATTTTGATTTAATAGCAGAACAACCATTTTCTTTTGAATCTGTTGATTATATTAAAATAGGATATCGACGTTGTGTTTGTGGCTCTGACAGTATTTTTTATCGTATAAATGATATGGTAGAAATAATGGCAATAATTGGGAAACAAGATTTAAGCAAAATCTTCTAAGCTCTAACACTTTCTCCATATTATAATCTTATTGGAATACTCAATATTAACTTCTACGGTTGGCTAAAAGTGGTGGTGGCTCACCTGTAAACGGATTCCAACGACTAATTGTTTTGGCCTCAAAACCAGATGCTCGCATGATAGAGCGATCTCCATAGCGCTCGCGAATAAGATCCATGGCTTGGTATAATTTAATGGTTGTAGGATCATCAAACAAACCAATTTGATGTCCACCCTCCACCAAATGACTGTATCGCACACCAATTAGTCTTACTAAAATTCGGCGGTTATACAATTTTCGAAACAGTTCTAATACAATTGGTAAAATTGTATGATCTGATGCGCTATATGGAATTTTCTTTTGCAGCGTATAAGTTTGAAAATCAGAATATCGAATTTTCACGGTAACACAAGCGGTTAATTTGTTTCCACGGCGTAATTGATACACTAAATTTTCTGCCATAGCAACCATTAATCCTTCCAGTTTTTTTACATCAATTGTATCTTTATCAAAAGTACGTTCAGTAGAAATAGATTTTCGTTCGCGATACGGAACCACTGGAGATAAATCAATACCATTTGCTTTTTTCCATATGCTAACACCATTTTTTCCAAACACTTTTTGCATAATTTCAAGAGGCATTTCTTGAATGGAATGAATTTTTTTTACGCCCAAATCACATAATGCCCGATAGGTTTTCTCTCCAACCGACGGTATTTTACGAACAGATAACGGCGCCATAAACGGTTTTTCCTCTCCATTTAAAATGAAAATTTCATTATTAGGTTTAGCCTCTCCAGTAGCTATTTTTGAAACTGTTTTATTTTTTGACAAACCAAATGAAATAGGTAAACCAGACTCGCGAATAATTTTGGCGCGCAACTCTGACGCCAATTGCTGACATCCAAAAAATTGATCCATCCCAGTTAAATCGATATAAAATTCATCTATTGACGATTTTTCATAAAGCGGAACAGTATCCTTGATAATGTCTGTTACCAATTGAGAGTATTTAGTGTAAACACCACTATTACCACGTAAAACAACTGCCTCAGGGCAGAGTTGCCTTGCCATGCGCATTGGCATAGCTGAGTGTATCCCAAATTTACGTGCCTCGTATGAACAAGAAGCTACTACACCTCTATCTGAAGTGCCACCAATTAAAACTGGCTTACCGTTTAATTGGCTATCAATTAAACGCTCACATGAAACAAAGAAAGTATCTAAGTCCATGTGTACTATTGAACGCTGCATTTTAAATTCTTTAAGTTATAAGTCTCACTATGTCCAACCTGAAATACCATAAAACTCTCTCGAATTTTTTTCTGATTGAACGCTACATATAACTTCTACCAACAAACCTATATCGATTAACGATACAAAATAAAAGCAGTAGTCCGTAATCTATTTACGTTCTGCTTTTTTGCATTTAATTCTACCTAATTAAGTGGGGGAAATACATTGAATTTATCTAAATAGACCTTGCAGATGCTACAGTCCTAAAATAAGGGGAAGACAAATTTTCTGTTACACAAAGATAAGAGATTCTTACTTTAATACGGTAACATGGCCACCTATTTCTGCAGGTAGTCCTGTATCGTATTCATTATAAATGATTTTCCAAATATAAACTCCATCAGCAGCAAGCTCACCTTGATAAGAGCCATCCCAATAACCACCTGCGCCATTAAATTCATACACTAATTCGCCCCAGCGGTTATAGATATACATTTGGAATATTTGGTTTTCATCATCATAAAAAACCGGTTTGAAAATATTATTTACAGCATTACCATCTGGCGTAAATGCATTAGGAACCAAAACTGGAATAACCGGAATAACGGTTAGTTGCTGATAGCTCCTATCCTTACACCCATATTCATTAACAACAATTTGCCAAGGATAATACACACCTGGTTCTGTATAATTATGCCAAACCTCTGTCTCTTGAGAGAAATCACCATCTGCAAAATAGAACCATTGTTCTACTCCATCTATTGAATGGTCTGTAAAAAAGAAATCTGCATGATACTCATCCAAAACAGTTGGTGATACCGTAAAATCAGATGTTGGACTAGGGAAAATTTCAATTAAGTTTTCTCGTTCCAATGTCAATGTATCAATACATCCTTCAGTGGTCCATATTGTTAAAGTAACGTCATAAACACCAACATCATTATAAATATATACTGGATGTTGCTCGCTTGAGGTTCCAATTCCGTCACCAAAGTCCCATTCGTAAAATATTTCTGTATGCGCAAAGGATAAATCCGTAAAAAAGGCCTCATAAGGGGCACACTTTAATTCATCTGGGACGGTAAAATTAATGGTGGGTTCTGCATATACAAAAATCTCCTCTGTATGTGAAACAGTGCAAATATCATAATTCACTGTATAGGTAACGTCATGCGGACCTGCAGTATTAAAAACAATATTTGTAGGATTCTCTACCGTTGAGAAAAGTGGATCTGAATATCCTCCAAAATTCCATTCAAAGGTTGTTCCCTCTCCTTCTGTTGGGTAAATTCCTTCCCCCATAAAATCAAAACTATTTCCCACGATACATTGAGCCTCAGGAGGTGTGAAAAAGACATCAATTTCGTTAGCAACAATAAAGGTTTCAATAGAGGTATCTGTACAAGGCCAACCAGGGTTTACAACCAACCTTACTTCATAAGTTCCCGGGCCAGGAAAAGTGAATGAAGGTTCAAACTCTGTACTTACATCAGTTCCAGTACCCGGCACACCAAAATCCCATTCATAAAAATCTCCACCGTAGCTATTATTTTCAAAAAAGATCTCTAATCCTTGGCAAAAGGACACAAAAGTGGTTAGGTCTTCTTGCGGAATTACTTCTGCTTCCAACTCTATTTCACAGTTCAACACTTTAAACAAAAAATCACGCCTTGACGTGCTAATTAAATTACCATCACGATACTCTTTTACACAAACACCAACCACATATAAACCTGGTGATTCTGGAAATGCCGTTAATACTCCAGTTACAGGATCTATACTTAAATCTCCTGCTCCAAAAGGATCATCAGCCGTTATTCCAGGTGCCCAAACTACGGGATCATAAGTTGGCGGAGCAGCAGGGTCTGGTGCTGGAAAAATACTTGAACCGCCACCAAATGGTGAGCATAATTCATAAACCAAAAGGTCGCCATCAGGATCAATTGCAGAATGATCAAAAATAAGCTCTTGTCCAGCACATAAAACCAGTGGAGGATAATTTGTAAAACGTGCACTACTGTTACATATTGCTAAAGATGCTGGAGGAATATCAATTTGTAATGTCAATCCTTCATCACCTGGATCTGCCAAATTTGTTACGGCAGGACCTCTACAACACCTCTGGTAAGAAAGTATATATCCTGTTGGAGAATCAGGTAATGTTACTGTTTTTTGATAAATTGCTTCTTCCACACAAATATCTGAAGGAAAGGTAATACAAGGGTTATCAAAAAGGACATCTAATTCCTCACTTCCAGGAAATGGAATTGTAAAATAATCTATTTGAACATTTAAACCATTAAAAACCGTAACTGGTAATGGAGAGTCAAATGCAGCCCCATCAGAAAGACAGTCTCTATATAATTTTAAAGTAACTTGATAGGTATTCCCTCCTAAACAATCATAATACATATCTCCTCCAACTATATGAGAAGCATAAAGTTGTGAGCTGAGTATAAGGGACAATATGACAGTAAAAAAACGTTTCAAGCGAATCTCTAATTTAACAAAAAAAAACAACTTAATTTATTGAAAATCACCTTACCTGTAGCAATTATTGATTTTGCAGTTAACATTCAATAATCGAACCTGTTAGAAGGATTCTTTAAAATAAAACGTATTTAACTAAGAAAAGTTCCCTCAAAGGGAGACAAAAACTAAATATGAAGCCCTAGTCCAAAAGAAAACCGCCACTCATCCAAGAAAATTGGATAAGTGTCAGATTTATGTTTGCCAAAAATATAACGTGTTTCAACGAACATAAAAAAGAGTTTTTCACCAAAAAAGTCTAATCCTGTAGCCACTGAACCAACAGGATTAATCGATTTTTTATAAGTAACGGTGTTTGTAACCTCATCTAACCTACCATACTCTGATGATTGCGCATATGCAACACCAGGTTGAAAACCAACATAAGGCTGAAGTTGCGCATCCGAAAAGCGATAAAATGCCCCTGCATATAGCTGATGGTTAATCGTAAATCTAGGACGATCGCCAAATGCATTTAAATAATAAAACCCATCTCCTCTTAATTCAATTCGTCCTTCTTTTGGTCGCAAACCTAAATAGCCGTGTAGCTGAATGGTTCTAGTATTTTCAGTTAAAAACCCAGGTGAAAAAGACAAGGCTGATTTAATCTTAATCTTATCTGGTGCTGATTCTTGAGCAGTTACATTTATGGCACTTAAGCCAATTATTAAAGCAATTGCTATTTTTTTGCCAAAACTTACCATAAATCTGCAATTCTATAGTTTAAACTTAACGTTAGTAAAACATGAGATTCAATACCTTCCTCATGGCCGTCAGAATGATCAGTATCCAAATAATATCCGTTACCTACCTCTGTTAATTCATAATCTAAATGTTCTCCTAGGTGCAACATGTATTGCGCGGAAAATGTCACATTAAACCGATCTGATAAAAAATAATGAGCTCCTAATCCACCTTGTACGGCCGAACTCCACCGACTAATGCTTTCGTCAGATCGATCTAAAAAACTTGTACTCAATGGTGTTACCTCTGCATAATCAAAACAATGCCCCGCGATTAAATAAGGCATAAATTTCTCCGTTTTTTTAGGATAAAATAAAACTGACCAACCAACGTGTGCGTTGTTTCTTGTTCCGGCACCACGCAAATCCAATGTAATCCAATCTGCAAACCACTCCGTACTTAAAAAATCAAATAATTGTAATCTAAATTGGCCTCCTGTACCTAAACCAGGTACTTCGTCATGACCAAAAAGGCTTGTGGTAGTTCTTAAGCCTAAAGATAGATCTCCTTTTTCTAAATAAGGATTCAATTCCTGGCTCATTCCACTATAGCTGAAGCCAAAAATCAAGGTGATTAATACAAGTTTTCGCATGATTGGTTTTGTCTTAAAAGGGTGTATCTTAAAAACGTAATCTCAATAAAGATATTGCATAATTCGAGATAAATTGAGACTTGTGACAAGAATTTGTAGCTTTTTTAAACTATTTGCTCAATTGCGAGTTATATCTTTACATCCTTATAACTAACAATTATGTCAATTTCAAATTTTCACGAGCTTACATTCAATTTTCCAAACGGAACACCTTACCCAACAGAAGATTTAAAAGGTAAAACTATTTTAGTTGTAAACACGGCTACAAAATGCGGCCTTACGCCACAATTTGCAGGTTTAGAATTATTACATGCAAAATACGGACCCGAGGGACTTGCTATTTTAGGGTTTCCATGCAATCAATTTGGTGGACAAGAACCAGAAACGAATGAGACTATGATTGAAACATGTGAAATTAATCACGGTGTTACTTTTCAATTATTAGAAAAAATTGAGGTAAATGGTAAAAAAACACATCCTGTTTTTAAATGGCTCAAAAGTAAAACTGGAGGTTTCTTTGGATCAAGAATCAAATGGAACTTTACCAAATTTTTAATCGCCTCAGACGGAAAAACAATTAAACGATATGCTCCTGTAACAAAGCCAGAGAAAATAGAAGCGGACATTATTAAACTACTTAAAAAATAGTTTCAGCACAGCAATTACTGTTGAAGAAAGAATCAGAGGAGAGGTGTTACTTGGCTTACAAAACATTACTCAACCTCTGATTCACCATGAAAAATTGTTCAAATACGCTTAAAACTTTACTTACTTATTACTGTACGTGATTTGAATCTTTGCATAAATTTAGTTGCCATTTTCTGTTGGGTTTTCAATGAAATGATATGTGGTAAATAAAAGTGCTGAAAGTACGAACGGTATAGTGAAATTGGTGCTGAGCGGCACCATTGCTATTTAAGCGTTAATAGGATTAAATCTAAAGTAAAGAATTGACTTAAAACTAATGCCTTTTTCAGTCTCAAAATCCACTAATTCGCCCTATTTTTGTACCATTAAAATACAGCAGCTATGAGTCGAGGTTATATTCGTTTTTCGTGGATTACATTAGTATTAATTTTTCTAGTAATTGCTGCTGGGAGCATTGTTCGGACAACGGGATCAGGTATGGGTTGCCCAGACTGGCCAAAGTGCTTTGATCAAATCATTCCTCCAACATCAGAAGATCAGCTTCCAACTAACTACAAAGAAACTTATAGTGAATACCGAAAAAAGAAGATTGACAAATTTGCCAACTTAATTGAATCTATTGGTTTTGAAGAAGAGGCGAACCAATTAAAATCTGACCCAACACTTTTAGTAGAAGAGGATTTTAATGCCGCCAGAACCTGGACCGAATATGGGAATCGCCTAGTAGGATTTTTGGCTGGAAATGCTGTACTTATTTTGTTCATTTGGACCTTAGTTAGATACAGGAGCAATCGAAAATTGCTTTTATTAACCTTTTTAAACCTAATATTAATGGGCTTTGAAGGTTGGCTAGGTTCTATTGTTGTTGCAACCAACCTAGTTCCATGGACAATAACCTTGCACATGTTTTTTGCGCTTATAATTGTTGGTATTCATATCAAAATCATTCGTATTGCAAAAAACAGATCATTTCAGATTAAAATAAAACCCACCTTTAAGTACCTTTTTTATTTTTCACTTGCCCTTACCTTTATTCAAATTATTTTGGGTGCTCAAGTGCGTCAAGAAATTGATTTTTTAGTAATTGAAGGTGTAGATCGTGCGCAATGGATTGATGGAATGGCAGGCGATTTTCTATTTCACCGTTCATTTTCATGGTTATTATTAGCTACAAATATAGCTTTGCTATGGATGGACAGAAAAGCCGCTTATGGCATACCTGGTTTAAAAATTATAGTTGGGCTGTTAATTTTATTGTTTATAACAGGAGTACTGTTTTCTTACGCAGGAATGCCTGCCATACTACAACCAATACATTTATTGGCTGCTGCAGTAATTTTAGGAATTCAGTTTTATAGTCTTGATTATTTTAAATACAAAAGAGAGTCAATGATTCGGTAAGTCGGCAATTTTAATTCGAATAAATACCAACTGACGGCGAAAAATAAACGTCATCAAAAAAAAATGTAAGTTTTTAGGTATACAAATTATAAAAACGACTACTTTTGTTGCCCTCTTTATTATGAAGGAAATATGTTGTTGAAGAAGATAGTTTTACGTAATGATGATCAGTTTGCTACAGCCATACTTAATTGGGCCGGTGAACAAAATATTGACGTGGAAACGTTTGATGGTAAAGCCAGTCTTTATGATGTTGTAGACTCTCTGGTAATATTGCAAGAAGATCATAATGTTTCGAAAGAAATAAAAGATTTAAGAGATGCAATTGAAAAGAATCATAAACCTACACATCAGATTGATGTAAACGCAACAATGAGCGCTTCTGTAGCTTCATTGCGTTTTTGGCTGGAAAATAATAAACCCAAAAGTGTTCTCTTAGTTGGTGAAGATAAAATGGTAGAAAGTCACCGTTTTACTGAATACCTTGAGAAACTTTCAGAAGTGCTGTAATTCTCAGTACGCTTTATTATACTTTCAATTTGAAAACAAAATGCCAGATGGCATTATTATTTTGTCCTGCTCTTTATTTTGGGTAAAGAGTTCGTTTAATCTAGCCAATTCAACGCGGTACCTGATTCTTTCATAATCATCCATCATAGTTCAATTGACAGGGTTCTTTCCAACGTTGAGATAGTAACATAATGAACTGCACACAAACTCACAATACAGCTTTGCAATAGAACAAAAAAAGCCCAAACAAAATGTTTGAGCTTTTTCAAAATAGTTATGCTTGAATTATTTATCCTGCGAACTGCTAATTACTTCAATGTCAAAAATTAACGTAGAACGCGGTGGAATAGTGGAACGCCCTGCTTCGCCATACCCTAACCAATAAGGGATAATCAATTTGATTTTACCTCCAATGTCACATAAACCTACTCCTTCATCCCAACCTTTAATTACACGGCCAGCACCAAGCGGAAACTTAAAAGGTTTCCCTCGATCAACTGAAGAATCAAATTTTTCGCCATTTGTGAAAAACCCCGTATAATGAACCTCAACTTTTGAACCTTTCTCTGGCTTAACACCATTTCCTTTTTCAACAATCTGATACATTAATCCCGAATCTGTTTGTTTTGCCTTTTTATGGTCTTTCTTCATTGATTTTTTAAAAGCTTTATTTCGCTTTTTTAATGCCTTTTTCTTCACTTTATCTTTTACCACTCGGTTTTTAGCAAAAACCTTGGTTGCATCAAATTTCTCAGCTGCTTTTCCAACTCTGATAATTTCAACTTTTAGCATTTTGTCTTTTGCAGTAATTGCATTTACTACATCCATTCCTTCAACCACATGTCCAAATACTGAATGTTTACCGTCTAACCAAGGTGTTGCTTTATGTGTCACAAAAAACTGGCTACCATTCATGTTTTTTCCTCCATTCGCCATTGATAAGATACCAGGACCTGTGTGTAGCAATGTAGTGTCAAATTCATCTCTAAATTTATATCCAGGTCCACCCAAACCATTCCCTAAAGGATCTCCTCCTTGAATTACAAACCCAGGCACAACACGGTGAAACATTAGTCCATCAAAATAAGGTTTATCAAATGTAAGTGTATCAACCTCAAAATTTCCTTCAGCTAAACCAACAAAACTAGCCACGGTTAATGGTGTTTTTTCAAATTCCAGCTGGCATAAAAAGGTTCCCTTTTCTACTGTTATTTTCGCATACATCCCTTCTGCCAGACCGCTTTGAGCATATGATCCAATCGTCATTAACAACGCAAACGCTATACTTAATATTTTCATATTGTTCTTATTTCTTAAGCGGATTTGAATTTAAAGATCTATCAAAAATTAACCGCTTTTTTGAATTCACGCAAATATAATCAAATTGCGTTCCTTTTTTTCTAGATCTGTTAAGAACCTGAACTAGAGTGTTCAAAATTTTTATCAAGAACAAATTGGGCAAGGTTTAGATAGAAATCCTACTAGTAAGAGAATCAATCAAGGTTTATTTTTGAAATAACGGAATAAAAAGAACAACCAATTTTAAAAGAATGGTCAATCACTCTTTAATAATTATTAAATATTTACAACAGACAGAGCAAAGATGTAATTAAAAGCCAGAAATAGCGTAAATTTGCCATCATGATATTTGTCACAGGTGCAACGGGATTGCTAGGAAGCCACGTTTTAGTTGAACTACTGAAAAGAGGAAAAACTGTGCGTGCCTTAAAGCGTAAAACAAGTAATCTTAAACCCGTACAGTCAGTTTTCAAACATTTTTTTGGAGAAAATGCAGACACTGAGTTTAACAAAATTGAATGGGTTGAAGGAGATATATTAGACATTCAGTCTCTTGAAGAAGGCATTGAAGGTTGTTCCATTGTTTATCATTGTGCCGCACTCGTGTCATTTAGAAAAAAAGACTTTAAAATGTTGATGAAAATCAACAAAGAGGGAACGGCAAATGTTGTAAATGTAAGCTTAAACCACAATGTTTCTCAATTTTGTCATGTTAGCTCTACTGCAGCAATTGGTCGGTCTGTTTCAAAGGAAATATATGATGAAAGCAATAAATGGGTTAACTCTGGCGAAAACTCAAACTATGCCATAAGTAAATTTAGCGCCGAAAATGAAGTTTGGCGTGGTAAAGAAGAAGGTTTAAATGTGATAATTATTAATCCTTGTGTGATTTTAGGTGTGGGAGATTGGAATGAGAGTTCTTTGAGTCTTTTTAAGGTTGTTAAAAAAGGATTGAAGTTTTATACCCCTGGTACTAATGCATTTGTTGATGCTCGAGATGTTGCTTATGTCTTTTGCGAATTATCAGAACGCAAAATTGAGAATGAGCGCTTTTTAGTCATTTCTGAAAATGTGCCTTTTAAACTCTTGTTTGAAAAAATAGCGGAAGAATTTGGGGTTAAACCACCAACAATTCAAGTAAAAAAATGGATGACCGGAATTGCATGGAGGATCGAGGGTGTTTTGGCGTATTTATTTGGCAAAAAGCAAAATATTACAAAGGAAACGGCTCAAAGCTCAATGATGACAACCAAATATTCCAACGAAAAAATTAAAGCCGCAATTGGGCACGAATTTATTTCGATTGACGACTCTGTTAAACACGCCGTGCAATACTTCAAAGCACAAGGCTAATCTCTATTTTTTCTTTTTATAAACCGGTACAGCAGAGCACGGCTCGCCAAACATGAGGTTTTTTACAATTGGAACGAGGCGCTTAGTTAAAACAACATAGGCTTTATTTGGATTAGGAATTTCAGAACACCCCTTCACCATTACGCGTTTATCAGCTAAATCATTAATCTCCCAACTATTTAGGTTATCAAAAAATAAATCCTCTTTTGCCTGATTTTCATCACCGTAAATAATGGACTCGGCCTCCTGCAAATTTGTTACTAATAGCATATACGCCCAAGCCGGAACAATAGCATCATTAGAACAATAAATATAAACATGCTTATTCTCATAAACCGTCCAGTCGTGCTCCTTTACCCAAGCTCTAAATTCTTTTTCACGCAAGACGAGTTCATTCCACAACAATTCCTTTAGATCAATACCAACAAGTGGCGCTTTATTTACAAAATCAATTAGGTCAATTTGCTCAATTCCTGCATTGGCAACCTTATTTACAATTTCACCTTCCATATTACAAAGTTAAGACGAAATGAAACGCCAACTACACTGCTCTCATTTCATTTTTACTATTTTTATCTTTTGTGCACGTAAAAAAGTGAATATTATACTATGGATTTAGCAAACCGAATGATTCAATGTCAACAATGTTTAATAAGAGAATTTAACCCAAGAAACGGTGTTGTTTGTTCATTAACGCATGCAAAACCTGAGTTTGAAGGAAAAGAATGTCCTGATTTTGAGGAAGACCCAAAGGTAGACAAAGAACGTGCCCGACAAATTGCAACAGCTACGGGAAGAGCGGAACGAGAAAAAGCTTTAAAGAATGCTCCTAGACAACCCATTAGTACAAAAGCAGTTTTATCAGTTATTGGTACCATTTTATTAGTAGCAATTATTATTGCAATTAGAATTGCCATACGATATGGCAATAGTTAATTCTATTGATCCGATAATTGTAGAAACTACTACGTACGTTATCCCATATATTGGAATAGCCGTAATACTTACTATTTGCCTGCAACTTCTCAAATTCTATCTAAACATAATTGTAGGCGAGCAGTTTTATCCCAATGCGCATAGTTATGATGATCAAATGCGAAAAATTGGAGATGATGGAGTTGACACAATAGCCAATTTATCAAAGGATGATAAACGATTTCGCATTGCTGAGCGAACAATTGACGGAGGAATTATGTATCCTAAATACATTTATTTTCTTATTCCTTACTGGACAGAATTACCAAAAACTAAAAAAGGGAAAGTAGCTGGTTATCTTGTTGCAATTATCACCGTTCTGCAGATTATACTTATTACTTACCTTTATTTCTCTGCAAAAAATACCTAGAAGTTTGTCATAAAAACTAAAATCCGATCATTCCCCCAAACGATCGGATTTTGATATGAAAAAAACCGAATATTATAAAAATACTCGCACTTGAATTCAGCCTTGAACCGAATTAAATCTACATGACAAATGTATAGCTACATGATTAGTTTAGCATTAAGTCTATGTTTAGTTTACGTTAAGCTTTAAACTCCTCTTCGCATTAGAAAATTGCTCGTATCTTTGCGGTATGCGATTTAGCGAGTATCGAATTTCAAGGGAATTAAAAAGTAATTTGGAAGAAATGGGATTTAAACGCCCAACAGACATCCAGTTTAAGTGTATTCCTAACATTCAAAAAGGAGAAGATTTGTTGGCCATTGCGCAAACAGGAACGGGTAAAACCGCCGCGTTTGCAATTCCAATAATTGACAAAATTCAATTTAACCGAAAAACTCCGGGGAAAGATGGAATCAAATGTATAGTAATGGTTCCTACGCGTGAATTATGTACTCAAATTACAGATGTTTTTAATCAAATTGCTCGTAAAACCAAAGTGAAAACCATGGCTGTTTATGGTGGTGTTGAGCAAGATTCGCAGATAGAAAGATTAATTGCAGGTATTGATATTTTAGTCACAACACCTGGCCGGATGTTTGATTTAGTGAGCCAAGGTTATATAAAACTCAATAAAATTGAAACATTGATTTTAGATGAGGCTGACCAAATGCTAAATCTTGGTTTTTATAAAGATATTGAAGATTTGATCCGATTTTTGCCAAAAAAACGTCAAACTTTGTTCTTTTCAGCCACAATTGATAAAAAAATAAAGAAATTAGCCTATTCTTTGGTTAATAGCAAAGCTATTCGAATTCAAATTTCACCCAAAAACCCTGTTTCTAAAAATGTGACTCACGCTATTACGTTTGTTGAAATGGATGATAAACGCTTTTTCCTTGAACGCATATTAAAAGAGAAAGAAGCCTTAAGATTCATGATTTTTGTTCGAACCAAAGTTCGTGCTGAACGCGTTAAAGCAGCCATGCACAGAGTTGGAATTGAAACGGAAGCGATTCATGGAGATAAAGAACAAAAAGATCGACAAAAGGTTTTGAATGATTTTAAAGCCAATAAAACACGGGTTTTAATTGCAACAGATGTTAGTGCAAGAGGAATTGATATTCCTAATGTTGACTATGTTATTAATTATGACATGCCAGATATTGCAGAAAATTATGTGCACCGCGTTGGGCGAACTGGCCGTGGAAAAAATAAAGGCCAAGCACTTGCATTTTGTAGTTCTGGTGAACGTGAGTTACTAAAAGGAATTGAAGAATATATTACCGTTCCTATTGACGTTTTAGAGACAAATAAAAAGGAAATTGAAGAAACCATTCTTTTTTCGGATGATGGAACCAATAATTGGAAAGCTTTAATGCAAAAAGACGAAGCCGATAAAAAGAAAAAACGAAAAGGTTCTGGCAAAGGCAAACGGAACTAACTACCCCTAAAAGCAAATGCAAAAAATGAAACATGTTGTACTCTTATTTTTAATCTGTGGGCTAGTCTACAAATGCAAATTTGAGGAGCCTGTAAATCCAAATGCTTTAACCGAACCTTTAACCGTAGAAAATGGGGAAGTTGGCTGGAAAATTGAAGTTCCGGCAGGTTGGGAAGTTGCAAGTGAAGATGAATCAAAGGAAACCAATAAAAGAGGTATTGAAAAGATTGAAGAAGCAATGGACAGTGATTATGATACTTCTGAATGGTTCAGTTTATTGAGTATTACTAAAAATGAAACTAATATTTTAGCTATATCTGCTGAACCTTTTTTCGAAGAATACATCAATGAATGGGAAGTTAATAATGAGTTTTTAAGAGAAATTTTATTGATTACTTATGCAGATCAAGGTATGACGGCAGAATTTTCTCCTGTTATGGATGTCGATATTAATGGGGTTGAATTCAATACCTATTCTATTTCCATTTCCAAACTAGGTGATAGTAAAACTATTAAACAGAGAGTTTATTCAACGCTGCATAATGGTTACGACCTATCCGCATCTATTACTTATGCAGATGACGAAATAAAGGATGAAATGATTTCCATTTGGAAAACTTCAGAATTTGAAATCAAACAAATGCCAGACTCTTTAATTGAGCATTACGCTAAAATGGAAAAAACTTACACCGCGCACGTTGCAAGAGGTGATCAAGCTTTTGAACAATCGAAATTTGGAGAGGCTACTTTCTGGTATACAAAAGCCTATGAACTGAACCCTCTGGATGAATACCCAATTAGTCAACTTACTGTTTGCGAAGACCTGTGGAATGAATCTAGCGAGAAAGAAATGGAAGCAGTGGAATTAGAATGGCAATTCCAGCAAATAGTTGACAAAGCGGATGAATTGTTTGAAACAAGGTATATTATGGATTCATATGATTATTATCAAAGAGCACTTACAATCAAGCCGAATGATACCTATGTAAAAAATAAATTACTCGAAAACAAAAGACTCATACAAATGGATTGGCCTGATTGGACTCCAGAATAGTGTGCATAAACAAATGCAAAAAGTGAAATTTGCAATACTCTTATTTTTAGTCAGTGGACTGTTCTACGGATGCAAATTTGGACCGCCCATAAACCCAAACGCATTAACCGAGCCTTTAACTGTAGAAAATAAAGAGGTGGGTTGGAAAATTGAAGTTCCGAAAGGATGGGAAGTTGCAAGTGAAACTGAAGGATTAGCACATCATAAGAAAGAAATACAAAAAATTGATTTAAGGCTTAATCACGAGTCTAGTACTGACGAATTAATCAATTTACTAAAGATAACAAAGAATGAAGTTAGCACATTAGCAATAAGTGCTGAACCTGTTTATGAAGAAGTTTTAGGAGAATGGGAGTTAAACAATGAAATAGCGCGAAAATTTTTAATTGCAGCTTATAGATTTGGAGATTCAACAGCAAATGTATCAGAACCAACAACTGTAACTATTAATGGGCTTGATTTTATTACTTATTCCATCTCATATTCAAAACAAGGTTCGGATACGGTTACAAAACAAAACGTTTATTCAGCCTTCTATAATGGATACGATTTATCTGCCTCAATTACTTATTTGGAAGACGAGATGAAAGATGAAATGTTAGCTATTTGGAACTCTTCTCAATTTGAAATAAGAGAAATACCTGATTCAATAAAAGCACATTATGCTGAGATGGAAAGTAGGTATGAGCGCTATATAATTGATGCCGATAAAGCTTTAGAGCAATTAAAATATGCAGAAGCCATGTATTGGTATGAAAAAGCATATGATCTAAATCCACTCAATAGATATGGACTCAACCAATTTGCTAACATTAACGTTAAAATGGAAGAAGCTGATTACGAAATATTGGACAATTTGAAACTATATGAGCGGGTAATTGCTAAAGCGGATTCTCTTTTCAATAATAAAGCTTACGAAGACGCTCTTGAATATTACGAACGAGCGACTAAAATGCTGCCGAATGAAGCACATCCAAAAGACCGAATAGTGAAGATTAAGCAATTGTTGAAATAAGAATAGTTTAATTAAGCATTCAGGTCATCTACCAACCATTTTTCCTTAAAACCTTCTTGCAACAATACAAGAATCTCTTCAAATTGCTCTTGTAATCCCTCATGTACAATATGCAATGGTTTCTTATGCGAATCTCGAATAACAATCATGCGAGTTTGTTTAGAAATCCCCATATAGTCAGTAGTTGATTTTTCATTCCACACGATTTGCAATGTTGCAATATTAGAAGTATCTAACCTTTTTACTATTCGCGTAATTGAATACAATGTTGTAATTGCATCCTTTTGATAAGTCACTTTTTTAAGTGTAAACGAAAACAGCAGCCCAATTCCCCAAGGAATGCATATTGCCCAAATGGGTGTTTCATCTCCCCTCACATAATTCATGACCAATAATGCCGTTCCAATTAACAACATGAAAATAATTAATCCCTTAATTTTACCTGAAGTATTAGATACAATTTGGCTCATAGAATGAAAAGTAATTTACAAATAAAGGCCAGTTTATAAACATAAAACCAGCCTTTATTCTTTATAGCCTTTTTAATTATTGGCGAGCATCCCTTTTCGCAAACTCAAATAACTATTTTCATTTGATCTAATTTGCACTTGAATGTCAACCAATTCATGCAATACAACAGTAATTACAGTTCTAGTCATTTGTAAATTATCCAATTGCACAGGCATTAAACTTGCACCACCTTTAATTACCGCCAAGTTTTGATTGTAAGCCGTAACAGCGTCATTAAAGCTTGTATATGACAATTCACCGCCGCCTTGCGTAAAATATTGCTCAATAACATCTGCATCTAACGTGTTTTTTAAATCTGCACTTGTAAGTGTTGCTGCAACTTCTTTAGAAACTCCGTTAGACTTTGATATTAAATTGATTTTAATTGCCTCAATTTTCTCATCTAATTCGGCCGTAATGCTGCGCAATTTGTTGATGTTTTCGTTGTCCAAATTTGACATTTGTTCATACAAAGTCTCATTATTCTGCTCTAAATTTATGGCGTTTTGCTCCTGAAAACTATCCATGGATGCAACACTGTCATTAATGTTTTGTGAAACTCCCATGCTAAATAGCATTAACAACATTCCGCAACCTGCCACCATAAAAGTAGTGTGAATAATTGCATTGAATTTAGTTGCTGGATCTTTAAACCTTGTAAAAAAATAGATGGGAATGAAGACCAGAAAAAAGGTTATAAAACTGCCATAAAATAAGATGTTGGCCATGGGCCAGTGCATTACTTTGAATAAAACCCCAAGGGTGCCAATTATGGTGGTTAAAAAACCAATAATCATAATAATTCGATTCTTCTTTTCTTTATCATCCTGATATTTTAAAATGATATTTAAGGGTACAAAAACCAAACTAAACAAAATTAATCCGGAAAATAATAGAATACCAGCACCAGGCCAGTGCTGTAGTTTGAATAGGCCGCCAAGTACGATAAAAGCCGCACTCATTAACCCTGTTATTTTTAATGTCCGCTTCATGGCGTAATAATATTTAAATGTTAATAAATCTCTCGTTTCATCCTCAATTTCTCGCAATTCTTTGCGGAAAAATCGGGCAATTGTATTCCCATAGCACTTAAAAAAGTCCTCTCCCATTTTCATTTCATTCTCAATAATACAACAGACGTGATCCACGATATTGTCTCTGACGTCTTCAGTAACAACACCCCTTTTCGTTATATCATTAATTATAAAATCAACTTCATTTTCTGAAATCTTATACATTTTGTACGCTCGAATCTAAATCCAACAAAAAGCGCATGGTTTTCATAAAATCTGACAACTCATTTACACGGTCGGCAACTGTTGTTACTCCTTGATCTGTAAGAATGTAGTATTTGCGAACGCGTTTCCCAATATAAACTTTCTCAACTGTCACATCTCCTTGCTTCTCGAGTGCATGAAGTGTTGGATACAATGCTCCTTCCGTAATTTGAATCTTACTGTCAGTTAATTCTTTCACTTTTTGAGTGATCTCATAACCATACATTTTGTCATTGTCTTTTAATAGATTAAGTACAATGGTTTTTAAAGTTCCTTTAATTAGTTCTGATGAATACATAACACAAATATACATAAGAATCTAATGTATATGCAAATTAATACCTAAGAAATTTAGGTATTAATTTTTAAAGCACTGTTTTTCTGCCTGTTAAAGCATTAAAATGTAAACTTTTGAAAAACGATAAATAACACAATTAAAGGTCATTACATGAAATTGATCCATTCAAACCGATCTATATAAAACAAAAGCCCCTCAAATGAAGCGGTATAAAAATTATCTCTTGCAACGATTGTTATTATATGTGATTTTTGTTAAGCGTTAAAGTGCTTTAACATAGGTTGAATATAATGCTCTTCCCAACCTATTTGGTATTTTTCCACTGCCGATTTTGAATCTAATGCAGTATGAATTAGTGTAAAAAGTGTTCCGTTATTAGATGTTTCAAAAGTTACCTCAACAACAGAGTCTGGTGTGTTTGCTTCAAACTCACTCGTTCGCCAAGTTTGCACAATACGCTTGTTTGGTTCTAACTGCAAGATTTTACCAAATATATAACCGTTCCAAGCCGTAAAATCGGTATCAATCTCATTTATAAAGCTGGCTTCACCACCCGTCATGTTTTCATGCCCTTTACTGTCTAACCATGTATTATATGCTACGTTTGGGGTAACATTTAACTCGGCTGCTATAATTATTTTTAACTCTTCCATTAGATTTGTTTAGTATGTCAATTTAATAAAAAGACGTATGCAAATCCCATTTTTGGACAAATGGACGAAAATATTTAGGTTAAATAACTGTTTCCATTTAAAGCCGGGAACCATATCAATACTAAAGATAAAATTTGCTATATTTTGAATAAAACTTATACTAAATGAAAACTATTGCAACCCTTCTTTTTTGTTTTCTAGTAACCTTCTCATGGAGTCAGGTTGAAACTATAGATGCGACAATTTCGAATTATGATGCGGATATCATTATGGCAATTGAAGAAGAAATGCCTGAAATTATACCTCACATTTCAACTACATGCCCCTTAATCTTACCTGCCATTGGTTTGGTTAACCATAAAATCGATATATACTTTGATAAAAACAGAGACGAATCTGAAAATGAGGATGAAATGTCTACTTCCACTACTATTCGTAAAGTCAATTTTCAAATTAAAAGTGGATCTTATGAATTGGATTATGCTTTTTACTTTGACTTATTAGGCCATCTTATTTATCAATCAGAAAGAGCAGAAGATGCCAGTTCTGGCTGTACGCTGAACTCGTACTATTTTGACGAAGGAAAATGTGTTCAATTCCGTTCAGAATTATTAGCCACCGAATTTTGCGAAGTTCCTACAGAGAATCAACCTGAAATTCGAACCAAACTATCCGATAATGACCTATTAAATATTAAGTGGATTATTGATAGTTCAAATAAATTCAAGCAATTACTTGCGCTTTATACTGAACTGCTACTAAACTAATCTCGTTTCTTGTGTTCGGGTTTATTTTTACGCTTATCAGGCATAGGTCCGCGTAAATGAATAACTAACCCATTCAAAAAATTACGTAAAATCTGATCGCCACAATTTCTATATTTTGGATGATCCTCTCTTCTAAAAAAAGCTCCCAATTCACTTTCAGATACTTTGAAGTCTACCAATTTACAAATGGCAACAATATCAGTATTCGTCAACTTTAAGGCTACACGTAATTTCTTAAAAATATCATTGTTAGTCATGCTCTCTTCTTTTTTGTAAAAGTACAGCTTTCGAATGAAATTCGTTTTTTATCATTAACTAATCTCAATTTCCTTTCACAAATTCAATTCGCGGATCTGATTCCATTAAATAATCTTGTAACTCATAAACATTGGTGTATCCATAACCATAGAGGTTAATAAATGTTGGAATATTTAATGCCAATGGTTTTGATTTATTCATGAGCGAGCTATAGTCACTTTCAATATTGTTATTGCAATAAATTAGAATTCTGGTTGTCATGCTAGGAATTACTTTAGCCAATTTAGCTGCTGTAAAATCAGAAAAATTTAGATGCACAGCTCCTGCAATATGAATTTCATCATAAGCCGCCTTTGAGCGAGTGTCTAAAATGATAGTGTTGCTATCTTCTGCATACAAGTTAAATGTGTCAATTTGAATTAATCTTCCAGCTCTATATTCCGCCACTTCAGAAGTAAGGTCTGCAAATCCATCATAATCTACATTAGGGTTAGAGAGTGATTTTGCTTGTGCCATTGACATGTGTGTTAAACCCATTATTATTCCTAAAAGAAGTGCTTTCATGTTTTTCGTTTTTCTGCAATGTACGGGAAGATTGGAGCGTTAAAAAGCTTGAATGAGTTCGTTTCGTTAATGCGTGAGTGAAATTAGATTTTGAGTGAGTTAACGACTGAATTGGGCGAGTTCCTTTTCAAATTTCTGCAACATGCTTCATTTTTTGTCATTATCTTTAGATTTATAGGCGCTTTGAAAAGAATAATTACATACGGAATTCTATTATTAACACTGACCTTAGTCAACAATATTGTCATTGGGCAAGTTGTGACTAATCGGCAAGAGGTTCATGCAAAAATTGACAGCGCAAAAACAACGTTTAAGACAAACCCTATTTTAGCACTGGAACAAGTTGAAGAAGCCATAACATCTGCAGTTAAATTGGGTTATCAATACGAATTAGCTGATGCTTATTTAACACTTGGTGGGTTTAATCAAAATATGCATGAATACAGCAGTGCTATTCTTCATGGAAATAAGGCTATCGATCTTTTTAAACTGACAGAATCATGGAATAAACTTTATGAATGTCATTATTTAATTGGCGAAAGTCACATTAGTTTAAAGGATTATACAAAAGCTTTGAGTAGTTATGAAAATGCCGCTTTAATAGCGAAAAGGGGCGGTGAAAACAAAAACTATTTATCGTCAAAATTTGAATACGCTAAAGTAAAAATGCTTCAAACCAAATATGATGAAGCTGAAGCTATTTTCATTGAAATAAAGAAAGAAGCTGAAAAAGAAAACCTAATTGATTTGCTAGCAGAAGTTGATTTTAAATTGGGTGAATTATATGAAATTAGAGGAGACTATAACCAAGCTGTTAATTTATATGAGGTGGCACAAACCAACGCTTACTCCTCAAATAACCCCGAAATAATTAACAATACTAATAGCGGTCTTGTTCGCTCGGCGCCAATTGATGAAAGTTATGATAATGGTACCTATAATTCACTAATTAAAGCACAAGATTTTTTCACAGAAACACAGGATACTGCGTCACTCTTAGAAAATAGTATTCAACGGGCAGATTGGCATGTATCTCAAGGTAACTATACAGATGCTGCTACTGAATTGAATTTTTCTTATAACCTTTCAGAAGAAATTGGTGATTTAGATGCCCAATTAAGTACATCAAAAAAGCTATACGACATTTATGTTGAAAACGAAGATCAACAGGGTTCGGTTATTGCTTTTAACAATTATAAAATGCTCTTAGATTCATCTGAGTCATTAAAATACCAAAAGCAAGAAGCACTAGACAATAATCAGCTGGCCATGAAAACAGTTGAAAAGCAAATTGATAATTTAGAACGCGAACGAGAGCTAGATCAACAAACCATATTATTACTTGAAAAGGAAAAGGATTTAAACAGTGCATCAATTCAACAGCAGCGTATTTTACTCTATGTTTTTGGTTTTATTCTATTGATTTTTGTTGGCATTTCCATTTTCGTATACAGAAATACAAAAGCCAAAAAGCGAGCGCACCAATTGCTTTATTTAAAATCATTGCGTGCACAAATGAACCCTCATTTCATCTTTAATTCATTAAATTCTGTCAATAATTATATTTCAACAAATAACGAGCGCGCTGCCAATAAATACTTGTCAAAATTTTCCAAGTTAATGCGCCAAGTTTTAGAATACTCGCAGGTTGAATTTATTTCGCTTAAAGACGAAATTGAAGTGTTAAGATTATATGTTGAATTAGAACATGAGCGGTTTAAAGATAAATTTGATTTTAGATTTTCAGTAGATGAAGCAATCAATACTGACGGCTATACGATTCCTCCAATGTTAATTCAACCGTTTATAGAAAATGCTATTTGGCACGGATTACGCTACAAAGAATCTGCTGGAGTTTTGGAGGTTAAATTCACGGATAAAGAAGAGTTTATTGAAATAACCGTTGAAGACAACGGTATTGGGAGAGCAAAGTCACAAGAATTAAAAACAATCAATCAAAAAAAGCACAATTCATCAGGCATGCGCAATGTCGAGAATAGAACCGAAATGATTCAAGCTGTGTTTAAAGCAAAAATCAATTACGAAATTGTTGATTTACCCAATAACACAGGCACACAAGTAAATATTAAGCTATACCGAAATGAATAAATTAACCTGCATCATTGTAGATGACGAAGCCATTAGCCGTGACACGTTAGAAAATTACGTGCAAAAATACTGTGAAAATGTTGAGGTTAAAGCCCTTTGCGAAAATGTAGAGGAAGGTTTAGTAGCCATAAAAAAGCATAATCCAGATATTGTTTTTTTAGATATTGAAATGCCTTATGGTGATGGATTTGATTTATTGGACCAGGTTGATACTATTAATTTTGATGTAGTGTTTATTACTGCCTTTAGTAATTATGCCATTCGCGCTTTAAACCTCAGCGCTACATATTATATCTTAAAACCAGTAGATATTGATGAATTAGTAAGCGCCGTGGATAAAATTAGAGCAGGCAGGTTAGAAAACAATGATACTGCCATTCAGTCTAAAATTTTATTGGACAATTTGAAAGTTGCCAATGGGCAAATGCAGCGCATTGTACTGCCACAACTTAGCGGTTTCATTGTAGTTCCTGTCAATACAATATTATATGCTCAAGCTGATGATAATTACAGTATTATTCATTTAATGGATGGTAAAAAACACGTCGTTTCTAAAACACTCAAGTTTTTTGATGAATTGCTATGTGATGTCGGTTTCATGCGGATTCATAAATCTCACTTAGTAAATATGAGCGGTATTACCGAATATAAAAAGGGTAAAACTGCACAGGTAAAACTTTCTAATGGCACTTGGTTAGATATCTCTATTCAACGAAAAAAAGATTTTCTGGATCAATTTAAGTAAATCCAATTCGGTTTAAAACAATATTTTCTTTACCTTGTTTCATCAATAAACCAAACCGAAATTCGCATGAAAAAAATACTATTTAGCCTTTGCTTATTGGGCTTTTTCGCAGGAACTAATGGATACGGACAGGATCTCAATACAACTGTTATTAAAAAGCATAAGTTCTATTTGGACTATGTTATGGGCCCTTATTTATTTGTAGACCATATACCTTATGACGCAGTATTTATGAATGGATGTAGGCTCGGTTTTAATATTAAACAACATTTTGATTTCTCAATAGAATATGTGGTAGGGCAACAGCAGGATGACCAAAACACTTTGGGTATGACTCATAATGTGAATGGACAATTCGCTTATCATCCTTTACCAGAAAGTCAGTTGTTTAACCCTTATTTATTTGTTGGAGGCGGTTTCTTTGAATTCAAAGCCTTTTCATCAGATGTATATGGAATTTCTTATCATGCAGGTGGCGGAACTACAGTAAAGTTTACTAACAGACTTAGCGGATTATTTGAAGCCCGGTATCTTAATTTAGGTTTAATGAATTTGGGCGGTGAACATGAATTGGCTGTTTTTTGGGGAGCTAGAGTTGCTTTTTAATCTCCTTCCCAATTACGACAAGCTGCACCTGTTTTTGATATAACCGTTAAATCATTGCGGTTAGCGTATTCTAGCATTGTGGTTCTGAACACACGCGGATAAAAGAAAGCCGAAACAGCTTCAAGTTCGCTCAAATCATTTAACACCCCAGCTTTTGATAGAAACAAGGCCGAAAAAGAAGTACAACGTTGCCCAAAGAAAGCATAATCATACGGTGTTTCATTTTTATAGGCTGTAATTAGAGAATCTAATTTTTCTTCCTGCGCTCGATCTACCGGAATAACAATAGATGTTAACATATCTCCTTCTGTTTCTGCCTGCCACTCTTCCATTGTAAGAATTTCAAATCGGCCATTTTTCACCGCATCATAAGCAAATACACGAATTGGGAATTCAATAACGGTGTGCCCGTAAAAAAAAGAATCAATTTCAACCTCAACGTGCCCTCCCATATATCCTCCTGGGGTTGGTTTAGAATATTTACAACCTTCATTTACAGTTGAACCATGTGTAAAATGAACAATAATAGAATCTACTACTTCTGAAGAATCAGGAACATTAGAGGTTATCAAATCTGCACGAACATTATCAATTTTCATCATTAACGCAACTCCCAAAGCGTACAAAATCAACACAGATATTTTAATAATTTTCCTCATCAATATCCCGTAAAAATAGCGTGTAGAGACAAATAAATGCAAGCAAAGCTAAGAAATTTTAAATTGCCCATATTTCTCATAAAGCGTATTGCAAACAGAGCATTCAACATGCTGAAAATGCTAATCATGAAAAAATTACTTGTATCTTGTTCATGTTTTTTAGTCGATATGAAATCAATTACCTTACCTGATGAATTAATTTCAGATGCATCTCTTGCTATAAACGTTTTCGATTATAAATCAAAACAAGAAATTTCGAAACAACAAATCATTCTACTTAAAAACACTTTTAGCTTTTTAATAGAAGGAACCAAGGAGGTTTATTTTGATAATTCCTCTTTTGCTATTGATTCTAAAGAGTTTTTACTCATGAAATCAGGACATTGTTTAATGACTGAAAAACTCTCTGACCAACGCAATAATTATGCAAGCGTGCTTTTGTTTTTCACCAATGAAATGGTGCTGAAATTCATCCAAAAATATGAATTCAATAATTCTAGTCACTCGAATTATCCTTCTGTTTACTCCTTTCAATACGACTCTTTTATTCAACGCTTTGTAAAAAGCTTGCTCGACATTAGCCAGCTTTCAAAAAAGGCGCAAAAAAATTTATTGGAAACTAAGTTTGAAGAAATCATGCTGTATTTAACAGAGCAAAAAGGTCCTGAATTTCTATATTCATTAACCTCAATTCAAAACGACAATACGCAAAAATTCATTCAAACAATAGAGAGTAATCAATTGAACAAACTAAGTTTAAAGGAACTTGCTTTTTTATGCAACATGAGTATTTCCACATTCAAAAGAGAATTTAAGAAGCATTATGCTGAATCTCCCATGAAGTGGTTTCAGGATAAACGGTTAGAATATGCTTCTCGACTTATAACCGTTGAAAAAAAGAGACCTTCAGATATATTTTTCGAAGTAGGTTATGATAATCTTTCCAGTTTTGTACAAGCCTATAAAGCAAAATATGGTATAACCCCTAAACAGCACCAATACACTTGAGCTTTTAGCAACATTTTTTGACCCATTTACTATCCTCATTAGGATGGAACACTCTGTAAATTTGCCCAAACATTTAAATTATATAAAATGAAGAAAGCAAATTTTCTATTCGGATTAATTCTAGCACTTTCAACAAGTGTATTTAGCCAAAACACATTTACACTAACAAGCCAAGGTTTAGGCGGGCAAGCAGCACCATTAAATGAATTTAACGGATTTGGTTGCAAAGGTAAAAATGAATCTCCTCAACTATCTTGGTTAAATGCGCCAGAAGACACAAAGAGCTTTGCTGTAACAATGTATGACCCAGACGCTCCTACCGGAAGTGGCTGGTGGCATTGGGTTGTATTTGACATCCCCTCTAACATTACTGAATTGGTTGCGAACGCAGGTAATGTAGAACTTAACTTAGCTCCAAAAGGTGCAATACAAAGTATTACAGATTATGGAGCGAAAGGTTACGGTGGTCCATGTCCACCAGAAGGACACGGTGCTCACCGTTACATCATTACAGTATATGCATTAAAAACAGATTCACTAGGATTAGATGAAAATACAAACCCGGCGGTTGTCGGATATTATATATGGAATAATACAATTGCAAAAGCAAGTATCATAACCTATTACGGCCGAGAAAAAGGATAAACGCCCATTAAATATTCGCATTAGCAAAAGGTTTGAGAATACTCTCAAACCTTTTTAATTTTAAATTAATATCTTACTCTTTTTTGAGATTGATTATTAATAAATAGTATATCAAATACACCTTTAGTAAAATAGCCGCACTGCTTCCAACCATTGGAATTATAATATTTGTTGGCTTGTACTTTTACGCGGCTCAAATTTATCCTGGCGGCTCACAAGCAAACCTTAATTCAATTGGGTTTGATTGGTATCACAATTACTGGTGTAATTTAATGAACGAATTAGCCATGAACGGCCGTGCAAATCCCGCTCGCCCAATTGCGATTGCGGCAATGTTTATTTTGTGCGCAAGTATTTTACTGTTCTTTTTTCAATGTGCAAAACAGCTCGCCAAAGGAAAAATATGGCCCATGATTATTCGGGTTTTTGGCACCATTTCTATGCTTGCAGCAAGTCTTATTTTCACCTCTTATCATGATAACATGACCATTGTTTCAAGCGCTTTTGGCATTTTAGTCGTGATCGGAATTATTTGGGCCGTTTATAAAAGTGATTTTACTACTTTTAAAATTACGGGTGTCGTTTGTGTTTTATTAATGCTGCTAAACAACTATATTTATTACAGCCTAAATGGAATTGAATTATTACCGTTTATTCAAAAAATAACCTTTACAGTGGTTTTAATTTGGATTGCAGGTTTGAGTTTGAAATTAAAAAACACACCATTCTCACACCAATAAAACCCTATGAAAACGCCTTTACTAATACTCCTTTTTATTAGCCTAATTTCTCCCATTTTTGGACAGGAAGAAGAGTATTCCAACCTGCAAAATGAAATACTACTGCATCCTGCAGATGGTTTTACTGCTTATACTTTAAAGAAAAATGAATTTGTTTATTGTCAATCTCCTTTTACACTCCCTTTTCCTAGTTGGGCATGGTGGGGAATAACAGACAAAATTACTGCAGAAATAGACTTGTTACCGATATTGGGCGGTCTTTTTCAAGAACCTCATTTACCAGTACCCAGCCTTAATTTTAGGTTTAAATTAACTGAGCAAAAAGGGTGGAAACCTGCCATTGCATTTGAAACCATGTATCAACACCTTTGGAGAGCGCAAAGTCAATCTAACCAAGACAACATTAGAATAGAACGCCAAAGCGGAAATAGTTGGTACAACCGGTTTAACTTTAGTTGGAAAACACAAAAGAACTTACATGTACATTTTTCTGCAGGCGTAACCTATACCGAAAACTTGCTGATTGAAAATAAAGATTCAATTAATTATAAAGGTGCTTTTTTTGACCATACCATTAATCCTGATATTTCATTGAGTATGGATTGGCGTCCTAAGCCTTGGTTATCGACTCATTTTACAACTTCTTACGGAACTACATTTGTGTATTTAGACAATATTCCTAGAAAGTATCAAGTTTCATATGGTTTTAGAATTGCTCCTTTTTATAAAAACAAGTTTAGTTTTTTAAGAACCTTTAGAGCGGAGTTTATTGGTTTTTATATGTTTATGCCAGATGCGGGAGAAGAGATACAATCCGTTGTTCCAATTTTCCCTTATTTTTATTGGCAATGGACCTGCAAGAAAAAGAAAAAAAAGTAAATGGAAAAATTAGATTTTAATCAAGAATATATACTCGAAAATGACGTGGTGCAATTGCGCCCTCTGCTGCTTACAGATATAGAAGAGTTAATCAATTTCTCAATAAATGAACCTACACTTTGGGACTATTCATTGACCCCAGCAAATGGGAGAGAAAACTTGACAAAATATATAACAGCTGCTATTGCTGATAAAGAGATTGGTAAGAGCTATCCTTTTATTGTAATGGATAAACGTAATAATAAATATGCGGGCAGCACACGATTTTATGATTACAATACAACGCATAACACAACCCAGTTAGGTTATACTTGGTACGGTAAAGCATTTCAAGGAACAGGACTCAATAAAAACTGCAAATATTTATTGCTCGAATTTGCCTTTGAAAAACTAGGTTTAGACCGTGTTGAATTTAGAGCTGACAATGAAAATGAACGCAGCATTGCAGCCATGAAAAGTCTAGGATGCAAAGTTGAGGGGGTATTGAGAAATAACTGTGCTAGCACAACAGGACGACGAAATAGTATTGTTTTAAGTATTTTAAAAGATGAATGGTTTGACACCGTTAAAGCCTCGTTAAAAAAGAAATGCCTTGCAGAAATTGAACGCCATCACAAAATATAACCACACAAATCATGACAATTCGAACGGCAGAAAAAAAAGATTTATCTTTTCTCATTGCAATGATTGCAGATGATAAATTGGGAAACATAAGAGAGAATTATCAAATTCCATTGCCAACCGAATATGTTATCGCTTTTGAGGAAATTATTGCAGATAAGAATCAGGAATTAATGGTGCTGGAAGATTCCGTTGGAGAAATTGTTGGCACTTTTCAGCTATCATTTATTCAATATTTAACCTATCAGGGAGGAATTAGAGCACAGATTGAAGCCGTGCGAATTAGAAAAGACAAAAGAGGTTTAGGATTGGGAAAAACCATGTTTTTGTGGGCAATTGACAGAGCCCAAGAAAGAAAGGCACATCTACTGCAATTGACAACAGACAAAAAAAGACCTGAGGCATTGGAGTTTTATAAAAGTTTGGGGTTTAAAAATTCGCACGAAGGAATGAAATTGCATTTTGGAGGATGACTCTGAACTTAATTTGATATGAAAAAGGAAATTCCACAAATAAAGTTTAACTCCAAAGTCAATGATAATTTTGGTTTTGAAATCGTTCCTATAAGCAATATTGCCGAGCACAAAAAAAGCTACGAACACAACCCTGAGTTACCACACCAAGTCAAATTTTATAACCTTATTTTTTTCTCAAAAGGAAAAGGACAACATTTCATAGATTTTAAATGGTATGATGTCAAAAAAAATACTCTTTTGTATGTTAGCAAAGAACAGATAAATGCTTTTAAATTTTCAGATAACCTTGAAGGATACTGTATTATTTTCACAGAGGATTATCTCATGAAATGCCTTGAAATACTACCAAGAGATGCCGTTTTTCGATTATTTATGCCGCAACTTTTCACACCTATTGTGGAAGTTCCAACTGCTTCTGATTTTAAAAACTATCTAGAGTTATTAATTAAAGAATCAATAACAGATGCATTTAACCGTGATATTATTACCGAATCACTTTTTACAGTTTTACTATCAAAAGCCGAGCATTATAAACAAAGCCAAACTTTCCATGTAAACGATTCTTCTAAAATCAAGCTTTTTCAAAAGTTTCATGCATTGTTAGAGGAAAAATTTTCAGAATCAAGAAGTGCGGATTTTTATGCAAAAGAATTGGCCATCACGTACAAACATTTAAACGTGATTTGCAGAGAACTTGTGAATAAAACCGCAAAAACTGTCATTGATGATTTCATCATTCTTCAAGCCAAAAGGAACTTAATTAACTCTGATATAAAAAGTACTGAATTAGCCTATAAGTTAGGTTTTGAGGATCCTACCAATTTCTCAAAGTACTTCAAGAAAAGTACAGGATTAACCCCTAAATCATTCAAAAACTCCTACAAGCAATAATACAGGTTCGATTTTAACCTTTTTTATGCTCCTTTTCATCTTTCTACCTCATAGAAAGTACTGCACCTTTGTAGCAACAAATAATTGACAAATGAAACACTTATTTACAACTGTTGCAATCATACTAATTTCAAGTTCATGTGCAACACCAAAAGAAAAGGAAACCTTAAAATCAGAAAAAATGGGAACAAACACAGCATTATTAAACAAAGAAAAAGCAGCCGCATTATTAGTCAGTCTTGAAACTGGGGATCAATCAACAATAGGTTATATAAACCCTACAAGCTATAAACAACATAATTTAGCCGTTGCGGATGGATTGGAAGGTTTTGGAGCAGTTTTACAAAACGCTCCCGAAGGAGGATTCAAAGCAAATGTCGTTCGATCTTTTGAGGATGGAGAATACACTTTCTCACATACTATTTACGACTTTTTTGGGCCAAAAATTGGCTTTGATATTTTTAAATTTAAAGATGGACAAATTGTAGAACATTGGGATAATCTATCTCCCATTGCTCCAAATAATCCAAGCGGTCACTCGCAAACAGACGGAGAAACGACGATAAAAGATCTCAATAAAACAGCTGACAACAAGGCATTGGTAAAAGACTTTATTAGCACAATTTTGGTTAATGGAGATTTTGATAAACTTCCCAATTATTTTGATGGAGACAATTATATCCAACATAACTCAATGATTGCAGATGGATTATCTGGTTTAGGAAGTGCTTTAGAAGAAATGGCAAAAAATGGTATTTCCATGGTATACGATAAAAACCATATCGTATTGGGAGAAGGGAACTTTGTACTTGCTGTGAGCGAAGGATCATTTGCAGGTGAAGCAACCTCTTTTTATGATCTTTTTAGAGTTGAAGATGGAAAAATTGCAGAACATTGGGACGTAATGGAGACAATTTTACCAGAATCAGAATGGAAAAACGAAAATGGTAAATTCAATTTTTAGGTGCTGATTTAAATCATCTAATTTGTGGGGCTTTGATCAATGATCAAAGCCCCTTTTTTGTATATTAGTGTAGCTGTTTGATTTATTTTTAGGTGTTAAATGAAAAAGAATCTACATATCACCAATGACGAAGTCATTTTTAAAAGAAGAAAAACAGGCGAAATTTCTCTCTCCTGTATTACAAAAAGCTTTAGAATTAAATTTGAGGACATTCAAGTCATTTTCATCTCACCGCGCTTAGCTTTAGACGACGAAGTATTAATGATAACCATTGTAGACAAGCATAAAAAATTTCACAAATTTAGTAGCTGGGAATTTGGCTCAGATGCGATTACCCAATTAGAACTCCGCTTGGGGTTAAAAAGTATTCGACTGCAAGAATGGGAAAAATTTTCATGGAAGGAGCATGAAAACTACATCACCGACAAAGTCATTTATCCAAAATCACTTTATTGGGAAGATTTCTTTACACCACCTGAACATTCCCTAGAGCAATGGATTATTCAAATCATAAAATTCTTAGCGCTTAAAAAATCCATTAGCGGAACTCTTAATCCAAAGGTGTCCCACTATTTAAATAATTGCTGAAAAGCTACTTTACGTTCACCCGAATTCCGTTAGAATGCGCAGTAAATTCTGGTGCATACATACACTGAATGGTTGCAATGCCGTTAGAAAAATCCCCTTTATGCTGCACGCGTAAATCATATTCAAAGACATAAGTCCCCTTTTGGATATAATCAAAAAAGAAGTGCGTTGCAACATCTTTGGTAGATTGGTAATAACCCAAACCTCCTGTCCAACGATATCCACTTAATACCTCTATTGGTTCAAATCCTGCAGCACGCATATCTTTCATATGTATATATTCTAAATTACGATCTGTACGCAACTCGATCCTTACCCGGACTTTTTCTCCTACCCTTAATGCCTTCTCATCAGTAATCCGCTTCAGTTTTTCTCCGTCATTATTTGAATTTATGAGGAACAAGTCTTTCTTTAATTTTAAATTCGTTTCTGCAAAGGTGATTTTGTCCAAATCTTCAAAATATTGCCAATAAGCAGCACCCCAAGCCACGCCTTCGTCTGATTTTGACAAAGTGATACTTCCCAATTCAGGTTTAACTTGATTGGCTGTCCAAGCAGTTTTGAAATAACCTGTGCCCGCTTGCGCTTTAACTTGATAAGGGTTATTCTCATCTGGTACGTCAGAATACTCAATTGTCTTTCCGCCAATTGTTACCTCCACCATTTCGTCAGAAGCCAGTAAATTGGTTCCTTTTAACAACAAAGCATAAACAGCTTCGGTTGTTTGCTTTGTAGTTTTCCAATTCGTTGTTTGTTTTTCTTTTAGCAACCAAATTTTTAATTCTTCCACTATTTTTTGATCATTCGCCACTTCATCAAATAACTCAATCATTAATGCCTGCGTCTCTACTGGCGCCTCGTACCAATAATAACCTGCGTAATACTCTTTCCAGTACATCCCAAATTCCTCGGTATTAATAGCACGGTCTTTTAATGAGTTTACAATGTTTTGCGCCAAGTCCTTATTCCAACCTCTATGTGCTGCTAATGCCAACATTCCTTGGCCATAAACATTAAACTTTAACCAATATTTTTCACATTGGCTTTGGTAATAATCCACGGCGGTTTTCGTGTTTTTATTCATTTCCAAATCTGGAAAAAATGAACGCATGTATAAATATTGAATATGCAAATACTGAACTGTTTGCTGTGTCAAATAATCTTTATTGTATTTTTTGGTATTATTATATTCTTTGGCTAACTGACGGTCCAAATAGTGCACGGCCTTTGTCAGCATTTTAGCAATTGCTTTCTCTTTAAAAATGGAAATTACCCCAAGCCGATCTAAATGACAAAAGCCTGTAACAATATGTTGCGTTACAAAACGACTTTGTTTCATATCCGGAAACCAAGACCAACCGCCTCCATCTGCTTGTCGATCTTCTACTTTGGAAAGTGTCTTTTTCATTTCCCCAGCCATCCGGTCAAAATCTAATAAAGTGGCTAATTTTTGTGCGCGTTCAGTTTCATTTTTCGCCGTTAAAACCCAAGGTGTTTCCTCAATTAGCACGGCTTTTAATTCCGGATTTTTCTCCAAATTAGAGCGGAATGCTTCTGGAGAATTTTCTCCCCACTCTTTAACAATTTCTTCAATTTTTGGATTCTGTTTTAAAACATGATTTGCTAAAGCATTGGCGTAGTATCGCGTAAATATTTGCTCTGTACAATCATGTGGAAATTCCATCATATAAGGCATTGCTTGAACCGCGTACCAAGCAGGATTTGAAGTAAACTCCAACGAATATTGATGATGCGCCATGCTTTCGTTTGCATTTGATTCTATCAGCTTTTTAAAATCAAATTGCTTGGTTTCTTTTCCTCGAATTGGCAATGGCAATGATTCTGTTACCATTATTCGATTTTCTAATACAGGTAAAATATGTTCTTCTCCGTCTGAAAAAGTTCCGGCATCTGCAACCACTTTTATTTTTACGGCTTGCAAATCATATCCTATTTTTAATTTCCAAGAAACGATTATGCTTTCGTCTTGATTGGCGGTAAAATTTTGTGCGGCGTTTTCTAATCCCAATTGCATATCCAATGCCTCGTCCGTAATTGGATGATTAAAGAAAATTTGTACGGTTCCGTTCAAGTCTTCTTCCGATAGGTTTGTGATTTTAGTACTTAAAATAATTTCATCATTTATCCGTAAAAAACGCGGTAAAAGCGGAACTACCATTAATGGTTTTGATGTTATTAATTCTTTGGTTATTGTGCCAATTTGAAGATCCTCCGTATGTGCTAAACCTAAAAATCGCCAAGTAGTTAATGACTCTGGAATAGTAAATTTAATCTTGACCTCCCCATTAGCATCAGTTGTTAATTGCGGATAAAAAAAGGCAGTTTCATTGAAGATGGAACGTACCGCTAAATTTTTTAATTGTTCGGTTGTAGGAATATGGACTGCAGGGCTTCGTAACGTTAATGTGCGTTCTTCCATCATCATATCCATTCCACTATCTTCATCTACACCACCAGCAACAGCAGATCCAGCAATGGAAATTCCACGCTCACGCTCTTCTGGCATAGCACTCATTTTTCTTCGTATTGTTACCGGTTTTTCAGAATACCAACCAAACAATACTAGCTTAGGAATTATTTCAGTTGGTAAATCATAACGGGCATTCCACCCATAATTATTACCCCATTCTTTTGTTGAATCTGTACCAAATAATCTCCCCCAATCTTGTCCATCAATAAATTTATGATGAACATGTAAATAAAAATTATTAGGGTCAATCAAAGCATCCAAACTTGTATCATATAATGTACCTAATAATTCGGCCTGATATCGTTCGCCCAATTTACTTTGAATTTTCAACACCCATTCTTCCGTTTCACCTGGTAATAGCTTATTTCGGAATGTTTTAAAGCTAAGGTCTAATTCTTTATTCGTGTAAGGTACATCTACACGAATCCACTCACTAAACACTCTATTTTTATGGATTGAAGATAGATTAAACAAAATACCCCCTCTGTGCGCTTCATTCACCTCAAACGTTAGTTCATGAACATTATCATCAAGGTTTAAGTTTTTATTATGAAATGTACTACCATGAAAACTGACTTCTTTCAATACACTCAAATTTGTTTCAGCCGTTGCAACTAAAATGGAAATCTCATCTCCTGGTTCAGCACTTTCTTGTAAGCATTTAACCCACAACACATCATTTGTTGGTGGTCTTGTATCAAACTTGCTAAAAACAGTAAAAAAGGTTTCATCTTTAATTTCAAAGCCTCTTTTATCAATAGCAATTGCAGTGTATCTATAGTGTCCTGGTGTCCAGTTATTTACTGAATCAATAACAATTTTTGCCGACTTTTCCGTATCAAACTCTTGCTGAAACACCTGCATATCTATTGCCCACTCTTCTTTATCATCCTCGTTAGCATATGCTTCATATGGAAAAAGCTCCCTAAACTCAGATTCTGACCAATTCTTCACATCTGGAACTTTCCAATGCCTTTTATAAAAAACTTGATCAGGAGTTTGTAATTTTTCAATTGTGATTTTTCCATGTGATGAGATGGGTTGCTCATTCAAATTTTTGGTAGACAATTCAATGATAAATGGTTCCTCTTTATTTACCTCTTCGGGTAAATTGTTTCCTAAATTCAAACTTTGATAACCGACTTTAATTGTTCGATTATCCCCATGTGTTTCACCATTGGTATCTATTACCAAAACATCAATGTTATAATCGAAAATAGGCAGCGTTTTCGAATCACATGTTTTGTCTGGAACAGCATCAAAATTAAATTTAAATGCTCCATTTTTATCAGTAGTCGTTACCCCAGAAAATATTTTTTCATGTGCTTCAGCAAACCCAACAATATTCCAATAATATGAATTGTAAGAAACACCTCTAGTCACGTTAAACATAACAAAAGCACCAGCAATCGCATCTCCTGCAAAAGCTGTTGTTGAACCAGAAACTTCAACAGCTTCATTCACTTTATAATCACCTACAGGTGCATCAATAGTAACATTAAACTTAGGTCGTTTATATTCCTCTACATTAAATTCTACCGAACCCATTTTATTAGAAATCTCCATTCTTCCAGTAAGTGAATCAGTTGGTGCAGTGAATTCGCCATGAAATGATCCAAATTGATTTGAAACAACTTTAATTTTATCTATAACTTGGTAATTAGTGTCATAAAACTTTACTGTAGATTTGTGCTGCTTTAATAATTCTTTTTTAGCGCCACTATTTTTGACTACAATTCCTTTAAAATAAATTTTTTGTCCAGGGCGATATATTTTGCGATCTGTATAAAAATATACCATTGCATTTTCACTAGAATTGGAAAAATCATAATGGTAAATATCATAACCTGAGGTAAACGTATCATTATTTAACGAAACAATTACTTTAAAGCTATCCTTTTCGCTTGGGTTTACGAATGAAATCAGTCCATCTTTTCCAGTTTTTAAAATCGTGCTTTTTTCGGGTTTCTTTTTTTGTGATTCATTTTTAAATTCGATTTTAACACGCGCCCCTTCAAGCGGCTTCCCTGAAAGTCGATCAAGCACTCTAATCAGGTTTTTGTCCTTCACTTTTTGTTCCTGAAATGTTAGTCCGGTAACCCAAAAAGATGTCATTATAAATCCACCTTCATTCGGATCAAATGTTCCTGTTGGCGACACTACCATATAATACAAACCTGGTTTTAAAGGCGGAATTGGCAACTCGATTCGGTGTAATTCAAAATCTCCTAGATCCTTTAGTCGTAACGTTTCATTATGAACCCCATTTTGCCGTTTTATGGCCTTGTAAATTTTACTTTTTTTTCGACCGAAAGCTGCCACTTTCTCATAATCTATAGGAACAATTTTCACATATGCTTTTGTCACATTTTGGTAGGAAAGCAAATACTTTGCTTTGCAGTTAGGTATAATAGCCTCTTCCGCATCTAATTTCAGCAGTTTTGTTTTGATTTGAGATAAGAGATGTTTGCACTTTTTAGCACCAATCGTATCTGGGTATTTTTTTATTGTTTCAACTAATAAGTCATGTGTATTTATTTTTCCATTATCCTTTGGCTTTCGTTTATCATATTTAGACTTCTCACGTCTTCTTTTATAAGAAACAAATAGGACATTTGCTTTCTCATAAAGTGCTTCTGACGAAAAATCAGATTCTTGATGGCTTTGTATTAGCCTTTCAAGGCCAGCCAAATACCACTCTTCTTTTTGGGGCACTAATGACTCTTTATAAAGGAATTTTAAACGCTCTAGTTCTAAATAAAATAAAGGTTCAACTTTTTGCTCCTTCAAATTAAATGCTGTTAATGCCTTTAAAATTTGCACGGCTAAAAATTGCGTATCTGCTTCATATTCAGTTTCAAAATTAGCCTCTACAAATTCGGAATTTGAGGCAAACAATGCTTCTTGATCCAAATTAAATCCTTTATCTGCTTCAGGCAATTTTATATCTTGATCAGAAAAATGATGAAATGCCATTTTTCCTAAAAAATCGAAAAGTGTTGGAAAACGTAATGTACTCTCATTCGCATTTTCAATTATGTCAGAAAAATCCGTAAGTGCATATGCTTGCGAAACCTCAGGGTTGTTTAACGCCGCCAAATAATGTTCACGGAACTTGCTAATCAAGCGCATTCTTCCCCAAGTACGAATGTCAGTAGAATCGTCATTTTCAATATCCGTTCGATCTGGTATGTTCCATAAATTGCTCGAATGATAACCTAAATAAGCCTCTGCTAAAACGTAATGTAAAATTTCTTTAGCAGGCGAAGGAGCTTCAGAAATTAGCCTTTGCATTCGGTTAATTCCCAAAACGTAACTATCCTCTGTTAAATGACTATTGTATTTGAGTTCGAATAGAACCGTCTTTATTACTTGTGCATATACCTTTTCCTCCGTTGCATCAGTAAACAATACTTTAACCTTTGTCAAAGCCTCTTTATACAGCCCTTTCTCTTCTAATTTAGAAATCTCAATCCATTCTTCTTTGTACATAGCACTATCTTATTTAAGCCCAATAAGATAAGCAATAATACGTAATCCCTACTCCACAATCACACGAATTCCATCCGAATGTGAAGTGAATTCTGGCGCGTACATACATTGAATGGTTGTAATACCATTTGAGAAATCTCCTTTGTGTTGCACACGCAAGTCATATTCAAAAACGTAAGTTCCTTTTGGAATATAATCAAAGAAGAAATGCGTTGCAGCATCTTTGGTAGATTGGTAATAACCTAGCCCTTCTCTCCAACGGTAACGACTCAATACATCAATTGGTTCAAATCCAGATGCACGCATATCTTTCATGTGTACATATTCTAAATTTCGATCTGTACGTAATTCAACTCTTACACGCACTTTCTGCCCCACATTTAGCACATTTTTATCATTAATAGGTTTTAGTTGTTCTCCTTCGTTAGTTACCTCCACTAAAAACAAATCCTTTTGCAATTTCAAGTTAGTCTCTGCAAAGGTGATTTTATCCAAATCCTCAAAATATTGCCAATAAGCAGCACCCCATGCCACCCCTTCATCAGATTTTGACAAAGTGATATTTCCCATTTCAGGTTTAACCTGATCCGCCGCCCATGCAGTTTTAAAATAACCTGTTCCTGCCTGTGCTTTAACTTGATACGGATCATTCTCATCAGGCGTGTCAAAATACTCAATCGTCTTACCGCCAACAGTTACCTCCACCATTTCATCAGAGGCCAGTAAATCGGTTCCTTTTAACAATAAAGCATAAACTGCCTCAGTAGTTTGCTTCGTAGTTTTCCAATTGGTTGTTTGTTTTTCTTTTAGCAACCAAATCTTCAATTCTTCTACTACTTTTTGATCATCTGCCACTTCATCAAACAACTCAATCATTAATGCTTGCGTTTCAACCGGCGCCTCGTACCAATAATAACCTACATAATAATCTTTCCAGTACATCCCAAATTCTTCGGTATTGATAGAACGATCTTTCAATGACTTTACAATATCCTGAGCGAGATTCGTCATCTCTTTATCTTCTCCTTCAATGCCAAAACGGTGAGCAGCTAACCCAATCATTCCTTCGGCATAAATATTAAACTCTAACCAAAATTTAACCGCCTGATCTTTATAATAACCCACGGCTTCTTTTGTTTGATTATTCATGCCAATTTTAGGAAAGTACGAGCGCGCATACATATATTGAATTTGATTATAACCAATGTGTTGATTGGTTAAATAGTGTACATCCCATTTCTTTGCACGTTCATAATCCTTTACAATTTCTCCGTCCAAATATTCCACGGCTTTTTTAATCATGCGCCATACTTTACCATCTTCACGAATATCTTTTATTCCTAAATGGTCTAAGTGCCCCATTCCTGTAACAATATGTTGAGTGATATAGCGACTTTCAGGCATTCCTGGAAACCACGGCCATGCACCATTAGAAGATTGTGTTTTAATTGTCTTCCCTAATGCTTTATCCAATTCGCGCGACATGCGTTCCATATCTAAAAGCACAGCTAAATTTCGTTTACTTGCCTCTTCACTTTTCGCATCTAAAACCCACGGTGTTTCCTCTAAAATAACTGCCTTTAACTCTTGGTTTTTTTGCAAGTTAGAAAGGAATGCCTCTGGTGACTCTTCTCCCCATTTTTCAATGATTTGTTTGATTTTAGGGTTTGAATTCATAATATGTGAAGCAATAGCATTTGAATAATAACGCGTAAATGTTTGCTCTGCACATTCATGCGGATACTCCATCATGTATGGCATAGCTTGCAACGCATACCAAGCTGGATTCGAAGTAAACTCAACCGTGTAACGGTGATGTTTTAATGTTTTACTTCCTCCAGACTTTGTCAATTTTTCAAAGTTGAAAGTCTTATCTTCTTTCCCTCGAATCGGTAGAGGCAATGATTCTGTTACCATCATTCTATTAGATAAAATTGGTAAGACATTTTCCTCTCCATCAGAGAAATTCCCGGCTTGAGCAACAATTTTATATTTTACAGCGCTTTCTGTATACGGCACATTAATCGTCCAAGCAACTATTGTGCTTTTTCCCTTTTGTGCTGTAAAGCTTTGTGGGGCAGTTTCTAAATCAAAAGCTTGTCCAATTTCTTTTTCCGTAAACGGATCGTACAATACTAATTGGGCTTTTCCAGTTAAATCTTCTTCTGAAATATTTGAAATTTTAGCCGAAATAGTAATCACATCTCCCTCTCTTAAAAAACGAGGAGCATTAGGTACAACCATCAAATCTTTTTGTGTTACCACTTCTTCTGATATGGTTCCTATTTTTAGATCTTCTGTATGCGCTAATCCTAAGAAGCGCCATTTGGTTAATGATTCTGGAATTGTAAACTTAATTTTCACATCTCCATTCTCATCTGTTGTTAATTGCGGATAGAAAAATGCCGTTTCATTAAAGTTTGCTCGTGCTTTGACATTTCCTAGGCCTGCTTCATTGCCGTCTGACTTTGATTCATCTGGTGATTTTAATAAATCATTTGACTTCTGGCTTTGCTGATTATTAGCCATATCCATTTCACCCGATTCACCAAGTACTGCAGGTGCAGGAGCATCCATGTTCGCCTCTGCTCTTTCTGCCTTCTTATCTTTGTTTTTCCCACCTCTAAATGCACCTGATGATGAGACAGTCTCAAGAACTACATCCTCCATTTCAACACCATCATAAAAATAACCATACACACGCCCATAATAATAGGACGACCATCCAAAGTATTTTAAAGCTGGGAAGTATCGATACGCACCTGATTTATAGGTATTCCAATAATAATTAACGTTAGATGCATTATTCATTCCCATTCCCCCAGGACCATTCCAGCCATGTCTACCATAAAAGGACTGATAGATATTCATGTAAAATGAATTGGGTGTAAACAACTCGTCCAAACTGGCATCATACAAAGTCGCTAACAACTCGGCATTTTCCTTTTCCCCTAATTTATTTTTAACCGTCAATATCCACTCTTCATTTTCTCCTGGTAAAAGTTTGTTACGGAAAGTTGAAAAACTTAAATCCAACTGCTTATTTGTGTATGGAACAGTGATTGTAAATGATTGCGAAAAATGGCGATTGTTTTTTACCGCAGTAAAATGCACCGTAAAGTTTCCACGATAAGCTTCCTCAATTTTAAACTCAAGTTTACGTTGTTGTTTTGATAGTTTTATGCTTTTCGATTCAATTAACTTTCCATTTGCTTCTGTATCATAGCTCACAAGTACATCTGACTCAGCCGATCCTAATAGAATAGTAATGGTTTCACCAGGTTCCGCAGTAGTTTGTAGTGGTTTTAACCAAAGCACTTCATTACTTGGGGCTTTTTTGCTTTTTGGATTAAAGACAGTAAAATAATACACATCCTTTACTTCAATACCATTTTTATCTCTAGCTACTGCCTCGTATCTATAAACACCCGGCGCCCACTTTTTATAATTATTAATTGCAACACTATCCGTTACCTCTGTATCAAAAGATTCTTCAAATGCAACTTTACTAACTTTCCAATTATATTGGTTGTTTTCATTGCCATAAGCCTCTAGCGGATATAGCTTTTTAAATTCCTCAGGCGTCCAGTTTTTCATGTCTGGATTATTCCATAATCGGCTATAATATGGTTGATCAGGCACCTCTAATTTTTCAACACGAACTGTTCCTTTCGCCGTTATTTTTTGACCATTTAAATTGGTTGTGCTCACCCGCAAATAAAAGTCGGATGCATTGTTCATATCCGCACTAAAATTATTTCCTAATTGCAAACTTTGATATCCTACCTGAATAGAAGTTGAAGTTGAATGCGTTTCCCCATTAATATCCGTAACATCTACATAAACTGTATAATTAAATATTGGTAATGTTTTTGGGTCTGACTCTTTATCTGGTATCGCTTTAAAAATAACGTTAAACTCACCATTATCATCTGTTACCAATGATCCGTTTAAAACCTCTTTAGGCTCTATATGGGGTCTCCAACCCCACCAATATCCCCAAGAGTATTGAGTAGATCTGACTACTCTATATTTTACCTCTGCACCGTCTATTTTATTGCCTGCAAATGCTTCTGCAACACCAGTCACCTTAATACTATCATTGACTTCAAACTCACCCTCAATAGGCTTCATTTCAATATTAAACTTTGGTCGTTTATATTCTTCAACTCTGAAATAAGTTGAGCCGTAACCATTTGAAATTTGCATTTGGCCGGTTAACACGCCAAATGGTGCTGTAAATTTGCCTTCAAAGGATCCAAACTTGTTGCTTTTAACCGATACCTTCTCAACTTCTTGGCCATTTACATCATAGAATACAACTTGAGAAGATTTGTTCTTTAATAACTTACGTTCTTTCCCGCTATAATCCATCATAATTCCTTTAAAGAAAATGGTTTGTCCAGGGCGGTATATTTTTCGATCCGTAAAAAATTTCGTTTCCAATTTATTCACCGCATAATCATGCGATCTGTAGCCGTATATTCCTGTTTGAGGTTTATACTCCTCACCTTTATGCTTGATGGTTAAATGATAGTTAACATAATTTTTATCAACTTTGAATTTAAATCGTCCATTCTCGTCTGTTCTGAAGTTACCTACCGATTTTTTGTCGTAACGGCGCAAAGTATAGTTGTATTTTTCATACGCCACATGAACGCGTGCATCAACAAGCGGCATTCCTGTTGTACGGTTAGAAACCATTACTTGATTATAGTCTCCCATTTGGCGAGATTGGTAGGTTATATTGCTCACCCATATTGGAATGAATGCATACCCTCCACTTTTATGGTCAAAACTTCCGTCTGATGAAACCACCAAATAATAAAACCCACTTTCTAGTTTAGGTAAATAGTGTTCAACACTATGTTTATTATAATCCTTTGGGTCTTTTAATTCAACCGATTTTTCATAAACTGCCTTTGCTTTTTTTAACTCGTGATAAAACTTGTCCCCACGATAACGTTCTTGGTTTCTTTTGTCAAAATCGAACGCCACTAGTTTAATATCTGCTCTATTGATGTTTTTATATTCTAATAAAAATTTAGATTCAATATTAGGAGCAATTACATTGCCTGCACTCAGACGAAGTTCCATCTGAGTAATTTGACTCATGAGCGCATCACAGTTTTGTGCCCCGTGTGCTCCTGGATATTTTTCTATAGTGTTTGCGCACATATCATACGCCACTTTTTTCTCCCACCTACTTGTTGTATCTCCTTCGTGGTTATATGTTCCTCCATTATTAGAATGAACAAGTGCCATTTCATACCATGCTTCTGATGAATAATGGTATTTTTTATTTGCATTTGCTAAGCGTTCTATCCCTTGGTAAAACAGCTCTTCCTTATTTGGTAAAGTAGAATGCACGCGTGCAAATTGCAGCCTTTCCAACTCCAAATAAAATAGTGATTTTAGATTATTATTTCTGCTATGAAAATCTGTTAATGCATGTAACACTCGAACGCTTAAAAAGCGCGTGTTTAATGAGTCATGCGTAACTGCATTCATTTTTAAAAATGATGAAGTGCTATAAAAATAGGTAGGTGAATCCACCACAAATGTTTCAGCTGGTCCTGGGACACTAAAAGTGTTTGATTTAAAAAAATCTAATGCTCTATGCCCTAAAAAATCATATAATGTTGGACGGATAGAATTGTCATCATTGATTGTTGCAGAAGAAATAATTTCGGAAAATTCTGAAATTTTGGCCGTTTGCGAAACAGAAGCATTTTGCAACGACATGGCATAATGATATCTAATTTTTACTGCTATTCGCTTTAAGTCCCACGTTCGAACATCTTTTAAATCTACATCAACAACAGCTGTTCTTTGGCTAAATTTCCAGCTATTTCCAGAATAATACCCCCAATAAACCTCTGCTAACAAAGAGTGTAAAATTTCTTTGGATGGAGAAGGTGCCTTCGCAATAAGATCTTCTAAACGTGCAATACCTAATACATAGTCATCTTCTTCCAAATAGCTATTATACTTCAGTTCATACATGACTGACTTAATCACTTGGTTGTGCTCTTCCTCGGCTGAAGCCAAATCAAAAATCTGATGAACTTCTTCTAAAGCCATTCGATACAGCCCTTTTTGCTCTAATGAATCCACTTTTTTCCAAGATTGAGCGAACTCTGGATATTTTTTTTCGTCTACTTTATACCTACTCGATATCAAGAATAAAGAAATCACAGAGATTGAAAAAGTAAAAAGTAACGTGCTGATCTGGCGTTTCATGCTGTATAATGTTTATTGTGATTAAAGGTACAAATTTGTTCCCAAAAGGTTCATTTTACTTGTGTCGCTAGGTGTTTTGACTGATTTTTTCTACGAATTAATTCACTAAACTTGTAGTACCAGCTACCACACGAATGAAATTTGACACAAAAATATTACCTGTTTCGATTAATGATCTGAAAGACAAATATTTTGATAATCTTGAATTAACGCAAGAAGAAGAATTGGCTTTAAGGAATTTTGATCAGTATCGAATCAACCGATTGAATGAGACAAAATCTGATGCAGAATTTAAGTTATGTTACTTAAAAATTCAGGCTATGGCAAATTTATCTTCTTATCGATATTTTTTAAATATGGATTCTTTGCAGAGTTGCTAGCTAAGTATTCGAAATCAAAACTTACAAATTCATATTCACTTATAAGTAGTTTCATAAAATAGGTTGGGATAGTTTTTAGATAAACCAAATACAGCCTAATTTTCAACTACAGACGTTTTTTCACCATTGAATCCACGATAGTGCTATCCGTAATAATGGATAACGACGTTAGTATTTCCACAATTTATAATTGGTCGATATTTCAAACTAATTAATGTTTTACATTTCTATGCAAGCAGTGTCTGATAATACACACCATTAAGTACTTCAAAACGATTTTCATTGGGTTAATAATGTGTTATCCCAAATTTGTTTTGGGTATTATTAGAAACTAAAAAAACCCCACCTCATCACAGAAAAACTGAGATGAAATGGGGTTTAATATTATTAAAGGATGTTTACCCTAAGTGACTACTTAGTGATAACCATTCTTTTAGTTACTTTTTCAGCACCTACTGTGAATGTGTAGAAGTATACACCTTCAGCAAAATCATTAGCATCAACGTCTAATGTATAAGTACCAGCAGCTTGTGTTCCGTTATTGATTGATTTAACAACTTTTCCAGAAACATCAACAAACTCAACAGAAACAGCAGCAGCTTCGTTCAACTCATAGTTGATTACTGAATTGTCACCGAATGGGTTTGGCATGTTTTGAGAAATTGCGAAGTTGTTTCCAGCTTCTTCTTCAAGACCAACATAGCTATTTAAATCAGCTCTTACCATAATAGCAGATGGAGACTGTAAGAAGAAAGGATCAGAAGCACCAGAAGTGTATCCTAATACAGACTGCTCATCAACACCTTGTGCCATTCTGAATCTAGCTTCAGTTGCACCACCGTAGTGTCCAGCAAGAAGTAAGATTGATTGTCCAGCAGTTACTGAAACTGGTGTTTCAAAGATAACTTTGATTGGTCCACCATTTTCTCCAGAAGTAATTTCGTGATCAGCAGTTTGGTCAGCATAAACAAATGCACCAGCACCAGCATCAAAAATCATTACTTGAGCAAAGATTAATTTCCCTACGTTAGAAGCATCAGAAGTAACAACGATATCAACAGCTCCGATTTCAGCGTCAGCAAAGAAATCCATTGTGTTACCAATTAATAAAGGAGCACCTGTGTTAGAAGTTACGTTTCCGATAGAAGAACCACCGATTCCGTTATCTCTAGCATACATAAACTCGTTACGTTGGATAGTACCAGCATCAATTGTAGTATCATTTACAGTTTCTTCTTCAGCATCATCAGAATCAAACCAGTAAGTTACATTGTAATCACCAGTAGCAGTTGGAGTTAAAGTAGTAGTACAAGAAACTGAATCACTTGCTCCTACAGGAAGATCAGCACCAGCTGAAGTACCAGAGTAAGTACCAGCACCAACAACTTCAACATTTAATTTAGCGTTAACTTGAGTAACACCACCTAAGTTTTGAACTTTACCAGCAAATTCGATCTCAGTTACTTGAGAATCTGGAATTTGGTAGTATTCCATACCGTTTTCCATATAAACTCCAACACCTGATCTGTGGTAAGAAGCAGTAATTTCTACATCATAATCCCAAGCTTCTTTCACTTTGAAATCATCAACCATAAATCCATATCCAGCACCGAAATCAGGATCAGCTCCTAGCTCAGAAAATCTGAAACGAACTTCAACAGCAGCTTCACCAGCAGCAACAGAAGTAATATCTCTTAAGATAACTTCTTGTCTTGTTGGATCATTTGTTGGCATATCAGCAAATAATTCGTAAGATGTGAAAGTTCCCCATCCGTCATTAGATACTTCAACAAATACTTGGTCAGTATTAAACGCTCTATAAGCAGCGAAAAATTCTAACGTTACAGCAGTTGCACCAGAACAATCAATTGTAGAACCGTAAGTAACAGTTGCATCAATTGCTTCAACAGTTCCTGCTAACAAATACTGAACAGCATTAAAAGAGAAAAATCCGTTTGCATTTGTAGGAGATGCCATTACATCAACATAATCAACTAAATCACCAGGAGTAGTCAAGCTATATTCCCATTCAGGAGTTGTTCCACCTTCAGTCCCCATAACCCAGTTAGCTTCATCACTACAGTCATCAGAAACGATAATATCTCCAGGAGCTCTATCGTCACCAACAAGACCAATAGTTCTTGTAGTAGCATCTTGCTTTTCAAATGGCAAATATGCTCTTTCGGAATCAACCTGCGCATTAGCAGCTCCAGCTGCTAAGATTACACCTGAAACCAGTAAGTAAACCTTTTTCATTATTTCTATTTTTAAATTTGAGTGTAAATATACGAAAAAAAAACAGCTTTATCTATCATTGTCGCTAAGACAAAGCTGTTTATTGGAAAAAAATGTGCTATCATTTTAATCCTATCCGTTCGAATTATAAATTATTTAGTTATTACCATTCTTTTCGTCACTTTTTCACCGCCAACGTTGAATGAGTAAAAATAAACCCCTTCAGCAAACTCGCTAGCATCCAGATCAATGGTATAAGTACCTGCCGATTGAATTCCGTTATTAATTGTTTTCACAATTTTACCAGAAGCGTCAACAATCTCAACTGAAACCTCAGCTGCTGCATTTAGCTCGTAATTAATGACTGTTTGTGCCCCAAATGGATTCGGTAAATTTTGACCTATTGTAAAGTTTAAACCTTGCGCATTGTCTCCTAAATCTCCATGTGGAACCATTAAAGGACGAATCATAATTGCAGAAGGTTCTTGCAAAAAGAAAGGATCAGTTTCTCCTGATGTATAGCCTAATACGGTTTGTTCTTCCACTGACTGAGCCATTCTAAACTCAACTTCACTATCTCCTCCGTAATGTCCTGCCAAAACGAGAATCGTTTGACCTGGAGATACTGCGATAGGATCTTCAATGTAAAGCGTAATTGGACCACCATTTTCTCCATCTGTAATTACATGATCATCTGATTGATCTGCATATACAAATGCATCTCCTTCCCAAATCATGACTTGAACAAAAATTATTTGACCAACATTTGTTGCTGCATCTGATATCACTACATCAACACAACCAATCTGGTCTTCACCAAAGATATCCATTACGTTACCGATTAACAATGGCATTGAGGTATTTGACGTTACATTACTAATACTAGAAGAGCTAAAACCATTATCTCTTGAATAGGCAAATTTTTGCTCTGAATTTGTAACGGTAAACTGGTCATATAATGAATCATTTCCTGTCTCTTCTTCGACTCCATCACTATCAAAATAGTATGTTACATCATAGTCTCCCTCTAAGGTTGGAGTAAATGTATCATTACAACTTACAGAGTCAGCATCTGCCACTGGTAAGTCAAATAAATCAGAAGTACCTGAATAACCTGCACCGCCAACTACATCAACATTAAGTTTGGCATTAACTTGCTCTAAACCAGCCATACTTTGTGTTTCGCCAATAAATGTAATATCTGTAAGTTGTGAAGGTGGAATCATGTAATACTCCATTCCATTTGTCATATATTGACCTAAACCAGAACGGTGATACGAAGCAGTAATTTGCTGATCATGATCCCAAGCTTCTCGCACTAAAAGATCATCAACCATCCACGCATAACCAGCACCTACTCCATCTTCCAGGCTTGTTTCCAACCATCTAAACCTGATTTTCACGCTGGACTCTCCACTTGCAATATCAGTAATGTTAATCGTCACTTTTTCTTGAATTGTTGGTCCGTTTGTAGATTCCTCCGTATTCAATTCATAAGCGACAAACTCTCCTTCATCCCAAGTGGTAGCAGTAACTTCAACAATAGTTTGATCTCTGTTGAAAGCACGGTAAGCTTGTTCAAATTCCAAAATTACACCTGCAATTCCTGTGCAATTAATTGGAAATGCATATTCTAAATAAGCATCTTGCTCAGGCACTCCTGTAATATCATCCGTTAAAAACTGGATTCCATCAAAAACGCCAAAGCCATTTGCCTCTGTTGTAGACGCCATATCACCTATAAAACCATCTAGTGCCGGAGGTTCTTCTGTTACAATTTGCCACTCTGGGTCGGTCCCAACTTTTGAGTAAATCAACCAATTTTCTGAGTCACTGAAATCGTCCATGACAATTGGAGATCCAGGATCTCTATGGTCTGAACGGAGGCCAATTTCTCGTGCAGTTTGGTTTTCCTTTTGGAATGGTAGATAAGCCTGCTCACTAGAGATTTGAGCATAGCTTCCTACTGTCGACAGGATTGCTCCTGCGACCATTAAGTAAGTCTTTTTCATTTGTTAGATTTTTAGATTTCAATAATGTTCACGGAGAGGAAACCTAAAAGGTGAGTTCAGCTAGGCTGTCATTTATTAAACTGTAGTAGTTATTGATTAAACGCGAGCAACGCCCCGAAAATAGATTAACAATCTGAAAAACAAACAGATATCAAATGTATTGGGTTGAATCAAATTAAAATTGACGAATTATCTGCATCCAAATATGCAGGAAAAGCAGTCTTAATTGATTCCATTACGCTCTTTTTTAAGGTGACAACTTTAAAAGATTGAGTGCTTGCAGGAAATTCTGTATCAATATTTCCCCAAGGATCAACAAGCATTGAATCCCCTGAATAAGTAATTCCATTACCATCTTCTCCAACCCTGTTGAGTCCAATTGCATATGCTTGGTTCTCTATAGCCCTTGCTTGAATCAGGTTTTTCCATATAAAGGCTCTTTTCTCTGGCCAATTAGCGACATAAATTACCGCCTCATACTCTTTATGGTCATCTACATATCGGTTTCTTGAAAAAACAGGAAAACGTAAATCATAACAAACCTGTAACAGAATAGGCCACCCCTTTATGGTGTGAATAACGCGTTTTTGACCTGAAGAAAAATGTTGATGTTCATTTGCCATTCTAAAAAGATGGCGCTTGTCATAAGTAGCTTCTATTCCATTTTTTGAAACAATAACAAAGCGATTATAGAATTTCTCATTTTCAGAAATGATTAAACTTCCTCCAATTTGACAATTAAGTTTACCTGCCCAATCCTTTAACCAACCTATTGTATCACCACTCATTTCTTCAGCCATTTGCATCACATTCATGGAAAAACTTGTGTTGAACATTTCAGGCAAAAGCACTAAATCAACTGATCCAGACTCAATTTTAGACAAAAACTCTGATTCAAAATGTGCAAGATTTGCTTTCTTATTTTCCCAAAATTGTTGGGTTTGTATCAATCCAATTTTTAAATCTTGCATAATAATTGAGCTGCATTAATCAACGTTTCATCTTGTTTGGCAAAACAAATCCGAATCACTTTATGATCTGTTTGATCTTCATAAAAAACAGAAACTGGAATTGCTGCAACGCCGTGCTTTATAGTTAGTTCTTTTGCAAATTCAACATCCGACAAAGTGGATATTTCACTATAGTCCAACAAACAAAAATATGTTCCCGAACACTGCAGCGGCTTAAATCGTGATTCTTGAATTGCCTCTAAAAATAATTCCTTTTTTTTATGATACATGGGCATTACCTCTCTCCAAAATTCACCCGCATTTAAATATTTAGAAACCGCATATTGCATGGTATTGTTTGCACAAAAAACTAAATATTGATGAACTTTTCGAAATTCTATAGTAAAAGCTTCCGGAGCAATACAATATCCCAATTTCCAACCCGTAACATGCATTGTTTTACCAAAACTATATGTTACGAAGCTGCGCTCACGCAAAATTGCAGATTTCAACACTGACTGATGATCGTCATTATATTGAATATGCTCATACACCTCATCACTTAAAACCATTAATTGCGGATGCTCTTGCACCAACAACTCTAACGCAACAATATCTTTTTTTGTCCAAACGGAACCACAAGGGTTATGCGGATTATTAGTAATAATTAATTTGGTTTTAGAATTTACTTTTTGACGGACCTCATCCCAATCAATGTGATAAGTTGGATGAACTAACTTTAAATGAACTGGTACGCCTTTATTAACACGTATGGTTGGATCATAGCAATCATAAGCCGGATCAAACAAAATAACCTCGTCTCCCTCGTTTATAATAGCTGTGATGGCGGTATAAATAGCTTGTGTTGCTCCCGCCGCAACAGTAATTTCAGTAACCGGGTCAACCTTTACACCATGCTGTTGCTCAATTTTGCTACTAATCGCTTCTCTCAAATCTAACCGACCAGGCATTGGCGCATATTGCACTTGATTATTATCTAGCGCCTGAGTAACAAATGATTTTAAGCGATTGTCTATCGGGAAGTCTGGAAAACCTTGTGATAAATTAACCGCGCCATGCTCATTTGCAAGCGCCGACATTACTGAAAAAATAGTTGTTCCTACTTCTGGAAGTTTCGAGTTTATCATGCTTTTGTCGTTCCTTTTAGTACTTGGTATCTCGTATTTGGTACTTAGTATTTCTTTTGTCTGGTATTCAAATAAACTGCGTGGCTATCTTTTCATTCCAAGAATACCGAATAAACCGCGCGTTAATTCTTTTATTAATGTATCTCCAATACTATCACTTTGGCGAGTAGAACTTGTTGTGCGACGTGTCGATTTTTTACGTGTTGTTTTTCGTGTTTTCGGAGCAGATTTTCTGAGTTTATTTTCCGTTATTTTACGTTCCTTCTCTTCTTGTGCTTTAATCTGTTCTCTGCGTTCTTTCTCTTTTGCCTTGTTCATTTTTTCTGACAAAATTTCGTAGGCACTTCGGCGATCAATCTCCTTATTATATTTTTCTGTCAAAGTTGAATAATCAACAATTTCATCAATTTCAACTGGTGTTAAAATATCCATTCGAGTAGCAGGGCCACGCATTAAAGTAGCTGCAAGTGGTGTAGGAATTCCTTTTTCGTTTAATCCCGTAATTAAAGCTTCACCAATACCTAAAGCAGTTATGATTTCGTCCGTTTCATAATAATCCGACAAGGGATAATTTTCTGCTGTGCTTTTAATCGCTTTTCTATCTTTTGCGGTAAATGCACGCAAGGCGTGTTGAATTTTTAATCCCAATTGACTTAACACCACATCAGGAATATCTGTTGGTAATTGTGTGCAAAAATAGATTCCAACTCCTTTTGATCGAATTAATTTAATAATGACCTCAATTTGATCTAGCAATTCATCTGTAGCTTGATCAAAAACTAAATGTGCCTCATCAATAAATAGACATAGTTTAGGTTTATCATCATCTCCAGATTCAGGAAGTGTCTCATATAACTCTGCCAATAAGCTCAACATAAAGGTTGAAAACAATTTGGGCTTACTTTGAATATCGGTTAATCTTAAAATTGATATTTGACCGATTCCGCGGCTATTTGTAAAAAGCAAATCAGACACATCAAACGAACGCTCTCCAAAAAACAATTCGCCACCTTGTTGCTCCAACTCAATAATTTTACGCATAATTGTATTCACCGAAGCCGAGGAAACTTGACCGTACTCTTCCTTAATCTCTTCTTTTCCGTCGCCAATCATAAATTGCAGACTCTTTCTCAAATCCTTTAAATCGAGTAAGGGTAAATCATTATCATCACAATACTTAAACAGAATGGCTAAAATTCCAGTTTGGGTTTCATTTAATCCAAATATTTTAGCTAAAAGTGTTGAACCAAATTCAGAAACGGTAGCTTTCATTCTCGTTCCTTTTCCTTCTGAAATGGAAAAAAGCTCAACAAGAAGCTGATGGGCTTTGTATGGAATTCCCATTGCAGCAGCTCTTTTTTCAATGTGCTTATTCGTTTCTCCAGGTTTTCCTAAACCACTTAAATCTCCTTTTAAATCCATCAATAAAGATGGTATTCCTTTTAAAGACATTTCCTCTGCCAAAACTTGTAGTGATTTCGTTTTACCCGTTCCAGTAGCCCCTGCAATTAATCCGTGACGATTTAATGTGCTTAAAGGAATTTTAACATTTGCATCTCCAATAGGTTCTCCATCAAGCATGGCTGATCCAAGAGTTATATATTCTCCCTCAAATGCATATCCTTCATTAATGTGGTCTCTAAAATCTTCTGTTTTACTCATTCTTTCATTTTTTTATCATCCGAGGAGGCATTTGTAACTAGTGAAAATACAGGATGATCTGAACAAAAATAACCAAAATTTTCGCTCATATTTGAATACTATTTAGATCAATTCTAAATAATGGTTGTAAATCAGAACAATCTCACTAAATTTGCAAAAAACGCACATGTCATTTGATGTAACTAATATTAGAAAGCAGTTTCCAATTCTTCAAACGAAAATTGGGAAATATCCATTAATCTATTTTGATAATGGAGCAACATCACAGAAACCTCAAATTGTGATTGATTACATCAATACGTACTACGAAACGGAAAATGCAAATATTCACCGTGGAGTGCATCATTTAAGCCAAGTTTCTACTGAAAACTATGAAGAAGCTAGAAAAACGATTCAGGCTTATATTAATGCTAAAAAAGATTACGAGGTTATTTTTACGCAAGGAACAACTGATGGAATCAATTTAGTGGCAAGCAGTTTTGGTAAATTACTGAAAGCAGGAGACGAAATTTTAATTTCGCAAATGGAGCACCACTCAAATATTGTTCCTTGGCAAATGCTTGCTGAAGAGCGTGAATTAGTTCTCAAGTACATTCCAATGAATGCTGCTGGTGAACTTGTCATGAGTGAACTTGATACTTTGCTTACTGAAAAAACCAAACTAGTTTCTGTTACACATATTTCAAATGCGCTAGGCACAATTAACCCTATTGCTGAAATTATTGAAGCAGCGCATAAAGTTGGAGCAAAGGTATTAATTGATGGCGCACAGTCTTTACAACACATGCAAATTGATGTGCAGGATTTAGATTGTGACTTCCTAGTTTTTTCTGGTCATAAGGTATTTGGTCCAACTGGTGTTGGAGTGCTATATGGAAAAGAAGAATTATTGAATGAAATGCCACCCTACCGTGGTGGTGGCGACATGATAAAAACGGTAACATTAGAAAAAACAACATATAACGGGTTGCCGCATAAGTTTGAAGCCGGAACACCAAACATTATTGGTGGAATTGCTTTTGGAAAAGCCATTGAATGGTTAGCAGGGCAAGATTTGGAAGCCATCAAACAACATGAAGATGAATTGTTGGCGTATGCTACCGAAAAACTGGATGAGATTGAAGGAATGCAATTTTATGGAACAGCTAAAGAAAAGGGAAGTACAATTTCATTTTTAATTGAAGGCACACATCCTTATGACGTAGGAACGCTATTGAATCAACAAGGAGTGGCAGTGCGAACAGGACACCATTGTACTCAACCAATTATGGATTTTTACAATATTCCTGGAACAATTCGCGCGTCTTTCAGTTTTTATAATACAAAAGAAGAGATTGACCAATTTATAATTGCTTTGAAAAAAGCAGTAACCATGCTAAGCTAATATGAGCATAATAGATAAGGAAAATGAATTAGTAGAGAGCTTTGCCATTTATGATGATTGGATGGAGAAGTACGAATATATTATTGAATTGGGAAAAGACTTACCCATAATTGATTCAACCAATAAAACGGATGAAAACATTATTAAAGGATGTCAATCAACAGTTTGGTTACATGCAGAAAAAAAAGACGATAAAGTTGTTTTTACTGCAGATGCAGATGCAATAATTGCGAAAGGAATTATTGCCATTTTGGTAGATGTTTTATCTAACGAAACACCTGATACGATAATTGATGCAAAACTTGATTTTATTAAAGAGATTGGTTTGCAAGAACACCTATCTCCAACGCGGAGTAATGGCCTAGTAGCCATGGTAAAACAAATGAAAATGTATGCTTTAGCATTAAAAATGAAGTAATGATAGTTTCAAAAGAAGGAAGTATGGATAAGGCGGCAATTAAGAACATGGAAGAAAATATTATTGCGGCATTAAAGGAAATTTATGATCCTGAAATTCCAGTAGATATTTTTGAGTTAGGATTAATTTACGAAGTCAAAATTAAAGCGGACGGTTTTGTTGATATTGACATGACATTAACCTCCCCTAACTGCCCCGTTGCAGAAAGTCTACCTGTAGATGTTAAGAATAAGGTTGAAACCGTTTTAGGCGTGTCTGAAGCGAAAGTAAATATTGTATTTGATCCGCCATGGGACAAAGACATGATGAGTGAAGAAGCTCAGCTTGAATTAGGATTTCTGTAGGACAGAAAATTTAATTGAGTTAATCTCTCAAGATTAAAAGGGGGGTGTCACAATAAAAAGTCATGCTTTTTGTCAAACTACGGTGAAATAGATTTTTCCAAAAACCTCTGTCTCGTTTAATCATTGCAATTAAATCAACCTGATTGCGCTCAGCAAACTGTGTTAATAAATCTTCTTTATACTCGCCGTATAACGTGTGATAAGTGTGCGGCGTTTTCTTTAAATAATGATCAACCACAAATTGCTCTGCTGAATCTTCGCCCAACACCTCTTCTTCACCAATAGGCACATTAACTACCATTACATTTCCTTGGTGTTGCTCTGCAATATCATTCAACAATTGAATTTCCTCCATACTATCTACTCCTTGACTGTCAACCGCCAACATTAAACTTTTGGGGATACTCAACTTTGCTGAATTAGGCACGCAAATAACTGGTGATTTAACATGACTTATAACATGTGAGGTCATAGTTCCTAAAAACATTTCACCTAAACCACCTGCGCCTTTCGTGCCCATAATAACAACACAGTCTTTTCCACTTTCCTCTTCAATTTTGCTGATAGCATCAACCACTGACGAAAACTTTGAAACTGTTTGGAAGCTAGAACCATCATTATGGTCTAATTCTTTAAACCTTTTAAGCACAGCGCCTAGTCCATTTTCAGAATCTTCTTTTAACGGTTCTATATTGGGCATGGCACCAGCCTCAGCATAACTATATGGCACAGAAAACGTGTTAAGCAAAGTAAATTTACACGGCACATTATGAAACAACTGTGCAGCATAGCTCATTGCTCTCCATGCATTGTCAGAAAAATCAGTTGGCAAAATAACACTTTTCATTACTCAAAAATTTTAGTTAAACGGAGACCATTCTCCAATACTAAATTTATTGAATAAAGCCACCAAATAAAACGACTAATGTCAAACTATAAAATGATATCAATCAGTCCGCAGCCAACCTGACAAAAATCAAGCATTACACTAAGATATGTCGCCTTTTAAGGGGGTTAAAACAGCTATTTTTAGTAGTATAAAACAAGGTTATGGATAAGATTGCATTTAAAAAACAAATTTTAGAAACGGCAAGGGCTCGACAACATGAAATTGTAACAGATTTTAAGGTTCGTATTGACGATATAAATGGAGTTGAATATACTACAGATGAAGATCAACATGATTTGGATCAGTTGTCGGCAAATCAAAGCAACAAAGCTTTGATTGCAATGCTCACAAAAGAATGGGAGTTTGCTAAAAACGAATTGGACTTTTTGCAAAAAATGGTGGTGATCGATTCACCTTTAGACAGCGCGGTAATTGGGGCAGTTGTAGTAACTGATCAAAAGACATTTTACCCCTCTGTAAGTGTTGAAAATTTTGAGGTAAACGGTGAGTCTGTATTCGGCATTTCTAAAAAGGCACCACTATTTAAAGAAATGGAGGGCAAGAAAGTAGGTGACACTTTTAGCTTTAATAATTACGACTATAATATTAAAGATATTTATTAAAACTTCATTCTTACAAAATAAAAGAGGGGCCAAAATTTAGCTCCTCTCATTTTCGATTTAGTTTTTTCGGTTACAGATAATTGGTGTCACAATTAATCAACGTAAAAAAGCACGCTCTTATAATTCATACCATTCTAGCACCTCAAGGTTTCGCCTTCTTCCCTCATCTACTGGTGCATAATTTTTAGCCAAATAGGTTAAAATCACATCCTCTGTGGCACCTAAATCCCACAACCCTTGCGTTTCTTGCATCCAAACAATTATATCCTTCCATCCTTTTCGGTCTGCTTTATTTTGTGTTACCAAATCCAATGAGTGGCAAGCTCCGCAGGTTCTAATAACAAGATCAACTCCATCATCAACAATTAAACCTGTTGGAGTATGAATTCCATTTTCAATTTCATCTGGATTCAGATCCATAGTCATTAGCATTGGATCAATTACGCTTGTATCTAATACTGATATATTTTCATCAGGTGTAGAAAAAAATCTTGGAAAATAAGTCAATTGCACAGTGAAAATTACAGCCGTAACAATTAATAACGAAGCAAATGTTATTGTTCGCCTAGCTTGTTTCAAAGCCTGCTCATATATCTTTTCTTCTTTTGTCATCAAGCCTGTTTTACTGCTATTCGGTGACATGCATTATTTAAATATCCTTTCGGATTCCAACCTGGTAAAATCATGGGTTGTACTTTCCCGTTTTCATCCATTGCCCTTGCCCAAATCTCATAATAACCATAACCTGGTAAGGTTACCTCCGTTTTCCACCTTTGCCACGCCAACCTATTTTTTGGTGGATTCAATTCGCATTTTTGCCATGAAACTCCAAAATCAATAGACACCATTACCGATTTCACCATTAAATCTCCTGCCCAAGCATGGCCCCGTACTTCAAATGATTTTCCTTTGCCAATAATTGCTCCCGTTTTTGGATAAGTTACAATTGATTTAACTGGCATAGATTCGATAATTTTCATATCCTCATCTGGCACTTTTGTTCCTGGTGGCACAGGATATTTAGGAACACGATAAGATTGACCTCCCATTTTTGGTCCGTCATGTTCTTTATCTCTAATTGCAATTTTAGTTAACCATTTGCCTGAAACTGATGCAGGCCACCCACCCATCACTAAACGCAACGGATAACCGTTCATTTTAGGAATTGCCTCACCATTCATTGCCCACGCAATTAAAGATTCATCCTCCATTGCTTTTTTAATTGGAACACCTCTAGAAATTACAGTTTTACTCATGTCACCAGAAAGATGCGTGTCTGCCCCGTAATAACCAATGTACACCGCCGAGTCTTTTACACCCACCGCGTTTAACACATCTTTTAAACGAACGCCTGTCCAACGAGTGCAGGCTACAGCACCAAGTCCCCATTGATTACCTTTAGCAGGTGGATTAAACTCGCTTCTTCCATTTCCACCACACTCTAATGTTAAATCATAAGTGTAATGGGTGAAATTATCATACAATTCTTTTAACGTAAATGTTTTTTGTTGTGCAGCAGCTTCTCCTTCAATTGTCAACGTCCAATTCTCTAAATCAAATTCAGTAGGTGGAATTCCGTTATTGCGCACAAACATTACATTAGCTGGCGTAATTTCAGGATCTAATAAATGCGGAGGTGTTTCGGCATTCCATGGTTTTCTATTTAAAATAGTTAACGCTTCACTTTTACCTGGTAATTTCTCAGGGTCAACAGTTTCATCTAAACCTATAGGTTCCAATTCTGCAGGAAAATTTTCACCATAAACAATTTTAGTACCAACTACCGCGGTTAAAGCGGCCAGAGCCGATTTTGAAATAAATTTTCTTCTAGAATTTTTCTTGTTATTCATAAGCAAATGAGGTTGGAAAACCTATAATCGTCATAATTCAACCTACCAAAATAATCAATTTCTTTTTTGTTTATTGGTAACAAAAGTTACATTCGTTAAAGAAAGGGCTGCTTACCTTTCCGAATTGAATCAATTGTACTGTGATGAATAAATTTTATACTTTGTTTTTTGGGCTGCTATTACTAAGCATTAATGCGTTTACGCAATCGGCCAATTCTCCTTTTATTTCTGCTGATAAATTAGTCAACCAATTTTCAGATTATGTTGTATTGGATATTTCGAAAAAAGAAAAATTTCAAGAAGAGTCCATTATTGGTGCACTTAACATATCTCGAGACGATATTTCAAAAACAGATGCGGCTTATGGTGGATTAATAGCAAGCCGTGAAAAATTAGAAAGCTTGTTAAGCAACCTAAGCATTACTCCAACAGACAATATTGTTGTCTATGATCATAAAGGAGGAAGTGATGCAGCACGTTTATGGTGGGTACTTAAGTATTACGGACATGAAGATGTTCAATTATTAAACGGAGGATTAAATGCTTGGGGAAACAATAACACATCAATTGACAGCATTATCACACGAGTTGATTCTGTAGCCTATACTTTTCCGAGCCAATCAAGCAACACCATTGAGATGGCTAGCCTGAACGAAGTAAAAGCAGCTATTGACAACCCAAACGTTCTATTAATAGACACCCGAAATCAAGATGAGTTTGAAGGAGTGTATCAAAAAGATGGTGCTTTTAAAGCAGGAAGAATACCCGAAAGTGTCCATATAGATTGGGCTGCAAATATTGATTATCATGGCAATCAATTATTATTAGAAAAAGATAGTTTATTGTCTCTCTATGCATCAAAAGGAATTACGAAGGACAAAGAAATAATTGTTTATTGTCATTCCGGCGTACGATCTTCTTTCACTGCGCTTGTTCTTTCTGAAGTATTGAATTATCCAAACGTTAGTAATTATGATGGATCATGGATTGAATGGAGTTACAATGATGAATTGCCCATTGATACGGGTGCGGTTATCATTCCAGTTGAAGAACATATAGCTAGTTACAGTGAAGTGTTTTGGGCAGGATTTGGCAATTTTGCTTCTTATACTTGGAATGAAATTACTTTTAATGTATCCCCCTGGTATGTCAATTACTTTTGGTTACTTGTAGTGCTTTCATTGGTTGTTTGGCTTTTAGAAATTGCTTTTCCTTGGCGAAAAAATCAACCTATAGTTCGTAAAGATTTTTGGATTGATGCTTTTTTCATGTTCTTCAATTTTTACATTTTCAAATTAATAATCTTCATGTCTTTTTCAGATGTTACGGCGAAGTTTTTTCATGACATAATTGGCGGAGATACCACCTCATATTCATTACTTGATTTAGCGAGCTTACCTTTATGGCTGCAGTTGGTTATCTTTTTTATTGCTACTGATTTTATTCAGTGGTTTACACATGTTTTATTACATAGATTTAACTTTTTATGGCGCTTCCATAAAGTTCACCACTCAATTGAGCAAATGGGTTTTGCTGGACATTTACGTTACCATTGGATGGAAAACGTTTTCTATACCCCAATGAAATATATTGCAGTAATGTTAATTGGAGGGTTTACTCCTGAAATGGCATATATCGTATTTTATATTTCAATTGCAATTGGTCATTTAAACCATGCCAATATAGGATTGGATTACGGTCCGTTCAAATACATTTTAAACAACCCTAAAATGCACATATGGCACCATGCAAAAGAATTGCCAGAGAACAGACGCTACGGTGTTAATTTTGGGATTTCGTTAAGTATTTGGGATTATATATTCCGTAAAAATTACATCCCATCAAATGGACGAGATATTGAACTTGGATTTGACGGAATTGAACGTTATCCTCGTGGATTTTTTGGATTGATCTTTTCTGGATTTAGAAAAACGCCAGACGAAAAATAGTTGCTAGGTTTAAGAAGTAGCAATTTCAATTGCCTTTTCCATTAGCTCCTAAAGTGTGAATGCCTACAATAATTGCATCTCCTATTTGAAGATCGTTTACTGCTGCGATTGAATCATCTCGAAAACTGGTAATAATAGGTTTATCATCCACTATTTTAACATTTGTAGGAATGAATTCGTTTCCGAAAATAATTAAAGATTTTCGGCGTAATGAATCCTCTGTGAGAATCATCAATTGAGGTTATGGTTGCAAGTATTGATAAATGATTGTCAACCTCAGATTGAGCATTCAAAAATTGGGAAATCATTTCCAATAAAACCTCACCCCATTTTTTGTCCATTTGGTATTTATAAGGAAAAAAATACTCAATGATATTCCAGTCTCTTTTCAGAGACAATACCTATATTTCCTTATGACTTTTCATGAATTATTCCGGCATAGCCATACTTGTTATGCAAGTATGAAATATAGTACTTATCATCCTGCCTCCAATCTAAATTGAAGTTCTTATCAACAATGCGCATGGTTCTGCTCTTTTATTTTTGACCAATTGAACTTTGGTCAAAGCAGCAAAAAATTGCAGGTCCCAATCGAATTTTCCTGCTGCTACTTTAGGATGATAATATTTAAGAAATCCCAGATTTTTTTTGCTGTAGTATAACGTTTTTCAACCTTAGAAACCTCTTGCGAATAACTATTAAAATGGAGTAAAGCAATTACAACCATTTTTATAAGGCGCGTTAAAGGTTATGCCGTTTTTGGTTTTCTATCCAACAAATTTAGAACCCCAGAGATAATTAGTAAGAACCAAGGTGCGCCGTGCATCAAAAAATCGAACCAATCAATAGGTTGCATTCCAACCGCTCCACCACGTATCCATAGTAATTTGTCCCAAATATGAGGTGTTGGTGTAAATGGCGCCAAACCTAATGTTAAGGATGCAATTGCAAACAATTTCCAGTTTGTTTTTAAAGCTTCTTTCATGCTAATAAAAATTACCAGTTTAAATAACCACCTTCTAATTCTAGCACGTGAGTGAATCCATTTGCCTCAAACACTTTAAGCGCTTTTGCACTTCTATTACCACTTCTGCAGTAAATTAACACGGGTGCATTTTTATCTAAATTATTGATGTTAGCTTCAAAACTAGGATCATTATAATCAATATTACTTGCACCATCAATTGCACCTGATTGAAACTCACCGGGAGTTCTTACATCAATTAATTGTACGTCTGTATTTTCAGCTAAAAACGCTTTAAACTCAGCTTTACTTACCCGTTTAACCTCCGTTGTAGATTCAACCGTAGTCGTCTCGCCTTGAGTACTTGTTGACTCAGACTGTGCACATGATGTAAATGTAAATACACTCGCTAGTATTCCAATAATTGCAATTCTCATATTCTCTTTTTATAAAATTAAAAAAATCCGCTCTGCCACATACAGCAGAACGGATAATTATGGTCAGTTGGTTGCCAAAATTATTCTAAACTAAAAACCGTCTCAACCAACTTCTCTCTCACGATTGATCGCTATCAATCTCTCCCTCGTTGCTAAACTAAATATTTTGCCACGCACCTGCATTATGCGCTGTAATTCCATTATTTGAAAGCATGCGCTGTGCTTGCCCTGCTCTTGCGCCAGATCTGCAAACTAATACAACCGTTTTTCCTTTTAATTCTCCCACTTTACTCCCCAAGGTTTGTAACGGAAAGTTTTTACTTCCTTTTACATGTCCTGATCTAAATTCTTCTTTAGTGCGCACATCCACTACCACGGCGCCATCATTAATTAATGCAGCATAATCAACTTGCTCTCCCACTAACGCTCCTTTTAACTTATCAAAAAATCCCATTTTTATATTTTTGTTTTTATATCTACTGTTTTAACTTTCTTGGACAAATTTAGGGAGCTTGAATGCTTTCGTCAGTAACAAAAGTTACAGGCTGAAAACTGTTTCTTTTAAAACTATGTAAACGCCCATGATTAAAACAAACCAGCCAAATCCTTTTTTAAGTTTATGACCTGCAATAAATTTATTTAAGTAAAGTCCAACAAAAATCCCCAGTACTGACACACCCGTAAACACTAACAAGAATACCCAATCAATTGGCGTATTTTGCACATCTCCTAAAAAACCTATTAAAGACTTTACTGCAATTATTAGCAATGATGTTGCCACCGCTTTTTTCATAGGCAATTTTGCCAACAATACTAAGGCCGGTATAATTAAGAATCCTCCACCTGCACCCACAACACCTGTTAAAATTCCTACTACCACTCCTTCAATAATAATGAGTGGATAATTAAATTGAACCTCTTCTTCTTCAATTTTCGCCTCTTTTCTTCCTTTAATCATTGAGTAAGATGCAAGCAGCATAATAATGGCGAAAAACACCATAATTGAAATGTCTTTCGTTACTACAAAATCTCCTATAGTAAATAATTGATCTGGAATTGCAGGAACCAAATATTTTCGTGTTAGAAATACGGATAAGAATGCTGGAATTGCGAATACAATTCCAGTTTTAAAATCTACCATTCCTTTTCGAGCATTGACCACTGCTCCCACTAAAGAAGAGGTTCCAACAACGAAAAGTGAATATGCCGTAGCGACAACTGGGCTTACGTTTAATACATAAACAAGAATTGGTACCGTGAGTATTGAACCACCTCCACCAATCAATCCTAAAACGATTCCGATAATTAATGCACCGCCGTAACCTAACAATTCAACCAATTCCATCCAATAGTTAATTTATTGCAAAGGTGATAAAGTCCGATATTAAAATCAGCAACAAATGTTACACAGCAATAAGAAAATTAGTGGGGTAATTTACGCCGTAACAAACCATACAAGAATGTGCCTATAATAGCGCCAAATAATACAATTAGAATTGACCAAGCACCAGCACCAACTAAAACGTACATTGGACCAGGGCAAGCTCCTGCTAATGCCCAGCCTAATCCAAAAATTCCGCCACCTAACAAATAACGCGTTATGGACTTGGCTTTTGGTGTAAATTGAATTTCTTCACCATAAATGTTTTTGATGTTTTTTCGTTTGATAATTTGAACAAACGCAATTCCAAGCATTAATGCAGACCCTATTATGCCATACATGTGGAACGATTCAAAACGGAACATTTCATAAATTCGAAACCAAGAAACGGCTTGCGACTTATACATGATGATTCCAAAAATAAATCCGATTGCTATAAATTTTAAATATTTCATTGTCTCTTTTTATAGCGTGATTAAAGTAAATATGGAAGTATAAAAAACGTCATGACAATTCCGCCAATGAAGAAGCCAATTACGGCAATTAATGAGGGCAATTGTAAATTACTCAAGCCACTAATAGCATGACCTGAAGTGCAACCACCAGCCCATCTGGTTCCAAAACCAATTAATAAACCTCCAATAATTAAAATTGCTAACCCTTTGAAGGATGTTATGGCGTCCCAGCCATATATTTCTTCCGGTACATATGCCTCTCCTGGATTTTCAAACCCGGCGGTTTCTAGTGCAACTATTGTTTTTTCATTTAAATCTATGGCGGTATCTTCTGACATAAACTGAGAGGCAAAAAAACCACCCAATATTGCTCCAGTCACAACCATTAAATTCCACATTTGGCTTTTCCAATCAAACTTGAAAAAATCAGCTACTTTTCCTGCACCACCAATACTGCACATAGTCCGCAAGTTTGCAGACATACCAAAGTTTTTACCTGTTAATAATAAAAACAGCATTACTAATGCTATTAATGGCCCAGAAACATACCACGGCCAAGGTTGAAGAATTGCATCAATCATTTTATTAGCAAATTAAAATTGGGGCATAAACATGATTCACAATACTCTCTTGATCGGCATGATTAAATAAACTTGAAAAGGCCGGTTTATGCGCTCTTGCCACTACAATTAAATCTATCATTTTATCCTTGTGCAACTCATCTACACCACTTTCTTTATCCACACTTTTTATAATTTTTAACGAAGCATTTAATTCATTCACCTCAGCAAATTGGGTCATCACTCGTTTAATATCCTCTTCAGGTCTTTTATCACTTGGGGTCTGTATTTTAATTAAAGTAATGTCACTTTCATGTCGGTTAGCAATTGCTTTAATCACGTCAAAATTTTCTTTACTTGGCTTTGTAAAATCGCCTATTAACCCAATTCTTTGGGGAGAAAAATTATCCCGATTACATTTAATCGTTAAATAGGGCAGTGTTGTTTTAGTAATTATTCTTGAAGGATATGTTTTAACAAAAGCATCTTCCATGGCGGTTGTTTTATGCGCGCCACCTACAACAATATCAATTTTATTTTCCTGAATATAATCTAGCAAAATTCCAATTTTATTACCGGCATATGAATGACGTTCCACTACCATATTATGCTCAATACTCTTTAAATAATTTAAATTAACTTCCGTTTGCTTAAGATAAGAGGTAAGATCAAACTCAGTGCAAAAATCCAACACTCTACCATTCATTTGCAGAGGAATTTCGCCATTGGTTGGTACAATATTTAACAAATGAATTTCTGTCTCGGTTCCGTTAAAAAGTGAGCTTGAAAAATTGACAATGGACTGATCTAGTTGATTATGTTTAATCAAAATAAGTACCCTCATAGTGTAAATTTAAAAATCTAGAAATTCAATTTTATTTCGGTGTAGTTTCAATTTCCCTTCTTTTTCTAAACTTTTTAAAAGTCTAGAAATTACTACCCTTGATGTATGCAAATCATATGCGACTGTTTGATGCGTAATAGACAACATAGTATCTTTAGTAACAATGACTTTGTGTTTTAAATACTTCAACAAACGTTCATGCATATTTAGAAAAGCCAAATTGTCAATCGCCTCCAGCATTTCTTTTAACCTAGAATTATAACTTTCAAAAACAAAGGTTCGCCAAGAGTGAAAATCACGTAGCCAATCAGACATTTTTTGTACTGGGATTAAAACAATTTTTGTATCCATTTCTGCCATGGCTCTAATTTCGCTAACAGAATTACCCATACAACAAGTTAAAGTCATTGCGCAAACATCTCCCCTTTCAAGATAATAAAGCAATAGTTCATCTCCATCATCATCCAATCGAGACACTTTTATGGCGCCTTCTAACAATAAGGGCATATATCTAATTGTGTCACCAATATTAATAATAACGTCCCCCGCGGCAAAATCTTTTACAATGCCAACATTGTCAATTTCATTCAGTAATGCAGGTTCAAAAAGGTACTCAAAATTATCTTGCAGAAGTGCTTTCATTCTTTGTGTTTGGTTTATAATGAAAAAAGAAATTTGCCCAAATTATTTTAGAAAGGTAGTAAGAAAAAGGTGTCATTAAAACAATTGTAGACACTATTATTGTGGCTAAAACAGGAATACTCATGTCAGGGAATAAAACAGTACTCGCCACCCAAACTGTTACAAAAATAGCAACACCCAAAGCATAGGTTACATAATATGAGCCTTGATAAAAACCAGGTTCTTTGCTAAATTTCTTATCACAAACATTACATTTTTCGGCTACAGTTCCTTTAAATCTTGATCCTTTAAAAAAATCACCTTCTTGACAATGCGGACATTTGGAGTTAAAAATGCTATACAGTTTTGTTCCTTTCTTAAACATGACATTTACTTTTGCCCAAAAGTAAGATGAAGGGTTTTTAAATGATGTAACAATTGTTACAGAACTCTAAAGAAACAACTATCGCGTAAGTACAATATAATCTTGCAAAAGCGTTTTTAAAAAGGTTAATTTCTTTTTAGGTACTTCTTCTAAATTTAGAAGTTCGGCTGCTTTTGCAGCTAAATCTCTAACCAATTGTTTATGGGGTTCGTTTGGATATTTTTTTACGCGTGTTATGGCGTTTTTAATCAAAATCATATCCTCATCCGTAAACTTATGAGCGTTTAAATAAGTTGGCTCATGTTTACTTCGGTCTTTAATATTTAAAATATCACGAATAGAGTAAATTTGTTCTGGTTTATTACGTACCACAGCAGTTTGAGCAAGCACATCACCCAATCGTTGTCCTTTTTCAGTTGTTGATATAAATAGTGCACCTATTGCTCCAGCTGAAAACCACAAGTCAATAATTTTAAACGACCAACGTAAAGTATAGTCCCCTAATGAAGCATTTTCTCCATTTAAATTAACCACTCTAATGCCCATAGCCATTTTACCTGGTGTTTGTCCTTTCAGCAAAAATTCAAAAATCACACTATAAAACATTATGGGTAAACCTACTATAATATAACTGAGAATGACATATAATTCATAGCTCCTCCAACCAAGCCCCATAGTTTCTAATATGATGGAAGTAATAATCATATAAACAAACATGATGAGCAAGTCTAGGAATAAAGCTATCCCTCGATTCACAACAGAAGCAGCCTCGTAGTCAATTGAAATATTATGTGATGTAACAACATCTACGGTTTTCATAGACGTGAAAATACAAAATTTGCTAAGAATCTGCTGAAGAACCTGTCCAAATTCAATTATAAATTAGTTTTAACAATGGGTTAAAAAACGATAAAAACTGGGTTAAGAAAGAAATAAATGGATTGGTTTTGCTAATTATTGCGCCTCTTTTAATAAGAATATTTATTTTTGGGCAAAATTAGAATAATGGTACAAGAAGAATCAAAGGCAAAAATAGACAAGCTAATTAAAGCCCTGGAAAAAGGTTTTGATGGTGAAATGATTGTAAAGTCATTAATGGACTTACGAGAGGATGCGCTTAAAGATGAGGATCCGCTATTGGCAAAAGTTCTTCGATTAGCATCAGAATATATTACAGAAGAAGAGTGTTTTGACCACACAGTTGAAAAAGAGGAAGATGAAGAAGGTGAAGAATTTTTAATTGAGCCTGGTACTGACGCCGAGAACTTAACTTATTTATTACACTTGATTAGAAGAGCTGATAATAAATTTAACCGTGAAGAGATTAAAGAAATGCGTACATTTTTAAAATTAAAATTGTACTAAGAACAACTTTTATTTGGCAAAAAAATCCCCTCTGGTTTATAATAAACAGAGGGGATTTTTTATGCTTTAGTATTTTGTTTTATGACTCAGTAACTGGCTTTGCAGATCGAATTGTCATTACCATATCTTCAATAATAGGTTTAAGTGCTCCTTCGTCTTCACTGCGCAATACATAGTTGTACCCGTCAATCATAACTTCACCGAAACAGTGATACGAAGCTTTACCACCTTGCCCTTCGTGCAATGTTCTTTTGTACATAATTAGTGTAGGCTCGTCAACAGTATATTCAATATCAAAAATATTGGATAATTCACCCAGGCGCTTCTTTTCAGTATCTACCTTACCTGTCTCTTTTCCAAAATCTTCAATTATTAGTTCAAATCTTGGCCCAATAGTAATGTACCATAAATAATCACCTTCGTCATGAATGACTTTAGCGTCGATAGATGCTCCAGTTGACGAAGCAACTGAAGGTAGCATTAATTTCATATTTAATCCATGTGGTACAAGGGATATTTCGTTCATGTCCGAAAAATCCAAAACACTGGTGTTTAAAGAATCCGTTCCATCAGAATCTTCTGTAGTCTCTGACCCACCGCAACTTGTCATTAATAGTGGGAGAAACGCAAATAATAGAACTATTTTTTTCATTAGTTACCTGTTTAAGTATAGTGGAAGTAAATGATTTTGAGGCTCATCCAATTCCCTACTAAATGCACAAAAATCAAAAAAATTGGTAGCAATTGTCGATTAAACCTGTTTGTGCTCAGCGTTTTATCTTCAACAAAAACCTAACATCTGATATAAAAATATATTGATACTCGGTTTTCTAAAGGGGTTTAGCCTTTACGCAAAGTAAAGAAAAAATTCTGTTCTACTCAAACTTCAACAACCAAAAACAAAAATAAGCTGAGTGGGTTCTTATTGTTGGGTTGATTTTAGTAACTTTAACTCCAGAGATTTTATCGTTAAAAAATGAAGATATCCGTTTGTAGAAAAGCCCATTTTAATGCCGCTCATAGATTATATAATCCTGACTGGGATATGGCAAAAAATGATGCCGTTTTTGGCAAATGTAACAACCCTAATTTTCATGGTCATAATTATACTTTAGAGGTTTGGGTTAAAGGAGATATTAATCCTGAAACGGGTATGGTAATTGACCTCAAATTGCTCAAAAACTTGATTAAAGACGAAATTGAAGAGCGATTTGACCATAAAAACCTAAATCTTGACACTGAAGAGTTTAAAACACTAAACCCTACTGCTGAAAATATTTGCTTAACAATTTGGGAAATATTGCGTTCAAAAATTGATACGGCTTTGGAACTGCGCGTGCGACTTTATGAAACCGAGCGCAACGTAGTAGAATGCGACGGCAAGTAATATTACTCGAAAAATATGTAATCTGATAATTTCAAAATGGTCACTAAATTAGTTTCCACATCTCTTGATATTATCGCCTCAATCAACAAATTGTCCTGCGAATAAACAATTTGATTTTCGGACATATAAACATCTCTTTTATAATAGTGTTGGGCTAAAACATTAGAATGATCGTCATATTCATACACCCATTTTGAAGTATACAAGTTCATGACACGTTTTTCAATTATCTTTTCTTTCACTCTTCCTAAATCATCATAAACAAAGGTTGTATTTGTAAAACTGGAGCCCATTTTCATTCTTGCTTCTTGCCGTATTAAATATCCGTTCTCCTCATAATAGAAAAACTCTTCTTGATAAATTCGACCAGCATTGTTATAGTAGATTTTTTTATAATTCAACCCTTCCATTTCTACATACTCAAACTTTTCTATTGAAATGCTAAAGCTTTTATCCAATTGAAAATTAGCAGCATCTCCAACTTTATTAAAATCTCGTCTATACTCTTGTTCTAAAATTCGCCCTCTTTCATCATAGGTGTAGTGGTAAGAATGAAAGCCGTCGTTGTCGGACTTACGCAAAACACTTAACTGCCCTGCCTCATTATAACCATACATACTAATCAATGTATCGCTGTATTGCGTGCGATAATCTTTTATTAATTGTCCCTTTTCATTAAATTCATAGAAGTAAACATCCTTTGATTTTCGGATAATGTCTAGCGTTGCTTTTGTGGAATAATACCCTTTAATGGTCTTGATTTTATTTCTCTTTACAAAAGCCTCGTTAAAATAGGGAACCTCTCCAAATGTCTTCCCTTCAATATTATCCAACATCTGCCCATAGACCGAAAGGAATGAGAAACAACAAAAGAAATATAACGCCTTTAACATGAATACAAAAAAACCTGATTTTTATAAAAAAATTGCACTTAAATTAAATTTTAGTCCACAATTAATTGATGAAAACGTAGCAATATCCGAACCAAGTCGCTAATTTGGAACCAAATTTGATATTTTTGTTGCTATGAATGTAAAGAGATTGTTACTCATTTTGGTTTGCTTAACGTATGTTTCTGACATATACGCAGGAACACCAGAAGCCAAGCATTACAAGACAGAAAATGTAATTGTTTTAGTAATGGACGGACCACGATATAGCGAAACATGGGGAGATCCAACACACCAATATATTCCGAGAATGGCTAATGACATGGCCCAACACGGAGTTATATATACCGGTTTTAGAAATAATGGCCCAACTTATACGGCGGCAGGACATACAGCAATTTGCACGGGAAAATATCAACGACTTGATAATACTGGGCGTCAATACCCAAAAAACCCATCAATGTTTCAATACTGGCTAAAGGCAACAGGAAAAAAGAGAACTGCTGCTTATGTTATTTCTAGTAAAGATAAATTGGCACTTTTAACGAATTGCAAAAACAAAAAATGGCGCGATAAATATCGTCCATATTCGGATTGTGGAGTCAATGGATTTCAAACTGGATACAGATCTGATTTAGAAACTTACGATAAGAGTATTGAAATTCTTAAGAAAGATAAGCCTAATTTGGTTCTCATCAACTTTAGGCAACCGGATTCATGGGGCCATGCTGGAAATTGGAAAAGATATTTAGATGGTATTAAAAAATCAGATGAATTTATTTACAATATTTTTAGATACATTCAACTAGATGAGCAATACAAAGACAAAACAACAATTTTTGTAACGAATGACCACGGGAGACATTTAGATGGAAGAAAAGACGGATTTATTTCGCACGGAGACAACTGTGAGGGATGTAGAATGATTAATTGTTTTGCATATGGTCCAGATTTTAAACGTGGAGTTATTACGGATGTATCAAGAGAGTTAATTGATATTCCTGCAACGATTGGAGAACTACTAGGTTTTGAAATTGAAAAATCTGACGGAGAAGTTATGAAAGAGCTTTTTATTAAATGCTAAAATTTATCTGATGCTCTCAACCCCACTTAAAATTATTGGTTTATTCATTTGTACAGTGTTTTTGACCAATTGTAAAAAAGAGGGGTGCACAGATGAAACAGCATTAAACTATAATCCAAAGGCCAACGTAAATGATTTTTCCTGCACTTATGCAGGGGAACCCTATATAGGAACTTATGGAGTGACCGACACTTTGCAAATTACTATGCTCACAGAAATTTCAAAAATTTATCAAAAGGTGAGTATTGTTGGCACCAATTCGGACACGCTTTATCTTATGGATTATCGCAATACGGATGATGATTTAATTATTTTGATGGAAGGCAGTGGATTTAATGTTCCTGAGCAAGAAATTTGGGGTGGACAAATAATCTATGGTCATGGTTTATTTCGGAATGATTCTCTATTTTATGAGATTATTGGTCCAGGTTATGACAATAGAGGGCGCGGTAGTAAGTAACTATAATAAATCTTATTACTCTTCTAAATAAACACGCTGAACACGAGCGGATATTCCACTTATCACTTCATAAGGAATTGTTTCTAAAATAGCACTCATTTGAAAAACACTATTTTCAGAACCAAATAGCTCTACTTCATCACCAACCTGAACAGCGTCATTACCCAAATCAATCATACACATATCCATACATATATTGCTGATAATGCTGTATTTTTTATCACCTATTTGAACCGCCCATTTCCCATTTCCAAGCCCTCTTCTTAAACCGTCACTATAACCAACAGGTACAACTCCAATAGTGGTGTCTTTATCTGCAATAAAACTACGTCCGTATCCAACGCTCTCACCCGCTTTAATTTTTCTAATTTGTGAAATTTGTGAATGTAAAACGAGTACGTTTTCAAAACCTAGCTGCTGATCATCCTTTAACAATCCAAACAAACCTATCCCCAAACGAACCATATCAAAATGCGCCGAGGGGTAATTAAACGCTCCAGCTGAATTCGCTAAATGTTGAATAAAAGGATATCCCAATTCATGCTGCATTAATTGAGCAGTTTTACTAAACACCTCTATTTGCTCTGTTGTATAATCTTGTTCGTCATCAACATCTGCCACTGCTAAATGAGAAAAAACGGACGTTACATAAACCTCTGGTTGTGTATTTAACGTTGCCAATAAATCATTGATTTCTTCTCCACGAAAACCAAGTCGGTTCATGCCAGTGTCCAACTTAATGTGGACGGGGAAATTAGCACGGCGCTTTAAAATGAGTTGATGAATAAATGCATTAAGTAAATCTAACGAATAAATACTTGGCTCCAACTCAAAATCAATCATGTCCTCAAAGGCAGCAGGTTCAGGATTCATAACTAAAATTGGGCGTGTAATTCCTCCTTTTCGCAATGTCACTCCTTCATCAGCATAAGCAACACCAAAATAGGCTACATTTTCTTTCTCTAAAAATTTAGCCACCTCTAAAATACCACCTCCATATGATTGAGCCTTTACCATGGCCAATATTTTCGTTTTTGAGTTTAATTTTTCTCTAAAACGATTCAAATTATTACGCATGGCGGCCAAATTCACTAACAAACGCGTAATATGTTTCTTTTCTGTATAATAATTTACAACCGTCTCTAAATGGCAACTACGTGCGCCTGTAAACAAAACGGCATTATTTTCTATTTCAAGTGGATGCGCAAAAAAGTTTGGAACAATTTCATACTGTTTATCAATAAAATTAAATTGACTAGCAATTGTTGATGGTCCAAAATAAATAACTGTGTCTATTTTTATTTGTGTAGTTATTTTTTGCAAGGCATGTAGCAAGGTGGTTTGCTCATTAATTTGCGTTGAATTTTCTGCTAAAAAAACAGTACGTTTTTTACCTTCAGCATTTGCATTTAAAAACTGCACTCCAATTTCCAATGATTTTTCATCTAGATTATAAGCATCATTAATCAACAAATTATTTGCTTTGCCATTAATCTTTTCCAGACGCATTGAAATAACTGGCAAGCTCAAAAGCATGCTTCTAATGTGTTTAATATTCACTCCAAATTCCAAAGCTGCCAAACTTGCTATTACGGCATTTGAAATAGCTCCTTTACCTTGAAATGGTATTTTTAACGCTTCTTGATGATTCTCCCCAATGATTTTAAATTCATTTTCATTGGATTCAACTTCAAATTTTTTAATTCCTGATTCTTTCTGAATTTGAAAACAATCTACTTGTTTTTCAATTACATGCTTGGTATTTTGAAAAAGTAAATACTTTTCCTTTTGCTTTATAATTTCAGGGTTATCCCCTTTAAATCCGCTATTATGTGCATCTCCAATTCCTGTAAATATACCTGTCGTAGGTTGAATCATTTTTTCAAGCGCTGCCATTTCACCTTCCTGAGAAATTCCAGCTTCAAAAATGGCTAGTTCATCCGTTTCATCCATTTCTAAAACAGACAATGCGACTCCTATTTGGCTATTATAACTTTTTGGGCTGCGAACAATCTTATAATTATCTTTTAATAGATGATACAACCATTCTTTAACGGTCGTTTTACCATTACTACCTGTAATTCCAATAACCGGAAAACTAAATTTTGATCGGTGATAGGCCGCAATTTTTTGCAAGGCGGTTAAAGCATCTTTTACAAGAATCTGATTTACTCCTGAAGAATCAAGCGGAGTTTCTGTTAATATGGTTCGCCCTCCTTTTTGAATAAAATCATTAAGATACGCGGCGCCACTTGTTTTGTTTCCTTTCAGAATTACAAACAAAGTATGACTCGTAATTGACGGAGATCTACTGTCAATTACAACATTTTGAATTTTAATAGTTTGAAATCCTTCGCTCGATTCAATAAAATCCGCATTAATAATAGAACGGATAGTTTTTATTGAAAGATCTAAATTCACCCTTCCTTTAGTTCATTATAACAACTACGGCAAAGTGGTACATATTTATCTTTTTCTCCCAATACTACAACCCCACTATCTTTAGAAACTCGGTGCGAATGACGTGCCTTTCCAGAACAAAAAGTACAAACAGAATTTAGTTTTACAACCTCATCTGCCATTATCAACAACTCAGGCATAGATCCAAATGGAATCCCTCTATAATCCATATCTAAACCAGCTACTACTACTGATTTACCTTGACCAGCGATTACATTACACACACCAACAATTGATGGATCAAAAAACTGAACTTCGTCTATTGCAACCACATCCGCATTATGAAATAAGTCTAAAATCTCTGCAGATTTCCCCACATTTATAGCCTCATTTTCATCCTTATCATGCGAAACGATTGCTTCTTCAGCATAACGGTCATCAAGCTTTGGTTTAAACACCACCACCTTTTTACCATCTGCCTGATAAGCAGCAATTGTTTTTATTAGCGTCTTTGTTTTCCCAGAAAACATTGGACCGCAGATAACTTTAATTTTAGCGTTAGACACTCTCGGACTGAAGGAAAATTGTCCAGAGATGTTAACATCATGTTTTTGAGAAATTTTCAATTTGATAACGTTTTGCTATCAAATATAACTTTAATTTTATCCGAATGTTGAAATTGTGAATAAGTTATAGAAAATGGGTAAAACATCTTATAAAAACACCGAAGAATTAATTAAGGAAATATCAGAAAAAGTTACTTCACTTCAAAAAGGCGAACTTGGTCTGGAAGAACTTAACGAATTGGTAGACAATGGAAAAGACTTGTTTGAACAACTTGTTATTTTGCGTTACAAAGCCTTTGACAAATACGGAACACCTGAAAATAAGGTTTCTGAAGAAATTGTTGAAAAGGAAACTATTGTTGAAAAAGTTGAAGAAATTATAGAAGAGAAAGAAGAGGTGACAGAAACCCCATTTGACTTTACTGGATTCTCAGACAAAAAAGAAGAAGAACAACCAAGTTTTGACTTTACTTTAGATGAAGTGGAAACTGAAAAACCAGAACCTGTTAAAGAATTGGTTCAAGAGGTTGAAGAAGAACAAAACCATTTTGAGGAAAAAATCGCAGAAAGTGCACAAGCTGATGAAGATTATGATGATGGTGCAAGCAGCAATTCTTTAAATGAAAAGTTAAAGCAAGAAGAACTATCTCTCAGAAAAAAATTACAGAATTCACCTGTTTCTGACATCAAATCGCACATTAGCATAGCCAAAAAATTCGAATATATCTCTATTATGTTTAATGGTGATACTGACGCATATGATGAGGCCATTGACTTTTTAAACACCTGTGCTACAGGGAATGATGCACGATTAAAACTAAATGAATTAACTACTAACAATTCTTGGGACTTAGAGAATAAATCTATCGTTAATTTCATTGAATTAGTAGAAAGACGTTATCTTTAGAGAAAGAGATAACGAATGAAATTACCCTTATTATTTATAACGCTAATTGCGTTATTTACAAATAATTCTTTTGCGCAACAATCTTATGCAAAAGTGATAATTGACTCATTGTGCAGCGAACATTATGATGGACGCGGATATGTAAATGAGGGAGACAATAGAGCGGCTGATTTTATTATACGAGAATTGGAAGCAATTGGAGTGACTCCTTTCAAAAAAAAACCTTTTGCACAGCCGTACCGCTTAAATGTTAATACATTTCCTTATCCCATTGAGGTAGTTTTAGGGGACGATACTTTAGTACCAGGTGTAGACTATTTAGTTAACTCTTCTTCTGGCAGTGCGCAAGGTGAATTTGAATTAGTAGAAATAAACAGTGAAAATTTACAAACGAAATTTAATGGTGTTGCCGACTTAAGTTTACAGTCCACGGCGCAAAAAATATTTGCTTTCAATTTTACTGACATTGTAGATGCTAAAAAGCGAAATGAAATTATGTCTTTCGCTTATAAAGCCATGAAATATTTCCCTGTCATTTGGGTTGAAAAAAACAAACAAATGTACAGCGTGGGAAGAAGGCAAATGAATTATCCCCTCATATCAATTGATTCTGCTAGTTACTTTGCTACATCAACTGTCAATTTGAAAATAAACAATGCTTACAAACCGCAATATTTAACTAAAAATGTAATTGGTTTTATCCCAGGTAAGAAAAAAAGAAAATATATCGTTCTATCTGCTCATTACGACCATTTAGGGCGTATGGGAACTGATGCAATGTTTCCTGGCGCAAATGACAATGCTAGCGGAGTAGCAATGCTTCTCTCAATGGCAAAACATTTTATGGTAAACAAACCTGAATATTCAATTGTACTTTGCTTTTTTAGTGGTGAAGAAGCAGGATTAGAAGGCTCAAAGTATTTTGTGCAACACCCCTACATTAAACTCAAACGAATTCAATTTGTACTTAATATTGACATTATGGGGGGGGCCGAGGAAGGAATTACCGTTGTGAACGGAACCAAACACGAAGAAGCATTTAATAACCTAGTTGCAATTAATTCGGAAAAAAATTACTTAAAACGTGTGAAAAAAAGAGGCCCAACAGCCAACTCAGATCATTATTTCTTTTCACAATCAGGAATTCCAGCATTCTTCATTTACTCAATGGGTAATGTTAAAAACTATCATGACATTTATGATACAGCTGAAAACACACCGTTGAATAAATTTGATGACGTCCAGTCCTTATTAATAGACTTTATTAAGGCTCAATAATTTTAACATTCGCCGTGTTTATTGTTAAAAAATAATATCCGTATAATCACCTAGTTTTCAAGAAAGAATGGCAGATGAGGTAATCCCCTCTCAAATTCACTTTGCTATACTCGCATCCGATTGAGGCTGAAACCAATATTATCACTGAATTTCACGTAGGTGACTGACTATCATTTCTTGGGCATCTAAATCGATTAATTGAAAATACCGTTTTAGTCAAAAATCAATGCCATCCTTATAGCAATGGGAAATTCCATTTTTTTTCGTACTTTCATAAAAATTTTTTTCGAATAAAGTTATGAAACAATACTACAATTTACGAAGAAGTATTTTCGCCTCACTTGCCCTTTTTGGGTTAAGTTTGATTGGAAATACTACTTATGCTCAGCTGTATTCATTCAGCTCGCATACGTTTACCAATGCAGGTGCAGAGGGTAGAACAGGGCCTCTTTTAGGTGATTGTGTTGCCGAATACACTGGCGGAGGTGCTACATGGGCAAGTGACCCAGCATTTTTCAATATGACAACTCAGGGAATTCAGCTTTGGACTGTTCCATTAACTGCGGATTATGAATTCGAAGTTGCAGGAGCTCAAGGTGGATACCATGCTTATACGGTTGACCCTGAAGATGGTGGATTAGGAGCTGTTATGATTGGTACTTTCGCATTAACAGAAGGGCAAATAATTGCTATTGTTATTGGTCAAGAAGGTGATCCCTCTCAGACTGGTGGCGGAGGAGCTGAAGATAACGCTGCACCAGGTGGTGGTGGTGGATCTTTCGTTTGGGATACAGGCGACGCAACGCTTCCTTTAGTAGCTGCCGGTGGTGGTGGAGCAGGAGCAAGTCCAGGAGCTTATGGACCAAAAGATGCAACTACTGCTGAAGGCGGAAATAATACACAAGGGCTTTCTAACGGAGGACTTGATGGAAACGGTGGAAGAGCTAATACAGGAGGTTGTAGCTGGTGGGCTGGAGCTGGAACTGGTTGGAATACGAATGGAACTGGAGGAAACAAAGGTACATTATATGATTACACACCTGGTAGTAATGGTGCAGAAGGTGGTCGTAGACCATTAGAAGGAGCTTTAGGAGGAATTCGTTGGAATGACGGATCTGATGAAGGTGGTGACGGTGGATTCGGCGGCGGCGGCGGCGGCGGTTCTGATAACATGAATGGCGGCGGCGGCGGCGGATATTCTGGCGGCGGCGGTGGTCGTGGATGCGAAATTAGCCCTGGTGGCGGTGGATCATACAATGCTGGAACTGACCAAACGAATGATGTTGCTAATACAGGACACGGATATGTAACTATTACACTATTATGTAACCCACTTGTACTGGATATTCCAGTAACAGGAGTTTGTGATGGTGATGAATTATATCTTTCTGCTACATCTGCTACAGGTGGAACAGTAACTTGGTCTGACGGTGTTATGGATGGTGCTGATTTTACTCCACCTCCAGGAACAACTACTACTTATGTTGCAACAAGTACTTCTGGTGAAGATTGTCCTTTCTCAATTGATATTCACTCTTCTCCAGTTCCGGTAATTACTGCAATGTCTAGTCTTCCTTCTGCTTGTGAAGGTGCTTTAGTAACTGTATGGGGTGAAGGCGGTTTAGCTGAAGGTCCAGATGACGAAGTTTATACTTGGACAGGAAGTGGTGGATTTGATCCAACTGATAGTCTTGCTTTCATTGCTGAAGATGGAACAAATACTTATACTGTAATTGGAACATACTTAGGGTGTGAAGGTCCTGCTGCAGAAGTTACTTTAGTTGGTTCTGCTCAACCAGATGTTTCTGGTGTTGCTGAGCCTGATCAACTTTGTTTAGGTGAAGAGTATACATTAACTGGTGAAAGTGATTTTGCTACTTCATATAGCTGGGGTGGTGGTATTGCTGATGGTGGAACTGTAACACCTGGTGCTGCTGGAACATACATTCACTTTGTTGTAGGTACTTCTGATGACGGATGTACTGATACTGCATTTGTAACTGTTGAAGTAAACGAAATTCCAATTGTTGATGGTGGAGCTGATATCACTCTTTGTGAAGGTGACGAAGCTATTTTAACTGGTTCTGGAGCTATGGATTATGATTGGTCACCATCTATTACTGATGGAGAAGCATTTGTTCCAGAAGCTGGAGTTACTACTTATACTGTAACAGGTACTGATATGAACGGATGTTCTGATGATGATGATGTATTGGTAACTGTGATTGAATTACCTTACATTTCTAGTTCTGACGTTGTAGATGAGTATTATGGATATGACGGTTCAATTGACATTACTGTTGCTGGTGGTTCTGGTGACTATACTTTCTCTTGGTCTCATGGTCCAACTACAGAAGATGTAACTGGATTAACTTCAGGAATTATTTACACTGTTACTATTGATGATATTACTATCGATCCAGGAATGTGTTCAGTAACTGAAGATTTCACTTTAACTCGATTCATTGGAATAGATGGAGAATCAATTGCAAAATTGACTGCTTACCCTAACCCAACTAGCGATCAGTTAACTGTAACTTATAACGGTAAATTCAACTATGAAGTAACTACTTTATTAGGAGAAGTTGTTGCTGTTGGAAATGCAGTTGATCAAGAACAATTATCTATGAAAGATTTAGCTGACGGTACTTATATCGTAAAAGTAACAGCTGGAAATGAAATTAGCTTTGTTCAAGTTGTGAAACAATAATTGACTACTCCTTAACTGGAGTTCAAAATACTGAAGGGTCGTCTTAAATTTAGACGGCCCTTTTTTCTTGCATAAAACACTGCATTACAACTTAAAACAAACCTTTATTTTCATTTATAATATTCTTTTAATTATTCCCTTTTATCCGTCGATAATTGTCCATTTGAATCATTATCTTTGCTTCACTCATTACAAAGAATAATGCTATGATTGGAAAACTAGAAAAACAACTTCAAGACGAACTCGCTGGAATTCGTGATGCTGGATTATATAAAGAAGAAAGAATAATTATCTCTCCTCAAGGAGCAGAGGTAAAGGTTGACTCAGGTGATGATGTAATCATTATGTGTGCGAACAATTATTTAGGTTTATCGTCTCACCCGGCGGTTATTGAAGGTGCCAAAAAAGCATTAGACTCTCATGGGTTTGGAATGTCGTCTGTTCGATTTATTTGCGGAACACAAGATATTCACAAAACGCTTGAACAAAAAATATCCGACTTTTTAGGAATGGAGGATACAATTTTATACGCGGCTGCATTTGATGCAAATGGAGGTGTATTTGAACCTCTATTCTCTAAAGAAGATGCTATTATTTCAGACGAATTAAACCATGCCTCAATTATTGATGGTGTGCGTTTATGTAAAGCTGCCAGATATCGCTACAAAAACTCTGACATGGCAGACTTGGAAGAGCAATTAAAAGCCGCACAACAACACCGAAATAGAATCATTGTAACAGACGGTGTATTTTCAATGGATGGCTATGTTGCTAAATTGGATCAAATCTGTGATTTAGCAGAGAAATATGATGCCATGGTTATGGTAGATGATTGTCACGCAACAGGTTTTATTGGTAAAACTGGCCGTGGAACTCATGAACACAATGGTGTAATGGGACGTGTAGATATCATTACAGGAACTTTAGGTAAAGCTCTCGGTGGAGCAATGGGAGGTTTTACTACTGGTAAAAAAGAGGTGATTGATATGTTAAGACAACGTTCTCGCCCTTATTTATTCTCTAACTCTTTAGCACCAAGTATCGTTGGAGCGTCCATTGCTGTTTTTGATTTATTAAGCTCAACTACTGAATTGCGCGACAAACTAGAAGATAATGCCGCTTACTTTAAAGCTGGTGTTATTAAAGCTGGATTAGACGTACGTGAAGGTGATTCACCAATTGTACCTGTAATGTTATATGATGCTAAAATTGCACAAGAATTTGCAAGCAGATTATTAGATGAAGGTATTTATGCTATTGGATTCTTTTATCCTGTTGTACCTAAAGATTTGGCTCGTATTCGTGTTCAACTTTCAGCCGCACACACTAAAGAACAATTAGACAAAGCAATTGCCGCTTTTGAAAAAGTAGGTAAAGAATTGGGTGTAATCAAATAACCAAATCATGCGCTTTGCACTAATTGCTATTTGCTTTCTATTTATCGGTTGCCAGAATGACGCCGAAGTCAATGATGAGGTTACTGGAAACTTAATGGAAATAGAACCAAGTCAAGCTGAGTTGGATGAAATTGCCTTAGTTGAACAACCGCAGACTGTTCAAGATTTTTTTGCCGTTGACAATGACATTATCGGAGACGATTTCTGTTATGACTACAACTCTATTAGCCAATTAATTTTGTACGGAAATGATAGCAACGAGGAATGGAAACAGTTTGAAGTAAGCGACAATTACCTAACAGCTTATCATAGCGAATGTAATGTGTTATTAGAGTTTATGACATTTGAATTAGATGGCGAAAAAAGAGCTTTTTTAAGTCAAATGAATAAGGATAATCAACAGTTTAATTACCTTAACTGGAATTCTAGAACAAAACGCTGGAACAAATTAAACCGGTACCCGCTACCTGTTTTAAGCGAATATTTTGATGGATTAGATTTAGAGGAAACTCAACTCGTTAATGAATATGGTTCAGATAATATCTATATAAATCCTAAAACAGAAAGTGCCACCTATATTTTTTCAGAACGGTCTATGTTAATGAACATGGGTGAAAAGCAAGAATTGGAATTTGAAAAAAAACCGTCTTATCACTATGAGTTATCAACAGCTGAAGATCGATTAACTTTAACTCAAATTTCAATTTTTTCTGCAACAGAGACGAATGAATCATTTGTAGTTGGCTATGTCAACTTAGACCAACCAAGTGGTACTTTTAATGCAAATTATGAAGCTCTTTTAACCGCATTGAAAGATGAAAATGTGAACGATCAAACTCTACCCTATGGCGCTAATGATTTCGAAGCTTATTTTCCATCAGACACTTTCGACCTGCGTGCCATGCAACAAATTGGCCAGGCAGATAGTTATTGGTTTTATGAAAAAGGGAAAACACCTCTAGCGCTAAGTGCAAACGAAGATATTGCAATTATTATACAACGTGCCAAGGCTTACTTTGAAGCTGAAGCCGAATAACATTTGAACAAATCACAGATTTTAATTGTTGTTAAGAAAAAACGCAATAAATTAGTAATATGATCATTTTCATTTTCATAGTTCTAGCATTCATATTCATGGAATTTATGGCTTGGTTTACGCATAAATATGTCATGCACGGCTTTTTGTGGAACTTACATGAAGATCATCATCAACCTACGGGTAAAACTTTTCAGAAAAATGATTTGTTTTTTTTAATATTCGCCATTCCTTCATGGCTTAATATTATGTTCGGTTTCATCAATAAAAACGACATAATGATTGGAATAGGCTTTGGAATTGCAGCTTATGGTTTGGCTTATTTTTTAATACATGAAATTTTAATTCACCGCCGTAAAAAATGGTTTGACAATACCGATAATCGTTATTTTCGTGCCGTAAGGAAAGCACATAAAGTTCACCACAAAAATCAATATAAAGAGGATGGCACTTGTTTCGGGATGCTACTTTTTCCTTTTAAATATTATAAATAAACTAACGTTGCGCGAATCCTATTTTTAATCCTGCAATTGGGGTTGGATAAAATAAACTCATATCATCATGCAATGACCAAATGTCTCCATTATCTGGAAAATCAACCCCATCTGGCATTTCAGAATTATTTATAACATTCAATGATCGAAGACTCAGACCTACATAAAAATCGAAAACATAACCTTTAGGTTTTATCCTTTGAAAACCGTACTTCAAATCTAAATTTATGTTTATCCGATTGGCACGAACGGGCACTCTTTGAAAATAAACAAAATTTGTTCCTCCCCATTCATTAGCGAAGGGCTCCATCCCTATTGCAAACTCATCTTTTACAACAAGGTGTCTAAACAACGCCCCTACAGCTAAATATCGATTCGTTTTTACGGGCATGTAACGACGTAACTCTCCTCTCAATTTATAACCATTCATGCTATTGTATCCAACAAAAATGCGATTCGTCATAAATTGAGAAAAATTTGGAATTACACCAATACCTGCCTGAACTGCATACGTTTTATTTACTCTTACTTCCACATCTGTTCCAAACGTAGATAATATTGAAATGAAATCGAACGGGCTAAACTTCCAATATATAGGCGCTTCCTTAAATGACCACTCGTCATTATGGTTTACAGTAACGGTATCAACTGACTGTCCTTGTGCAACAAAAAAGCAAAAAACAATAAGTGTACTGAGTAAATATCGCATGGTTAAGGTTTATGGGTTAATTCAAGAGGAGATACGATTCGCACCTCCTCTTGAATTTTATTATTGTACGCTAATGAATGATTTTTGAACCAATTCAAGCGGGTTAGATGAATCATATTGATACACTCCTTGACGCGTTAGAACCACTAATAAGTTCTCTGCTGCCGGAATAACATCAATCGCTTCTATATCTTCTTTATGCATAACCATTTCAACATTTTCTAAATCTGAAATGTCATACACTTTTAATCCTGCATATCCATCACATATATAAACCAAGTTTTCGTTTTCGGCAACAAAACCAACACCATATGGGTTAATCAAATCTTCTGAAAGCATTAACATTGGATGATCTAAGTCTGAAATATCTATAATGTCCAATCGATTCAAACTACCGTTACATGGTGTACCGCCTCTTAATGTAGCAACCGCATAATGATCATTTGCCACAACAGGATCACAACTTGTTACGTGATCAATTTCTGAAACAGCCTCTGGACTTCTTGGATTCGTTACATCATAAATTCGAACACCATTTTGTGTTCCAATAAATAAATGATCGTTTTGTGGGTAAATTGTCTCAATTCCCACTCCAAGGTTAATATTCTCCAATAATTCAGGATTTGTAGGATCTGAAATATGGAATACTTTTAGTGATTTATAATCTACCGTATAAAGGTAGTTATCAATTATAGTGAATTGTGCCATTGATCCGCCTAGTCCGTTTGTAACCTGATTCTTTGTCTCAACGTTTTTGTCTGGACTGTCGTTCTTTTCGCAACTCATAACCGCAGCACTGCAAAGCGCCGCAAACATATATATTTTTAAATTTTTCATTTGTCTAATTTTTTATTTTCAACTGTGTTTAAAATTTGATTGATTTTAATTACAGTATTATTTGAAACATTTAGGATCAGTCAATTGTGTTTTTTCCCATCCTACAACCAAACCTTTAGATGGATCTACGCATTCAAACGCTCCAAACTCATCTGGAAATTGTTGTACCGGAAATACACTTTGAATTCTATTTTTATATACTGGAGCCGCTGGGTCCGAAATATCTATAATGATCATATCCGTAACATTGTCTGCATAAAGCATATTATTACTTACAGAAAAATCCATATTGCCAGGAATAGCAATAAAAGAAACTTCAACTGGGCTACTTGCATTGCTATTATCGTAAATGTGAATTCCTTTGGCTTGATCATTTACCAAGAGGTAATTTTCGTATAAATATATTCGCCCTGGGTTTTCCAACGCTTCGCTAGATTTTACATCAATACTCTCCAAATCTTGCGTAGTCGCATAAATTGGTTTGTATCCATCTACCACTTCTCCTGCCTTATTTTTTCCGCAAGAAACTGCAAGCAATACGGAAAAAGCCAAAGCAGTAGTTTTAATTACTGTCTTCATAATCTTATAATTTATAGGTTAAAAAATATCACGTGATCTCGTTACTATACAACGGGGAATTATTTATTTAAGTATCTAAATATCAATTAATTTTAAAAAAATAAATTCATGTTTAAACACATTAATGCTATCAACATCATTGGTCGCACTAATTAAGACCAATAATGCTCAATAAACTATATTTATTGAGGTAGGCTTAGAAATAGCAACCAATAAAACAACTGTTTTTTAGCCAATGAAATCATGATTTCATCAGGAGAAAAGCAGCTTAATAATTCGTGATTTTTTTATGTTGAACAAGCAAAAAAAGACATTAAATCTACTACAAAAAGTAGTTTGAATAGATTCAATTCTGTTTTGGGGTACGTTTATTCTCACTCATCAAAATAACATCTATCTAAATGAAATGAGGTCACGTTATTTTTTCTTTTGAGCAAAACCTATTTTGAATCCAACAATTGGAGTTGGGTAGGTTAAATTATAGTTTTGAGTTAAAGTCCAAACTCCTCGTTGATTTGGAAAATCTCCACCTGCAGGAATTTCAGAATTACTTCGAACTTGCACCGCTCTTATACTTAATCCAGTATAAAAGTCTAAAACTAAGCCACCCTTTTTAATCTTCTGAAATCCAAATTTTAAATCCAAATTTGTATTAATTCGATTAAAGAGCATTGGTGTATCTTGAAAATAAGCAAAGTCTGTACCTCCCCATTGGTTAGTAAATGGTTCCATACCAATTGCTACTTCATCTTTAATAATAATATGTCTTACAGACATGCCCACAGCCAAATATCGATTCGTTTTTACGGGCATATAAATACGTCCTTCTCCTCTAATTTTGTAACCTCCCATTCTATCATAGCCACCTAATTCTTCGTTGGCCATAAATTGAAAGAAAGTTGGTATTGCACCTACGCCTACTTGAAAAGCAAACCTTTCATTTACATTTACTTCTACATCTGTTCCAAAAGTGGGTACAGCAGAAAAAATATCCAATGGGCTAAATTTCCAATATTTTTGAGCAGATTTTAAAGTCCATGGAACTGGAACTTCTTCAACCTTTGCCGTTGAATCTGTTACGACTGCATCAGTCGTTTGCGCATTTACTGCACAAAGGCAAAAAACAAAAAGTGTACTGAGTAAATATCGCATGGCTAAGGTTTTATAAGGTTAAACAAAGAGGAGACACACATTATTGTGGTCTGCGCCTCCTCTTGAATTTTATTATTGTACGCTAATGAATGATTTTTGAACCAATTCAAGCGGGTTGGATGAATCATATTGATACACTCCTTGACGCGTTAGAACCACTAATAAGTTCTCTGCTGCCGGAATAACATCAATCGCTTCTATATCTTCTTTATGCATAACCATTTCAACATTTTCTAAATCTGAAATGTCATACACTTTTAATCCTGCATATCCATCACATATATAAACCAAGTTTTCGTTTTCGGCAACAAAACCAACACCATATGGGTTAATCAAATCTTCTGAAAGCATTAACATTGGATGATCTAAGTCTGAAATATCTATAATGTCCAATCGATTCAAACTACCGTTACATGGTGTACCGCCTCTTAATGTAGCAACCGCATAATGATCATTTGCCACAACAGGATCACAACTTGTTACGTGATCAATTTCTGAAACAGCCTCTGGACTTCTTGGATTCGTTACATCATAAATTCGAACACCATTTTGTGTTCCAATAAATAAATGATCGTTTTGTGGGTAAATTGTCTCAATTCCCACTCCAAGGTTAATATTCTCCAATAATTCAGGATTTGTAGGATCTGAAATATGGAATACTTTTAGTGATTTATAATCTACCGTATAAAGGTAGTTATCAATTATAGTGAATTGTGCCATTGATCCGCCTAGTCCGTTTGTAACCTGATTCTTTGTCTCAACGTTTTTGTCTGGACTGTCGTTCTTTTCGCAACTCATAACCGCAGCACTGCAAAGCGCCGCAAACATATATATTTTTAAATTTTTCATTTGTCTAATTTTTTATTTTCAACTGTGTTTAAAATTTGATTGATTTTAATTACAGTATTATTTGAAACATTTAGGATCAGTCAATTGTGTTTTTTCCCATCCTACAACCAAACCTTTAGATGGATCTACGCATTCAAACGCTCCAAACTCATCTGGAAATTGTTGTACCGGAAATACACTTTGAATTCTATTTTTATATACTGGAGCCGCTGGGTCCGAAATATCTATAATGATCATATCCGTAACATTGTCTGCATAAAGCATATTATTACTTACAGAAAAATCCATATTGCCAGGAATAGCAATAAAAGAAACTTCAACTGGGCTACTTGCATTGCTATTATCGTAAATGTGAATTCCTTTGGCTTGATCATTTACCAAGAGGTAATTTTCGTATAAATATATTCGCCCTGGGTTTTCCAACGCTTCGCTAGATTTTACATCAATACTCTCCAAATCTTGCGTAGTCGCATAAATTGGTTTGTACCCATCAACGACTTCAGCTTCCTTGTTTTTTCCACAAGAAACTGCAAGCAAAACGGAAAAAGCCAACGCTGTAGTTTTAATTGCTGTTTTCATAATTTTATAGATTAGATTAATAATATCACGTGTCTTATATCATACAACGTGAAATTTCTTCTTTAATTATCTCAACTTGAAACATTAAGAATTGAAATTCATCCATATGTCGTATTTCACAACCATCCCCCCTACTCCTAAAAATAAAATTAAGATATTTATTGGAATAATCTACCCAAACTTCATCATAAAAAATTGGCAAACAGTGAATTACAGTGTTCATTACGCGACAAATGTAAGGCAACAAATTTTGATTCGAAGTGTTAATAAATGCCTAAATTTCAATAAATTCATTAGTTTTGACTACCCGTAGTTAATGACAAAAGAAGCTTATAATAAATTATTTGAAGAATCGTACAGTTCACTGTGCAATTACGCCTATGCAATAATTAAAGATTATGATGAGGCGGAAGATATTGTGCAAGGCGTATTTGTCAATTTTTGGAATAACGAAAAGAAAGCCGAGATAGAAGAAAAAGCCAAACAATATTTGGTGCGATCGGTAAAATTTAAGTGCATTGACTATCAGCGTAAGGAAATTGTTAAGCGTAAGTATGAAAAAGAAACGCTGCACGTGCAAGACGCAATTGTGCAAGAACCTTTTGAAGAAAAAGCCGAGACAGGAATGAAAGATGCCTTAATGATGGCCATTTCAGAATTACCAGAAAAAACGCGTGATGTATTTATGCTAAGCAAATTGGATGGCTTGAGCTATAAAGAAATTGCAGAACATTTTGAAATTTCTCCTAAAACAGTAGAAAACCAGATGGGAAGAGCTTTTAGACATCTACGGGAAAAACTGCACGTATATAAAGGTTTACTCCTATTTTTATTTTTTTTATTAATTGAGTAGGGGGATACGGACAACCGCGCGACTATAAGACAAATGAACGATATAAACGACATATTAGCGAAGCACTTTTCAGGTGAGGCGACTGTAGAGGAAAAGCAGATGGTAGAGGAGTGGAAGTTGCAGCATGCGGAAGAATATGCCGTAATGTCTGAAGCTTGGAAAACTGCGGATAAAAACTTATTAGAAGGGCTTGAATTTAAAACTTTTGATCATAAAGCAGCTTGGGACAAAGTTGATGAACAATTGGTAGACGAGAAGGAGATAAAGGTTATTAAAATGACTTTTTACAAACGTGTTGCTGCGGCATGCGCAATTTTATTGGTAGGTTTTGCTGGCTTTTGGCTATTAAACCAAGGACCATCTTATAATACCTTTGCCAATACAGATAATGCTCCTAAAGAAATCACATTACCTGATGGGTCAAATGTATGGTTGGCGGCTAATTCAACATTAGATTACCAAGAAGATTTTGAAAATGAGCGAAACCTTAAATTAAAAGGTGAAGCATTTTTTGAAGTTGCACGTGACGAAGCACATCCTTTTATTATTACAACAGAGTATGGTGAAATTGAGGTTTTAGGAACTGCTTTTAATGTTAATGTAACTGAAAACAGTACTGAAGTTGGTGTTGATCATGGACGTGTTGCAGTAAGAAATGAAAATGGCGAAGAAGATTTAACGATTGGAGAATTTGCAGTAGCAAATGCTGACGGAGTTAAAGAAATTAATAATCCAGATGTGAACTATAATTCATGGAAAACGGGAATTTTTAATTTTAATCAAACTCCACTTAATGAGGCGATTGATTTACTAAACAAGCATTATGCAACCAAAATTGAATTACTTTCATCAGAAAAAGGTAAAGTTGAATCATTGAATGGAACATTTGCTGACGAACCAATCGAAACGATTATTGAATCAATTGTTTTAACTTGTCGTGTTGAAGCCGAGTATGGCGACAACCTGATTCGATTAAAATAAACTTCTATGCGTATACTTCTTCTAGGTTTATGTATTCTCATATCGCCTTTAATCTACAGTCAAGCACTGCTAGATAAAGAAGTAACCGTACAATTTAAAAAATCAAATTTAGAGAAATGCCTGAATCAACTTGAAAAAGCTTCAGGCATTTCCTTTTCCTATAACTCTCGTCAAATTCATGCTGTTGAGAAAAAAATAACGCAATCATTCGAAAAAAAACCGTTAGCTCAAGTATTAGATAAACTCTTAGCGGAAACCAAATTACAATACAAAGAAATTGGCTCACAAATAACAATTTACGCGCTAAGCAGTACAAGTGAAGTGGTTGTTATTAGTGGACATATTCAAGACAAAATTTCAGGAGAAGAGCTAATTGGAGCACGCATTGTTTTTCCAGAACATGGCATTGGTTGCATTTCAAATTCATATGGATATTATGCTTTGGAGGTTCCAAAAGGTGCAACCACTATGAAAGTTAGTTCTGTTGGTATGCTTCCGTTAATAGATGAAATTGAGGTAGAAAATGAAATTGTATTAAACATTGGTTTAGATGTTGACACCTTATTACTTAATGTAGTTGAGGTGGTTTCAAACAAAGTGAATGGAACGAGCGAACTTGTGGATTTACCAAGCTTGTCGCACACTACAATTACCCCTATGGCTATTTCAAAAGTTCCTGCAGCCAGTGGAGAACGGGATTTGTTAAGGCATCTGCAGCAACTACCTGGGGTGCAACCTGCAAATGGTGGAGCAAATTTTATTGTACGTGGATCAGGCACAGGTGGAAATCTTATTTTAATGGATGAAATTCCAATTTATCACCCCACACATTTATTAGGAATTTATTCAATTGTCAATACAGATGCTTTAAAATCTGCAACGCTTTACAAAGACTATATTCCATTGCAATATGGCGACAGAAGTGCTTCTGTTTTGCAAATTCATTCGAAAGAGGGGGATTTAAATAAGCATCATGTTTCAGGAGGTTTAAGCGGTTTTATGGCGCGGTTAAATGTAGAAGGGCCAATTGTAAAGAAAAAGGCATCATTTTATACCTCTGGACGCGTTTCTACCTTCCCCGGCGCCCTCTTGTCTATTCTAGGTAATAGGAGTTTAGGTAACCCTACTTTTTATGATCTTAACGGAAAAGTAAATGTTAAACTGAATTCAAATAACAGAATTTATTTAACCGGTTATTTGGGTAGAGATGGCTTAACAGACTCGACTTCTTTTTACCAATGGGGAAATGTTGCTGGCGCATTTCGTTGGAACCATGTCATTAATACCAAAACATTCAGTAATTTGAGTATTACTCACAGCGAATTTTCATACGGTTTTTCAAGATTTGAAGATTATGGGCCATTGAGTTTTGGACAAAAAGTTATCACAAATAAAATCAATTATGACTTTACTTACTTCCTTAATAATACGACTAAAATTAAGTACGGACTGTCCTCTGCTTTTTTGCGTACACGCCAAGGAAGCTTTAGCAAAGAGGATGCAAATCTATTCCTACAACGGCAATCTCTCGAAAATGGCATTTATGCTTCTATTGAAAAGAAATTTAGTCCAAAATTCAATATAAAAGCAGGTGTACGCTTGCCTTATTCATTTCATATTGGAACAGGAGACACCACTTTATACCTCAATTCCGATTTAACTGAAACACAAGTAATTTATCAGAAAAATAAATTTTACGATTTTACCTTTTTTACTGATCCAAGAATTGTAGGAACCTATAACCTTGATGAATTTAATGAACTGCAATTTGCAGCCATGGTTACCAGCCAAAACACACACATTATTAATTACATTAATTATTTTCTTCCTATTGAAATTTGGACGCCATCTACCAGTTATTTAAAACCCGAACGAAATTTTCAAGCCTCAATTGGTTGGACAAATCGTTGGAAAGATTTACATACCTCAGTAATTGCATATCATAAATATGTTGTTAATGTTTTAGATTATGCCTCTCCAATTTTTACCTCATCTACAGATATTGAGAGTAATTTATTAGCTGGCACATTACAGGTTAACGGTTTAGAATTTATGATGAATTATAAGTTTACAACTTGGTATTCAGCATCTGTAGCATATGCTTATACACGAACACAACAAAAAATTAAGGGGATCAATAATGATTTACCATACGTTGCCCCTGGTGATCGTCCTCATTATTTTTCTTTTAGTCAATATTTTAATTTGACAAAAAAGTGGCAAATAACTACCAATTTTACAGCACATACAGGTACTGCTATTACACTACCCAATGGTCAATTTGTTATTGATGGAACTGCTTTCCCGCTTTATTCATCTAATAGAAATACGGAACGATTACCTACATTTAGAAGAGTGGACCTTGCATTTAAACGAAATTTAGGTGTAAAGAAAAAAAGAGATCATTGGGATTTAACCTTCACGATAACGAACTTTTTCAATCGGCATAACCCTTCCGTGGCTTATGTTGAACAAGCTGAAAATGTACCCGGACAATTAAGAATAAGAACGGTAGACTATTCTCCTATAATGATTTCATTAAATCTTAACTTTAGATATTAAAATGCGTCTTAATTTCTATATCGTTTTTATACTGATGCTAGTATTTGCCTGCAAAAAAGCAAATACTAATATTAACTTAACATCACATACTGAGCAAAAAATTGTAGGAGAAGGGTTTTTTACTGATTCGTTAATGAAACATCAATTCTTGTTTACCTTAAGCAATAATTTAGGATCAAACCATCTCAGTTATGCCAATGAAGTAAGCCTTTTAATGAAAACCCCCGAAGGTATAGAGACATTTTCTTTAATTGGAGAGGGTTTATTTGAATCTGACGAAGAGTTTAAGGGGGAATACGGGGAGAATTATACGATTCAATTTTCTTACAAAGGTGAAGTGCATGAAGTTGAAACCGTGATGCCTAGTCCTATTGTAATTAACGAAGTTTATTATCAAGTATTTGATTCTATAAATGGTTATGGCGGACAAGGTGAAATAAGCATGAATATTAGTTCGCCTAAAGAACAATACTTACAATTTAATCTATTGGAAGGTTTTTATGACCCTATTGAAGACGACACCTTGTGGAACCAATTGCGTTTACCTGTTTATAGAATTGCCAAAATAAATGCTGGCGATAGTCTTATTACTCAGTTGCCTATTGAGATTTCTGATTATTTCTTCCTGACAAGTGAGAGTTTATTGAAAATTAAACTTTCTGTCATTTCGAAAGATGTAGGTGAATATTTATTGCGCTTAAGAAATTATGTGCAAAGTGAATTAGTTAATAATCAATCCTACAATCCTCCATTTTATTATACTAACGAGGCATACGGATTGGGTTATGGAACTATTATCGACAGTTTAATCCATCAGTATTAATTACCTAGGAAATTTATTCTGATTTCTTCTCAGAATTTATTGCATAACGCAAACCTGCCCCTAAATAAGTGCTCCAATTAAAGGTTGATGCTGGTACCCCAATATATTCCGTTAACGGATCAATAATATTTGTTGCCCCCATATAGATTGGTACACCAAAATTACTTGCAATTGAGAAATTAAGAATAAATCCTTTTCCTAAAGGAGCATCCATATTTAGGCTTAATCGAGCCGTTGGTGTAAAAAAATGTCTGGTTATTTGAGCGCTTAAAATTTCTTCATTTCCCTGAAAAAATGGAGAAACCCCATTTTCTTCCCATACTCCATTTTCATTCAATGCCCAATTTCTATTGGCCCGCTCAGATTGGAAGTTTTGATATCCTAAATTCAAATCAAAACCAATTGAAAAAATAGAAATTCCAAGGTTTCTTTCTAATCCAATGCGCAAATTAGTGGTAGAAATTTGGTTGGAAAAGTGGCGCGTACTAAAAGTTGAATCTGAAAATTCATACAATTCATAGCTAGGTGACAAAACAACACCAGAGCTGCCTTGAGTTACTCCTATTTTATATCGCAAGTGCTCATTAATTGGTTTGCGAAACTCAATACCATACCGAAAATCTTCGTTAGATGTAAATACAATTCCTAAATCTCCATCTTCTTGAGCAAATGAAAAACAATTGACTCCAACAAACATTAGCAATAAAGCAAGTTTTTTTAATTCTGGCATATCTTATCTTCTTATCGTATTACAAGGATACGTTAAGAAATTAGGATAGGTTGCGCTAATTAATTTGAAGGAGCTTTCACCTTGTTTTTAAAGGTTCCTATGATATACCTCAATCCAACTGCAGCTGTTGTACCTATATCAAAGTTTAAAGGCGGCGAACCAACAGTAATTCTATTGTGATTTGTTACTTCTGTTGCGCCCATATAAATTGGAACTCCAAAACGTGTAAGTATGGAACAATTAAAATAAAACGCATCTGAAATAGGCACATTCAAATTAAAGGTAATACGCATACTTGGCACAAAAAAATGCTGTTTTATATTGGCATAATCGGGATCACCAACTGCTAAAGTATTATTAGGTGCATTAGGCGGAATTTGCGAAGCATCAGCAACAAAATAACCGCTGTTCCAATTCCCGTTTTCATCCAATATTAACGGTGTATTAAATTGTCTTTTTTCATGTCGTAAATATCCTAAATTCAAATCTGCACCAAGAGAAAACATGGACTCTCCTAATTTTCTTTCTCCACCAATTCTTAATTCCCATTGATTATTACTGCGAAAAACGGTTTGCTGTACCACTACTGTATCTGATGCTGAAATAATGCCAGAAGAAATCCAACTGTTTTGAAATGTACCATGTGTAATACCAAATTTATATGTTAGCTGGTCATTTTTAGGATGGCGATATTCTAACCCATATCTCGATTCATCATTCAGTGAAAGAATGAATCCCAAATCAGCTTTTTCCTGCCCAAGCAGTTCACCAAAAGGTGAAATGAGCAATATGATTAAGGTGGTAAATCTTATTGGCTGGATCATGGTTATTAGATTAGTTACGGCTTCCGAAAATATAGCGTATGCCAATTCCAACATTTGTGTCAAGATTAATCCAAGACGGAGGCGTACCTCCAAAATGACCCGTTGGATCGTGAACTTGACTTGCTCCCATATAAACTGGTAAATTGAGAGTTCCTGCTGCTGCTAAATTCAATAAAAAGGATTTTCCAACTGGAATGTTCATGTTAAAACTTAATCTGGCTCCTGGCACTAAAAAGTGACGGGTAATTCTGGCGTCTGAAGGATCAGAAAATGCTGGAAAAATAGTGGTGATTGGTCCATTTTCCCACACTCCGTTTTCTTGCAAATAAAGCGTGTTATTTTGGAAGGATGAACTCGTCTGTTTATAATCAACACTTATGTCTGCTGCAACAGAAAACATTGAATTCCCAAATTGTCGTTCGGCACCAAGGCGCAAACCTGTTTGAAATCCATCATAATAAAAAAATCGTTCTGTAATTGATGAATCTGTCACGGTAATAATTTCACCTCTGCGATTGCCCCAAAATAGATTTCCGTGTTCACCATATGAAGCTCCAATTCTAAGCTTGTATTTTTCTGCAATTGGTTTTCTGTATTCTATTCCTATTCTTGATTGGTGTGAAGTTGTGATTAAAATTCCTAAATCTCCTTTGTCTTGCGCGTTAACTGGAGCAAGAAATAAGAAACCAATAAAGGTTATGGTAAATTTTTTTAAAGCGATCATTGAGTTTGAGTTTTGTTTGCTTACAAAACGAATAGAATCAGACTTTAGTATATCCGCCCCTTACTTAACGCAATTTCAGCGCAACACAATTCCATCTTTTCAAACTTGAAAACCAGAAGCTTACAAAAGGAAGTTAGTTAGCATACCACAACACTACAACGTTCTTCACTGCTAACTCAACTTCCTTAAATTGATTTATTGATAAATAGTTTTCGCTGCATCAACCAATCTTAAAAACTCGGCACGGTAACCATTTTTATCGTCTCCTTTTCCTTCTTTTGCCAATTTTAAAATCGCATCAAAGTTTAAGGTTCCTTTATACTCAGACTCTCTTAATAACATTCCGAAACCTGCTACTGCTGCAGAAAATTTATAATTATCAGACAGCTTGCTCCAATCCGTAACTTTGTTTTTAAGATTACGCTCAATCAACTTACTTACATCACCATCTGGCGCTTTATATCTGAATTTCACAGTTAGCAATTCATTGCCATATTTACGACTTTCTGTAGGATTGTTTTCTTGATAACGCAGTGGATCAACAGAAGGGCTTGTACCATCTCCTTCTCCTTTCATCACCACTTCATACAAAGCCGTAACAGAATGACCGGCGCCAATTTCTCCTGCATCTTTTTTGTCATCATTAAAATCCTCTTCATTTAACAATCGGTTTTCATAACCTACTAATCGATATGACTCAACTAAAGTTGGGTTAAATTCAACCTGAATTTTAACGTCTTTAGCCAAGGTAATAAGCGTTGCACCAATTTCAGTAACCAATACTTTTTTTGCTTCTAAAAGGTTGTCGATATACGCATAGTTCCCATTACCTTTATCCGCCAATGTTTCCATTTTTGAATCTTTAATATTACCCGTTCCAAATCCTAAACAAGTTAAAAACACACCTGTTTTACGCTTCTCTTCAATCAAATCTTTCATTGATGCGTCTGAACTCATCCCAATATTAAAGTCACCATCTGTTGCTAGAATTACTCGATTGTTTCCTCCTTTAATAAAGTTGTCAGTTGCAACTTGATAAGCCAATTTAATTCCTGCACCACCAGCCGTTGAACCACCAGCATTTAATTTTTCTAATGCACTTAAAATCTCCGTACTATTGTCTGCAGTTGTTGAATTTAAAACTACCCCTGCAGCACCTGCGTAAACAACAATTGCAATGCGGTCACGATCTCCCAATTCATTTACTAATAATTTGAATGATTTTTTTAAAAGTGGCAACTTGTTAGGTTGATCCATTGACCCCGAAACATCCAATAAAAAAACCAAATTGCTCGCAGGTAAATTTTCTTTCTCAATACGCTCACCTTGCAAACCAATGTGCACTAACTTATTATTACTCCATGGGCAATCGCCAATTTCTGTTGTAATTGAAAACGGATTTCCATCTGTTGGATCAGGATAGTCATAATGGAAATAATTAATCAATTCTTCTACACGAACAGCTCCTTTATCTGGCTTTTGACCATTCAATAAAAAACGGCGCACGTTAGAGTACGAAGCGGCATCAACATCAACCGAAAATGTAGAAAGAGGATTTACATTTGTTAATTTAAAGCCATTTTCCTCAATCGAATTATACGATTCTGTATTATGATAAACGGGCTCAGAATAATAACCAGCTCCTATTCCACTCATCATAGAACGAGCCGACTTATTGTAAAGTCTATTTTCATAGGCAGGAGCAATTTCTTCTTCATTATCCAACTCAATAATCTCTACCTCAGGAATTGTATTCACGAGCGTAGGGTTTATTGTTTTGGTTTGTCCAATAGTTAATTTCACACCACTTTTTCTATACTTTTTATAGTTTACTTTGTCCACCTTAAAATAATAAGAACCCGTTGGAATATCTTTAAATTCATAATAGCCTTTTGAGTTGGTTTTAGTAGAACGATTAACATTTGTTTTCTCGTCTTTAATCGTTACTTGGGCATCTGCTATCACAGTTCCAAAATCATCCTTTACAATTCCTTTTAAGCTAATGCTAGTTGTTTGAGAAAACCCCGTTGCGGCAAAAATTAGCAAGGCGAATATAAGGTTGAGTTTTATAGAAAAATTTGTGCGAATCATAATTGTATGTTTTGCACTCTGTAAAACTTAATACAAGAAAGGTTCATTTTAAATTATTCAGCGCCCCAGCATTTAGACATTTTGAGAACCTCAATGCGCTCAATGCGCGAAGTGCTTACCGCTTTGCATTGTATGAGCTTTCAATTAACGGATATTAGTAAAACTCTTTTGAACCATTATTCTTGACTAACTTTAATAGGAAGCGTAACTTGGATATTAAAAACCTGTCCCCCAACTTCACCTGGAGTCCAATTTGGCATTAATGATACTACCCTAAGAACTTCCTGATCCATTCGCTTACTAACACCTCTTCTAATCTCAGGATTCCTAACATTACCATTAATATCTACAATAAACTTTACATAAACTGTCCCTTCCAATTCCTCGTTTGTTAGTTCATCTGGAAAACGAATTTGAGAATTAATAAATCTATACATTTCAGCTGTTCCTCCAACAAAATTTGGCTGTAAATCGGCTTCTAGTGAATAAAATCTTATATCAGCCTCCTCATCTATCACCTCAATTTCTTCAACAGTTCCTGAGCACTTACAAGGAAAGACATATGGCCGTGCTTTATTTCGCAAGTTGCGTTTTGCACTAGTTGTATTTCTTCGATCCTGATCCTTTTTTGCGTATTCTATAAAATCAATTTCATCAGCCATGTTATTAATATGACCTAAACTTTCCTTAATTTTGGTTTTCCACTCAACCTCATTAACTGGCAATAATTCTAAAAGCGTTTCACCAGGTTTACCTGCTATCTGTGAGTAGAACATTCCCTTGTCATTCCAAGCAATTGCAATAACTGAATAAGCTAGTTTATCATTCAACTGATAATCGAAATTATTTTGCTTGGATTTTAACTTCACATAAGAATTAAAACGCGTTGGCACAACATATACATTTAAGCGATTAAAGCTCGTCGCATCATTCACTTTAATTGACATTTTTGAATAATTAATACTTGCATTTTTACCATTATAGCCCCTAATTTTTGCGTCCTCTCTTTGAGTACTTACAGACATTAAACAATCTACATTTTTCCAACCTGTACTATTAATGTTTGCGCGTAAAAAAGAGCGGTTTGGACGAATAGGTGTTGTTGGTATTTCAATACTTGGTGCATCAATAGTCTGAATAAAACTACTCTTAAAAGTAACAGGACGCGTGCTACGTGGAACAGGTTTTTGCAATCCCAACTGCGCATAAACATCATTCGTATTAAATTCAAGCTCTTTTTTATCTAACGCGCGTTTACTCTTCTTATCCCGATTAACCGTTCTTTGTTCTTCTCTTGTATATTCTTCGTCCAAACGATTTTGTTCTTCCCAATAATTAGAATTTGTTTTGGCTATTGCAGTTTGCAAGGCTTGCTTTTTAAGTGCGTAATAGTCGTTTAATTTTTGTTGGGCAACGGTACTTATTTCCACCTGACCATGACCTTTTGCAGCAAAGTTGGCAAAAACTCGGCGATTACTGCCTCCAAGCATTCTCATTGCCATTGAATCAACAGTACAAAGGTTTTTATCTAAATTATTGATGTATAATTCTAAAATGGCATTGTTACACGTTTTATGGATGTGCGGCATGCGCTCTTCAAATTCTTTAGTTGCCAAATTGGTATTGTTGAATTTGCTATTCCAAATGGTTTTAACTGATGCTGGATTAACACCGCATTCGGTGCAAGGGTCATCTAATAAATCATCTGAAGCAGCCAAACTATCAACAGCTTCAATTCCATTAAGCATAAAATCGGTATCCTGGGGTAGCGGCATAAACATGTGAAAAGTGCTCACGGTAGAAACTTGCGCATCTACATTTTTCAATGTTGTTTGGTTAGCGTTTACGTTTACTTGCGGGTCATTAACAGATTCAATATAAGTGTAAATCCAATCTATTTCACGATTTGTTAGATTACTACTCGGCATTCCTAAATTATTCCAGTCTTTGAATAATTTATTTGCATAAGTATCACCACTAGCGATTACCGCACCACTATTCTTGATAAAGGCATAAAAGTTCTCTTCACTTGAGTTTTTTATCCAGCGTTCTTTTGAACCTTTCAATGCAGGCCCTGTCATATCTCTATTTACAAAATGACAAGAGGCACAAGTCATATTAAAAATTCTTTCTCCAATCCCTATTTCATCATCAGAATGCCACTCATTATCGTTAATAGCTTGTTCAGACGAATTATTTCCTTCACATTCATCAGCAAAAGAATAATATAAACTGTCTTTAAATTGTTTATTCAAATAGCCCCACTCTTCCATTTTAGGTTCATATCCTCTTGGATAAAAATCCAATTCTGTAATTTCTACAGGAATTAACGGTTTTGTAATTGGCTTTGGGTTAGTCCATAACAGTTCACCATTTTTATTTTCAACTCCATCATATAATTGCATTCCTGTTTTATCCATATTTGCAGGAATATCAACCGTTAACTCTTTTTTGAGTGGAATACGCTCCCCATTTTCAAAAGCATCAAAATAAAACATACCACCCGTTTCCAATTCTTCGCCTTCTGCTGTCATTGTATTCAAGCCTGCATATAAAATATCTGCTGGTGTTAAAGCCTCCTGAATTAAAAAATCAACTTGACTATTTTCTGTTTCAAAGGCATTTGCTGGTATATAAACAACAATTCCTTCTTCAGACTCAATCACTGTATCACGATCTGTGTTTATTTGAAAAAGTTCTTGATCTAAAAACGCATTAGCGTCTGAACTTAATGTATCGTTTTCATCAATTAAGATGGGTTGAAAGTCTTCAATAATTACTTCTCCTCTAGTTTCACCTGAACTATTATTATTTCCAAAAAAATTAAAGCCTCCTTCAGTATTTGCAGCATAATAATAAAATGCACCTGCCAATAAACCAATAACTGCAATTATAATTCCGGTTGTTTTTAAAAAACGTTGTGTGCGGTATTTTTTTCGCGAATTTACGGCATCTTTCTTCAACCCTAATCGCTGAATTCCTTCTACTAAATTTTGCTGAAATTCTACTTCCAATTTTAACCCTTGATCTGCAGTGATTTTTGCTTCAAATGCCGCTTTATCTGTTCCACTCAATTTATTCATGAGGTAGTTTTCAATTTGTTCTATTAATTCCAATTCTTTTCTCATGGCTAGTTGTTTTTAAGGTTAGATTCTTTTGCAAGTGCCCGTGCATGTTCCATGCATTTATACTTTTTAGTCTTGGCAGATTGCACTGTTTTGTATCCAAACTTTTTGGCTATTTTATCCATGGAAAAGTTCTTGTAATAGAACGCCTCCAGCATGTTTTTACATTTTTGTCCGAGTTTAGTTAATACTTGATCTATCGTTTTAAATTTTGCTTCTTTTTCAATCAATAACTCAATTTCATCCTGATGTTCTTCTGTAAATTGAGTAGATGCTACTTCAGTCAATTCATCCTCACCTGAATTTTTTCTTACTTTCTTTTTACGCAGTTCATTACTCCATAAAAGTTTGCAGGTATTAATTAAAAAACCATCTACCTTAACAGGAGAATCAACCGGCAAATCTTGCACTTTTTTATAAAGAATAATAAGACCATCCTGAAAAATATCAAGTGCCTCCTCTTTTGATCCAGAGTTGATCAAAATATGTTTTTCTACCTTGGGAAAGTATTTATACAAACGTGTAAAGGCACGCTCTTGATCGCCGCCTTGCAATTGTATAATGATTTTTGTGTTATTCATTTTCGTTTCTTTCCCTAAGATGTAGCAAAGTTGAAAAGGTAACTTATTTTGGTTAAAAATATGTTTTATTCTCTGTTCTCATCTTCTATTTAAATAAAACCCACTAATTTAGAGAGCAACCAAAACACCTGTATGAAAACATATTACACAGTTATTAGCTTATTCTTACTCTCTTTAAATGCAACTTGTCAAACACATGAAGTTTTATGGCAAAAAACAATTGGAGGTGAAAACCATGATGACATCAATGCGATTATTTCAACCGAAGACAATGGTTATCTCTTAGGAGGAACTTCTCTTTCAAACATTTCAGGTGACAAAACGGAGGATAGTTATGGAGGTTCAGACTATTGGGTGATTAAACTAGATTCATTAGGTGAAATTGAATGGGATAAGACCATTGGTGGAGCAGACAATGATTTTCTTTCTGACATCCATATTGCCACTGATGGAGGTTATATTTTAACAGGATCTTCAAAATCAGACATTTCTGGCTATAAAAGTGAAGACAGTCGCGGTGATGATGATTTCTGGATTGTAAAATTAGATATAGACGGTGAATTTTTATGGGATATAACGATAGGTGGTGATAGCAGTGATGCTTGCAGATCGAGCTCACCAACTGTTGATGGCGGCTATATAATTGCAGGTTATTCTGACTCTAATATTTCAGGAGAAAAAACTGAAAATAGTTACGGACTTCAGGATTACTGGATTGTTAAAATAGATGTAGCTGGAACGATTGAATGGCAAAAAACCATTGGGGGTGATAATGTTGATCGCCTAACAGATTTGGAAACAACTATTGATGGAGGATATATAATTAATGGAAGAACAGAATCTGGCATATCTGGAAACAAAACAACAGAACATAGAGGCATTTTTGATTTTTGGGTAGTGAAAATGGACAATTTAGGTGAAATTGAATGGCAAAAGACACTTGGTGGAGCAGGGGCAGATCAACCCTTAGACATAGAAGTAGTTTCTGACGGTAGTTTCATTGTATCAGGAGTTTCAGATTCTGAAATCGGAATTGACAAATCAGAAGACCCATTTGGAGGCTTTGATATTTGGGTTGTAAAATTAGATGCCACCGGCGAAATTGAATGGGAAAATACAATTGGAGGAACAGCAGATGATGTAGTTTATATGATAAAAGAAACTTCAGGTGGATTTATACTTGGGGGTTATTCTGATTCAGACCCGAGTGCTGACAAAAGTGAAACAGCAATAGGAAATACTGATTATTGGATTTTAAAATTAAACGAGAGCGGCGAAATTGAATGGGAAAATAGTGTTGGATCAAGTAGTACAGATAATTGCTCTGAAATCATTGAAACAGCCGACAATAACTTTATTGCAGCTGGTAAAAGTTATGGATCTATATCTGGTGATAAAAATGAGACAAATCTGGGCGGAACTGATATTTGGTTGGTTAAATTAGGCGAATGCGATTTACCTTATATTGATAATACAGTTTTAACCGGGCCCGACCATTTATTAGAAGCGGCTGACGACGGAGAAGGGCTTTTTTATCAATGGTATAAATGTGAAGATGATACCAGAATTTTAGTTGAAGGTGCTACGGAGCGCATTTTTGATTGGGATTATGAATCTGGATACTTCGCAGTTGAAATAACAGATAGCGTGTGTTGGACGGTTTTATCAGATTGTTTTTATAAGTCAGTTAATGTTGGCGCAATTGATGCGGATGAAAATAAAGCACAAATTTCATTTTATCCTAACCCCAGCTCAACAGATTTTCACATTGACTATGATGCACCATTATTTGTTGAAATAATATCTCCAACTGGTGCAGTTTTAGCGCAACATTATACCAATGATATTTCTATAGCTAATCTCTCAAATGGGCTTTATTTGATTCGTATTTATGATCAAAACAAAGAGCTTATTCAACAAACAACATTTATTAAAGAATAGTTATTTTGCACCCAATTTTTGAAAAGAAAACTTAAGCCCCACCATAAAATAACGTGCTAATGTGGCTGTACGTTGCTGCTCATAATAATTCAAGAAATAAGACTGGTTGATTCCTGTGTTTTGGTTTAATAAATCATAAACCGCCACGTATGCTTGCAACTTTTTCGATTTTAAGAAATTTCTTGCAATAGATGCATTCACAATTACCTGCTCGTTATTCGTTTCAAAAGATGGATAAAAATAATGTTTAGCATCTGCCTTAAACACCCACTTATCTTTTATTTTTAGTGTCAAATCACCTGAATAATTCCAGCTAAAAAAATCACTGTTTAACGCCGCGTTTTCAGGATAAGCGCTTTTAGAATAAGTCATTTCAACACCTGCTTTTATATTTACTACTTTCTTTTTGGTGTTTTCAATAATAAGCCTAGAATTATTATAGAGCGACGTATAGGAATTGGGCGCCCCATTCAACCTTAATTGCCCTTTAGAAACTGTTGCATTATTAGTAATACTAAACTTAGTTTTAATTGGGCTCAAATTTGTTCCAAAAGAAGTGTATGCATTTAATTGGTCTTCTTTCCCATTGTTTTCTGGTGTAAAGAGGCGATTAAAATTCTCATCAATTTCTTGAGAATAGTTGATTTTATTTTCTACTCTAGTAGCACCAACACGCACCATTAAATTGGTAAAATTGAATTCATTAAACAGGTTGTATTCAAGAAATAAATCGTGCTTGTATTCTGGAACCAAGCTTAAGTTCCCAACCACAATTTCTGCCGGGTTAGTATTGTCAGGAATTGATTGCAACTGTGTAATTTGTGGGGCTTGCACATTGGTTCTATAATCCAATCTAAATTCAGATGATTTATTGACTTCCCATTGCAATCTAAAATATGGCAACGCGTAGTTATAAGAACGATTTTCATCAAATAAATCTGCACTCAATAAGTTTAAATTAGAATACCTTAAACCAGTAGTTGTCTTGAATTTTTTTGAAAGATATTTATGTCGCAATTCTCCATTATTTTCAATGTTTGCATAATTTGCTTCTCCGGAAAATAGTGGATTAAAAATCAATTCATCTGGCGTTATTTCATCACTCACATTTTTATCTCTGAAGAAATTTTTTCTGTTATGCTGCACCTCTGCCTGCAATAAATGTTTTTTAGCAATAGGTTCTGAATACATCCAATTGGTAGAAATGTTTGCATTATTTTGAAAGTTATCCTGGTTTTGAATTGCTTGAGAAATAACAGGACCTGGCAAATAAAGAATATTTTGATATGTCAAATCAGTTACCCCTGTTCTATTGCTTACTCCGTATGCTGCGCCCCCACCAGTATATCGTCCTTTTTTTGCAAATTTTTTCCGATAATCAACAGCTAAATTTAAATTATAGTCAAATCTATTTTGATCTAAATTGGTGGTATAGGTATTCTTCAAAATTTGCTTACTATCAAAACTCATCAAGTTATTTATGTTATTATACTTGGCATTGGTCCAATTTCCGCTTAAATCAACATTTAAAAAATGCGTCGAGTCAAATTCTTGTTTATAATGGATTGTTCCGCGGTTATTTAATGTAGCACTGTTTTGTATTATTGACTCTTGCGAAAACACACTTGAATCCTGAAAAAACGTAGTTCTATCAAGTGATCGATCAAATGACTTATCGAAAGTGTTAAAGAAAAAACTAGAAGAAACAGTTGCCTTTTTAGAGGGTTTATAGTTTAAATTAAGTCCTGTTGCGTTGGTACTTAAAAAACCTGTGTTTTGCCCATTGCTAATTGGCAGTCCACCATCTCCTCCAATATTAATAGTTCCAGATCCGTCCATTAAATTTTGGATTCCTCCCATAAAAGAAATGTAATCGCTAATAGAAAAACCTGTTTCATTCACATTATTAGAAAGCCCAATTCCCGAAATCTGCCATTTTCCTTTGAAATAGTGCACATTCCCTTTCAATTTATAACGGTTTTGGTCAGAAATGCCTTCTGCATCAGGATTTAAACCAGCGCCATATGCCGCTTCCAAGTTTCCAAAATATCCTCTCTTTCTATCTTCTTTGAGTTTCAAATTTATCGTCGTTGATTCATTTCCATCATCCACACCTGTAAATTCAGCCATGTCTGAGGCTTTGTCAAACACCTGCACGCGATCAACCGCATCTGCCGGTAAATTTTTAGTTGCAATGGTAGGATCACTGCCAAAAAACTCCTCCCCATCTACCAGTATTTTTTCAACGGTTTTCCCTTGCACTTTGATACTTCCATCAGGTTGCACCTCTACTCCAGGCAATTGTTCTAATAAGTTTTCAACCACATCATGCTCTCCAGTTTCAAATGCCCGCGAATCGTATTCAATGGTATCTCCTTTGATCCTAATTGGAATGTAATCGCTAGAAACGGTTACTACATCCAACATAATTGGGCGAAGTTCAACTACTCCTATAACTGTGTCTGATGAGGCTGCATTGGTCGTAAATTCCAATTCATAAGGTTGATTTCCGTATGAATTAGCTTTAAACAAATATGCATTTGGCTTTACATTCTTCAAAACAAAGTTTCCTTCATTATCAGAAACTGCAAAGGTTTTAAGAATAGAATCTTGCTGACCAATAAGCATAACAGTTGCCCCTGGAATTGGGCTATCTGTTGAATCGGTTACTTTACCAAAAACCTTTATTGATTGTGCATTAACACCCCAACCTAACAGGAATAGCATTATGAATAGTATAAATCTCATTGAAGAATTTTAGGCTATGAATATTTAAAGAAAATGAATGAGTAACTAGTTTGTAATCATAATTACACCACCTTCACCGCCATATTGTTCTTGCAATTCTTGCATTTTTTTACGCTCTAATTCTTCAAACTCCTCTGCTGTAATTTGTTTTCCTTTTGTTGGTGCTTTAATCTCTTTTTTACCAATTTCTCTTTTATCAATATTTGTAGCTGTAATTTGAAAATTACCACCATTCATGCTGACATGAACAATTAAACCCGGCAAGCCTGCAAAACCTGCTGGACCAGTAGAAACGGGAATTTCAGAGGTAAACCATGCAATAATTGTATCTCGTTCAGTTATTAACTCGGCTTTTTGACAAACTAAACCTGAATGAATTTGTTGTACGTCTGTTACACGCCAATCTGTTGCTTTTAAGGTGTCTTTAATTAAAAAAGCCTTCCCCATTAAATCTCTTTGTTCTATAATAATTCCATTGGCAATGTCTGTATAGATTTTCTCTTCTGGGGAGTCCATTTCAATCTTAATTTGCATATTTCCATCTTCTTCCTCAATCACTTCTTCTGCATCATCATTTGAATCATTACTATAAAAAGATTCCGCGTCAGTATACAACAAAACATTTTTCATTTCTTGAAATTCAGGAATCATTTGCTTGATCATTTCTGAATTTTCATCATCTGGCAATTCAGCATGCATGTTAATTTTTGTCGTGTATTTAACTTCGCCATGGTTTTGTGCAAAAGCCAAACCTGTAACTAATAAACTGGTAATTATAATTCCTAATTTCATCTGTTTTCTTTTTTGGATCAAATGTCCGCAAATAAACAGGAGCACTAAGTTAAAGGAGGGTTAATGGGCGGTTAAAAAAGGTTAACGAATCTGTTCAAAAAAAATGAAACCGTTTTAATGGACTCAATTAATCATCTCACTGACAATTGTTTAAATCCGTACTATTACTTAAAAATAAATTATGTTTGCTTGATGACTTGTAATCAATTACAAGCTATTTGCTCAATTCAAGAATACACGCTTCACGAATATCCCACAAATCATTAGGGCTTCTTCCATTTTCAAATGAAAAAGCAATCATCTGTGACTTATGCCAATTCTCTTTATAATCACCAATTTGATCTGGCTTAATTTCAACTTCAATTTCCACCAACTCTTCAAAAGAAACGCTACCAGTTTGCAAGCCCGTTACGTCTCTAACTTCATCATCAATTTTTAAATAAGTATGAACCTCTGGAATGGCATTGAGCTCGTTTTTATTTAAGATGTTTTCGAGTTGCGGATGCGTTTTTTCAGACATCATGAAAACACCTAGATACAACTTTACATTGTCCCAACCGTTTTCGGTTGCCACGGCCTTAACTAATGCATTTTTAGTGCTGCAAGCCCCTTTTTCTTCATCAAAAACAAGTCTATATTCGCTTCGGTCAGAATTGCGCCCATAGGGCAATTGCTCAACCCACTCGATAAAACTGAGGAAAGAGATTATTCCACGATCAACACATTCGGATGATAGTGGGCCTTTTTCGGCCTCTATGATTAAATGTGCTAAAGCAGTCATTTTGAATGTCAATTATAATGGAATGTTTCCGTGTTTCTTTTTCGGTAATTCAGCCACTTTATTTTTGAGCATATCGAAGGCCCTCATTAACTTTTTACGCGTTAATGAAGGTTCAATCACCTCGTCAATAAATCCATGAGCTGCGGCATTATATGGATTTGCAAAAAGCTCAGCATATTCTGCTTCTTTTTCAGCTAGTTTGGCTTCTGGATCAGCTGCTTCTTTAATTTCTTTACGGAAAATAATTTCTGCAGCACCTTTCGCCCCCATCACTGCAATCTCGGCTGTTGGCCAAGCAAAATTCATATCTGCACCAATATGTTTAGAATTCATCACATCATAAGCACCTCCATAGGCCTTACGCGTAATAACCGTCACTCTTGGCACTGTTGCTTCACAAAACGCATATAGTAACTTGGCGCCATTGTTAATAATACCGTTCCACTCTTGCTCTGTTCCAGGTAAAAACCCTGGTACATCTTCTAACACCAATAATGGAATATTAAACGAATCGCAAAAACGAACAAAACGCCCTGCTTTATTTGAAGAATTACTATCTAAAACTCCTGCCAAAAACGCTGGTTGATTTGCAACAATTCCAATACTTTTACCGCCAAGAAATGCAAAACCAATTACAATATTCTCAGCATAGCTTTCTTGCACTTCATAAAATGATCCTTTGTCAACCAACTCATTAATTACTTCTTTAATATCGTATGGTTGGTTTGGATTATCTGGAATGATTGAGTTTAAATCAATTCTAGTCTCATCAGTTTTTTCGTATGGGTAACGTGGTGATTCCTCTTCACAGTTTTGCGGCAAATAAGACATCAATTTTTTAATATCGTTAATGCATTTTAAATCATTTTCAACAGAAAAATGCGCAACACCTGATTTTTGTGAATGTGTAGATGCTCCTCCTAATTCTTCAGAAGTTACCTCCTCATGTGTCACCGTTTTTACAACATTGGGTCCAGTAACAAACATAAATGATGAATCTTGCACCATGTAAATAAAGTCTGTTAAGGCAGGCGAATAAACTGCACCTCCGGCACATGGCCCCATAATAGCAGAAATCTGAGGCACTACTCCAGAAGCAAGTGTATTGCGATAAAAAATATCTGCATAACCTCCTAACGAGACAACTCCTTCCTGAATTCTTGCTCCACCAGAATCATTCAATCCAATTAACGGAATTCCATTTTGAATGGAAAGGTCCATTATTCGAACAATTTTTTTTGCATGAATTTCAGCTAAAGAACCTCCAAATACAGTAAAATCTTGCGAAAAAACATAAATGGGTCTTCCATGAACTGTTCCATATCCTGTTACAACTCCATCACCCAAAAACTTTTGTTTTTCTAAACCAAAGTTCGTTGATCGGTGTGTAGTTAACATTCCAATTTCTTCAAAACTATCTTCATCTAGCAGTAATTGAACTCGCTCACGAGCTGTTAATTTTCCTTTACCGTGCTGAGATTCAATACGTTTTTCTCCACCGCCTTTTACAGCTTCTTCTTTCTTTGAATTTAAAATATCTAGTTTTGATGCCATTCGCCAAATTTTTATGGGAATCTAAGTTAGTGTTATTTTTTTGAAGCAGGTTTTTTGGAGGCTAAAAAGCGAACTCAGATTAGTAAAAAGGCATATTGTTTAAACCAAAATTGAAATAGAATTTTGCTGGACGAATGGTTTGCGGGCTTTCTTCGTCATGTAAATATTGTTCATCATCAATTGTAAACATTGGAATATGCGAAGGTTTACGTTTCACTAATTTTTCTGGGAAAAATGGTTGGTCATGAATAAACTCATTTTGCATAGCATTTCGCACCTTTTCACTATTCAAGCCCATACTTAAACTGGCTGTTTGATTGTAGGGCAACCATTGTTTTACGTCAACACTCAAAATACCTAAAGAGCTGTTTCTTGTAGAAGTCACCTCATCTTTATAATAACCAAAACGTGCCCATTTTTTAGTTTTTTCACTTACCATTATAGCACAATGGGAATAATCATGTGTCCATAAAATTGCATTTAACCCTACCTTCGTATCCAAATGTCTCAGCTCAACACGAAATGCACCCGTTCTATATCGGTCTTGCTGATTAATAATATTTCCAAAAAGATCGTTTTCGGTGATTATATTCATTTTCCAAAAATTGAAATTGATAATCCCTGTTGACTGACTTGTCCCCAAACGATCCCAATAACGCAAAAAGGAATACCCAAACGAATAATTGCGCAACGTGTTATTTTCAGTTATCCCTATAAAGTTATTAGAGTCAGTAACTGTATTTCCAAACCCTAATTGAAAACCATTCCCCCATTGAAATTCAACGGCCTTTTTCTTTAATCCAAGCGATTTGAAATTATAGTAAATGTTGAATGCGCTATTAACTTGGGCAAAATCATAATTGAGAAATGCAGCCGTGCGTAAACCTAATCTATTTGTTTCTGATCCAAATGAAAATGACAGTCCAACCGTATAACCATACCGCAACTCTTGCCCGTTAGATAAGCTGCTCGATAATATTAATAGGATGAATAGTATCTTTTTATACATTTTTCCGTTTCAATAATAATAAACCATCAGGAATTAAAACAGCAGAAATCTACGAATTAAAGTTGGTATAGTTTCTGTAACCTTTGGTATAATTAGAACTATATTTGACACATGCGCATTGTATTTAGCCTACTTCTTTTAATAATCGCCTTTACGGTGAATGGGCAAATTGTAGCCGAGAAAAAAGTACACAACTTTGGTGACTTATATCCTAATGCGCAAACTTATGTGGACATCAAGTTCACCAATAAAACAGACAAAAAACATTTTTTACTGACTTTAGACAAACCTAGAGATGTTTATTATATTTTTTCAGGGAAAACCTTACTACCAGACAGTTCCATCACCATTCGATTAAAAATAAACGACGGTAAAAAAGGGAAATTCAATCATGATGTTGATATTTATTTCAGTGATTCTGACGATCCTATTACAGTGCGTTTAACAGGGAATGTAAAAGAAGTAGCAGGAAACCCTTTAACTTCATGTCCTGATTTCAATAATAACCCTCCAGCAAATAATAGAACAGAGTTTGCAATTACCATTAAAGTAATTGATTCTTTAACACGCGAACCTATTCGCCGTTCAAAAGTTTATATCGTAAGAAATAATTCACTTATTGGTGAATACTACACCAATAAAGACGGAATTATTCACCGCGAAATACCCCTTGGTTATTATCTTTTAGCTGCGGAAAAAGCAACCTATAAAACCAATTATAACGAAGGGTATTTAAATTTTCAGCGCAACTATGTTGAAATTGAACTACAGCAACCTGTAGTAGAAGAAGAACCACCTGAAATTGTTGCTGAAGTTCCTGATGAAACTGAAGAACCTGAAATTATTATTGACCTTAATGAAGATCCTCCAGAAGAAGAACCTGTTGTAGAGGTAGTAGTTGTAGACACTATTCCGGAGGTTGAAATTGTAGAGGAGCCAGAAATAATTGATAATAGAACCTTGGCAGAATTACCGGACTCATTATTTGATAAAGCACATTTTAAAGCCAACAACATCACCTTTATTTTAGATGTTTCTAGCTCAATGAATTCATCAGGTAAATTAGAATTGTTAAAGGAATCTATGACAGAGTTGGTGACTATTTTAAGGGCTGAAGATTTAATTTCTGTAATCAAATATTCTTCCAATGTCTCTGTTGTGGTTAATGGTTTAAGCGGAGACGAAAAAGAAAAAATTAACGAACGTGTTGCAGCATTACGCACAAGTAGCTCAACAGCAGGTGGAGATGCTATTCAAGTAGCATATAGAATGAACCGCAAAATCTATTCACCTGATCGCAACAATATTGTAATAATGATTACAGATGGTGCCTTTAATAGAGGAAGTAAAACCTATTTAGAAACCATTGAAAAGAACTACAATGAACGCGGAATTATCTTTTCAGTAGTAGGGATTAAAACCTCTGAATATGTTACTACTCATATGGACAATATTGTTAGCAAAGGTGGTGGTAGTTTTATCCAAGTTAGAACCCATGAAGATGCTAAAACGAAAATCATTCAGGAGATCAAGCGTACATCTTTTAGAGGGCGCTGAAGGTAAAAATTCGCCCTTTATGAAATACATCTGACCGAAAACTGAATTCTTTCTTTATTATGACAACTATGAACAAACGCCTAAGCAAGCATCAGAAAAAACAAAACTTTGTTAAAATCTATTTAGCAGATGACAAGGGTAATGCGCTTGACCATTTTAGTGGTATAGTTTTAGAACATAATGATGATTTTGTAATGATGATTGATTTATTGGATTTTAATTATGATGGATATGTCATATTTAGAAAGTCTGATATTTGCGAAATTAAACACTCAAAAAATGAGGAGTTTTTTCAAAAGATATTACGTAAAGAAAATTTATTCCGCCCTATTATTAACTGTTGCCAACCTATTAAATTAGGTGAAATGAAAGACATGTTCAAACAATTGAAAAAACGTAACCTACCGATTATCATAGAACGATTATATGACTCTGAGGACATTTTTCAAATTGGACCTATCCATTCAGTAAGTAAAAAAAGAGTCCGCATAAATTATTTCAACGCACGTGGTGAGTTTGAATTAAAACCGGTAGTTTCTAAATATAAGTCCATAACATTTTTTAGAGTGGACAGTACTTATGCCAATTTGTTTAATAAATACACCAAAAAATAAAAGTAAGCGTCTGGAATAATGAAATCAATAATTGAAACTGATCGTCTTATTTTGAGGGAATTTATTCCATCCGATTATGAGGCTGTCTATGAATTCAATTCCAATCAAGAGGTTATTCAATATACTGGTGATGACAAGGTCAATTCATTTGATGAAGCAAAAGATCTTATTAAAAATGTTTGGTTGTCAGATTATCAAAAATATGGATACGGAAGATACGCCGCCATCTATAAACCCGAAAATAAAATTATTGGTTTTGCTGGTTTAAAGTACATACCAAGTATTGATTTAACAGATCTTGGTTTTCGGTTTTTACCCCAATACTGGAACCAAGGATTAGCTACTGAAATTGCACGAGCTATTTTAAATTATGGCTTTGAATCGCTTCAATTGCATCAAATCATTGCCTTTGCAGAGCAAGAGAATGTTGGATCTTGCAGAGTTCTTGAAAAAACGGGAATGAAACAATATAAAATTGGCGATTTCGAAGGGGATGGAGTTCCATATGTTTGGTATAAAGCAGAAAACAATTCGTAAATTAAAGACCATGAAACATTTCACTTTTCTTTTCTTGATTTTGTGCATTTACTCTGTTAACATTGCTTTTGGGCAAAATGATGCAGATATTATCATTTGGGGAGAAAAAACTTTAGAATGGGAAGATTTTTCTGGTCAAGTTGACCAAGGCTCAGAACATGAAGCCTCAACGCGTGGGCAATTAAGGGCGCCCAATTCATGGAATTCCGATTCGTTAACAGTTGTTATTACTGCAGAATTTATCAAAAGCAAATCATGGGTAAAAGGAACACCGTCCGGCCATTTATTAAAACATGAGCAAGTCCATTTTGACATTACGGAGTATCATGCACGGCTGTTTAGGAAAGACATTACTAACTACCGCTTTCAATCTTTTGCAACAGTTGCAAATGAAGTTACGGCTTTGTTTAACAAACGGTTTAAACAATATGACGCCATGCAAAATTTATACGACAAGGAAACGAATCATTCTAAAAATCGTGAAGCACAGGCGCAATGGAATGAAAAAGTAGCTGATCTTTTAAATAACACCGCGGCTTTCCAAACTCATTTATGGAGTATATATATTGGCTATTTACAATAGGCGAACACTATGCCCATGAAAGAAATTGTGACTTTACGCCCCGCTACCATAGACGACCTCTCTTTATTAAGATATTGGGATACGCAACAACATGTAATTGATTGCGACCCTGATGATGAATGGGATTGGGAAAAAGAATTGCCTGCGATTCATTCCTGGCGAGAAATGTTAGTAGCCGAACTCAATGAGAACCCAATTGGGTTTATTCAAATCATTGATCCTTTTGAGGAGGAAACACATTATTGGGGTAAAGTAGAAAAAAACATCCGCGCTATAGACATTTGGATTGGTGAATCAGAAAATTTAGGGAAAGGGTACGGAACAAAAATGATGCAGCTTGCCATTGATAAATGCTTCACCAACCCTAGAGTGACTAAAATATTGATTGATCCACTTCAATCGAATGTAAAAGCACAACGTTTTTATGAAAAAATTGGATTTACATTTTTAGAAGAGCGCGTGTTTGATGATGTGACTTGTTGCGTTTATGAGTTGAAAAGAAATTAAATCTAAACCCAATTACAACTTTTCAGGCTGGTTATGTTTATTTAAAAATATAACCTATAATGATACACTTTTGAATAAACAATATTTAGCATTTTTTTTTCTTGCAATCATTAGTTGTGAAGAAAAAATTGAAACTGATTTTGAAGTAACTTCAAATCAAATTGAGGTTGTTACTAACCCACCGAAAACATATTCATTAAACTATAGGAATGACACTGCCTATACTGATTTTATTAATGGTTTAGAACTGATTTTAGATTCGGTTTATTTAGAAGAAAACCTTTACAATAAAAACGCATATCAATGCAATGTAAATTTTGACACTTACTTTACTGTTTTTGATCAATTAAGTATTGATTCTAATTGGGCATTAGAATCACGTTACCAACATTTTGGAGATGCAGGCCGAATTTTACTACTAGGCTTTGAAAAAGGAAATAAAGCAAGTGAACGCATCCGAAATAAATTATATGGAACATTTGAAATAAACGATAATTATGCATTATCAAAAGAATTAATCGACTATGAATTTGCTATAAATGCAATGGATGGGATTCACATTAATCCTACTAAAATGGGCTATTTTCAATTCATTGCTTTTAATTTAATTGGAACCAATTATTGCAATTATTGGCATTCAAATTATGGGGAACAATCACTGATTACATCTCCAAAACAATTAAAGGAACTTACTGAATTAGAAGACAATTTTTACTACAATTTTTCTGCAGATCAAAAAACAAAAATACTTAACATTGACCCCGAACCAAAAGTTGAAATTTATGACAATAGTGCTTTTGTCAGCGTAGTTTTATTTGGTCCATGGAGCGGGTTTACAAGATACAGCTACAGTATTTCTCACGAATGGCCACATCAACAAAACATTATTGCTATGGATACGCTGTTAAGCTACAATTGCGGTCTTATATTTTAAATCTCTTTGTTTTTAAGCAATTAGATCAGCGAATTTAATTTATCTTTAGTACGCTTATTAAATGTATTGCCGTGACAAAAAAACAACTGAAACCACAATTCATACCCGCCAAATTACTGAAGCCGAAAAAACCAAAATGCGTCATGCTCATTGGATGCTGCTTCCTGCAATCTTAATTCCTGCCTTAATAATTTGGGTAATTACTTTATCAGATGAAATGCCCAATGCAGCAAAATATGCCGCTTACACTATTGGCATTGGAGCCTTTATTGTTATTGCAGCTAAACAATATAAACTTGAACAGGATTTAAAAAATGGAGAAGCAGAGGTTATTCGCGGAATTTTGCAGGATAAATATAAATTTGGTGGTAATTCCTCAAAAGGAGCATCTGGAATAGGTCCGTCACATACATCAAAATCCCGAAGTCAAGCCACGTATATTCTTGTTTTTGACAGTAAAAAATATTGGGTTCAGTCTAAAATTTACAAACAAGCAACAAAAGGCGCCAATAGCGAAATGGTTTGGTTGCCCTCTTCGCAATATGTAATTTCAATTCAAACAATTTAAATGAAATTCCTATTTGTTATATTTCTTTTTGTTGTCAATTTCTCTTGGGGACAAAATCAATTCTTAATTGCAAAATTAGATTCAACAGTAGGCAAATATGGTTATGTCGATACGAGTGGGCAATATGTTATTGCTCCAAAATACGAATTGGCTTTCAATTTTATTAGTGAATATGCCTCTGTTAAAGCAGACTCTTTATGGGGTGTAATTGATGAAGAAGGGGAATTCATTATTAAACCGCAATATAAACTTCAAATATCTACTGTTTACAGGAACCATTTTATCAGATATGAATCTGAAAACATGATTTTTCAGTCAATTGATGGCATAATTAAATATGAATATTTATTTATACCTGGGCCGTTTAAAGAAATTGCGGCAGCAAAAGATACTGTTGATTTATCTAAAATGGAAGATGCTGCATTGATTATGCGCGTTTTAGAAATGAGTTCACGGTTTTGCCATTTATATAAATTAAACCGAATTTATAATTCCTTTGCTATAGGAAACGAGGATCTCACACGCATGTCAATTGATTACGTATTGGGCAATCCAGAAGAAGTATTACAAGCTATTGCCAGCGATATTGAATACGAAAAGGCCTATGCAAATGGAGACATTGGTTGCTGCGGTCAAGGTCCTTTTCGTTGGAAATAAGACGATACAATTTACTTAATATCCTCACAAAAATGAAAGACCCTGATCACTTTTACCTAAACCAGTCAGAACCTAATAAAAGTTGTTTGCTTGCACTGCGTGATATCATTTTAGCACGGGATGAGAATATGGTTGCAACGGTCAAATATGGCATGCCATGCTTTTGCTATAAAAACAAAATGTGCTGTTATTTATGGACAGATAAAAAGACGCAAGAACCTTATGTACTATTTGTTGAAGGTAAACATTTAAATCATCCTAAACTTGAATCTGGCGACAGAGCGAGAATGAAAATTTTTCGTGTAAATGCCAATGAAGATATTCCAATTAATACGCTTGAGGAAATTTTAAATTCTGCTTTGGAATTATACCGAAGCGGCATTATAAAAACGAAATAATAGCTTTAATACCAATTTTATTATGATCAATGATCTCATTCAATACTTTGAGCAATATATTTCACTAGGTCAAGAAGAACGCGATTTCTTGATTGAGCATGTACCTGTTAAAAAGGTTTCTAAAAACACATTATTGCTTAAAGAAGGGGATGTTTCAAGCGAATTTTACTTTATACTCTCAGGCAGCACTCGATTATTTTACAATAGTAAGGTTGGTGAAAAAACAGCATTTTTTTATTTTGAAAACAGCTTCGTTAGTTCCTACGAAAGCTTTACCAAACAAATTCCGGCCAAGCATAATTTACAAGTAATTGAAGACTCTACCATTGCAATAATAACAGCAGAAGTGGCCTACAACCTTGTTCAATTATACCCAAGTTTTGACTTTTTAGCTAGAACAATGATGGAAGAGGAACTAATCATGTGTCAAGAGATTATTTCAAACTTTATTACACTTAATGCAGAAGAACGCTATCTCAAATTAATTGAATCAAATGATCAAATTTTGCAGCGTATACCTCAACATCAATTGGCAACGTATTTAGGCATTACTGCAGAAACATTGAGCAGAATTCGCAAAAGAATAGTTTCCTAGTTTATTTCTTGACGATCGTCAATTGACTGCTAATCATTTTCATTGTTACTTTGCTTTACAAAAGCAGCGAACTATGAAAAAAACGTATTTAATACTTGCAATTATTGGCACAATACTCCCCAATATTTTTGTTATTCGAGAGTCTATTGAATCAGGAAATTACTTACTCTATACACACCCAATTGATACTTTTAATGCCATGTTTATTAACAATATTTCGGCTGCATTTATTACTGATTTATGATGATCACAACATAGAGGCGGTTTTTAACGAAAAGTGTCACTACGACACAAAAAGGAATGAACAGTGAAAAAAAATACATCTTTACTTTTAGGTTCAGTATTGTTACTAACTGGCAATGTAGAAGCCTCAAAAATACCAATTCAGACGCAAAAAGTTACTGAAATTGTTGCCTATTTGGATCATCATATTAATACTGGTGACTTTAACTTATTGTATGATTATAACCCAATTGCAAATATTAGCGTCTATGGAATTCACACCACGTCTCTGAATTGGGATGTGAGTTATTTATATGCAAATTGCGATAGTTTTTATGAGACCAAAAATCATCTGACTGTAAGAGATAGCGGAGGAAAATTGCTCACAGTACTTAACTACACTTGCTCTGAAAGATAAGATAACTGTCTTGCAATGTTTAAATACACTGGA